>CAZQEN010000448.1:0-5294 GCA_964591605.1 uncultured Planctomycetales bacterium
TCGCCGTTCCAGGGACTGAAAGTCCCTGGCAACGCTCGAATGCCCTCCGGGCAAAATGATGATAGCCGCCCGGAAAATGGCCACACCCATGCGGACGGTCTGGCAATGAGTCTGGGGAGCGGGCGTGTAAGTCCGGCCTGCCGGACTCGCACCTGTTGAGCGTCCAGACACCAGCAATAGAGCCCGAAGCGCGAGTCGAAGATCCGCCGAGGCGAACGAGGGTTTCTTCGCGTCAGGCCCCCGAACGCCGACAACCCCCCCCGCGCCGCCGACGCACCAGCAGCAGCGCACCGCCCCCCAGCAGCACGGCCGTGGCCGGTTCAGGCACCGCCTTGATGTAGACCGACACCACGCTGCCCTGGTCGAACCGGATCAGTGGATTGGGACCGTTGTCCGCACCGAAGGTGTAGAACCGCACCCAGCGCGTCGTGTCGGAATCGACGAACTGCCACTGCGCCCGGTACGAGCCCGCGCCGTGGAACGCCGTCGTGTTGTCCACACCCGCGCTGTCGCCTCCCGCAACGTTGGCCGATGTCGAGCCCGAGTGCCCCGGCTCCTGGAACATCACCTCGGTGCCATCGGCGAAACCTTCAAAACCCTGCACAACCACCGGCCCGCCGTTGACCGTGTTCACGACGTAATCGATCCAGATCGTGATCGGATCGGTGAGGCCCGTGTCGTTGAGCAGCCGCAGTTCTTCGAACGAGCCGAACGTCCCCTGCAGGACGGAGTTCGCGGTGCTGCCCGCAAACGCCGTCAGCGGGTCGCCGTCGATGTCCCACGAGTACGGGTGCCACTGATTGTCCAGCGGGATCGTCTGGCCGTCCTTGTTCACATGCTCGATGCCGCCCAGCGTCCCGGCGTCGTCACCGATCGCCCCCGCCGGCCCGCCCCCGGCCGCCGTCTCGCGGATCCCCAGGCTCACCTTCAGCGCCGACGCCGGAAGGACCCCCACCCACAAAACCACACCCGCAACCAATCCGATCGTACTTTTCCCCAGCAAAGGACCCTCCTGCCTGCCTTGCGCAGACCACAACGTGTGAATCGCTTTTACCCTCAAAACAGATGACGCAGATCAGATGCCCGGCCACCAGAACGTAACCACCGCATTCTGACGCATGACCTTGTCTCCCGGCAACCCTTTTTTTCAGCTTTCGACGAGAAATGAAGATCTTTTTGCTGAACCCTTCCCGCTGTGGAGCACTCCACGCCTGTGTGCAGGCTTCCGCGCCCATCCCCGATCATCCGTGATCGTCCGCGGTCCCCGGCGCTGTCCAATACGTGTCCTGTCCCGTACACGCCCCAGCCACCCGCTCCACCCGCCGCCTCACGCGTGGAGCGCCCGACATGTTCCACTCACAGAGGGACCGCGCCCTTCGTCCCTGCGAGTGGAGCCGGCGCATGCCAGATCGATCGTGCTCATCAAAACGAAGCCAATTTTTACCCCCCAGGACCCCGATCGGTGATCAAGAATCGCAGATCGCCAGTCCCCAGCCGCCGCTGCGGCCCCAAAGGCCGCCTCTCAACCCGAGCCGCCTCCCCCTCAACGCCCCCCGGACGACGCATGATGGCAAGACGAACCCAAATCCCCGACGCCCGCCACCGGCCAACCCGCCATCCAGACCGATCCTTTCCCTTTCACTTTCCCATTTTCCCACTTTCACACCTTCTCACTTCTCCCCCGCTCCATCCCGCCCGCACACCTCCCCCCTCGGCCGGCTCAGGACAACGCACAGTGACAAAACGAAGCCAGAATCAGACGCCGCCCCGTCTCCGCCGATACAGCCAGAGGGGCACACGGCCGCACTTCGTGCTAAGGTATCCCCAGCCTATGCAGATCGCCTTCTGGACACTCCTGATCCTCAACTACCTCGTGGCGATCGCCATCATCATTCACATTCTCCTCAACCCGCGCGAACCCCGGGCCATGCTTTCCTGGATCTTCGCCGTCTTTCTCCTGCCGGTCATCGGCAGCTTCAGCTTTTGGGCCATCGGCACCCCCCGCCTCGAACGCACCAAACGCAAGCGCCGCCGTCGCCGCCAGCGTCTGGCCGTCTCGCTCTCCCGCCGCCCGCCCCTCGACCAGATGCACGCCGCCCGCGTCGTCCGCCGGCTCGCCCCGGCCACGCGGCACCTCATGAAGATCGCCACCAAGGTCGGCTCCTACCCCCCCACCCACAGCAACCGCGTCGCCATTTACCACAACGAGGAGCAGTCGCTCATCACCCTCCACGACATGATCGCCTCCGCACGCTCCCACGTGCACCTCGAGTACTACATCTTCCGCCCCGACGAGACCGGGGCCATGATCCGCGACGCCCTCATCGCCCGCGCCCGAGCGGGGGTCCAGGTCCGCGTCCTCGTCGACTACCTGGGAAGCTGGTCGCTCACCCGCGCGTTCATCCACCCCATGGTCCGCGCCGGCATCCAGTTCGACTACTTCCTACCCGTCGTTCCCTGGCAGGGCCCCTGGCGCGTCAATTTCCGCAACCACCGCAAGATCCTCATCATCGACGGAAAGATCGCCTTCACCGGCAGCCACAACATCGGCGACGAGTACCGCGGCCGCCACCCCCGGCTGGGCACCTGGCAGGACACCAACCTGAGCATCGAAGGCCCCGCCGTCCAGCAGTTGCAGGAGGTCTTCGTCGAGGACTGGTACTACACCACCGGCCACGAGCTGGTCAGCGACGAGTACTTCCCCGCCCCCGAGCCGGTGGGCCCGCACGTCGTCCAGGTGATCCCCTCCGGCCCCGACGTCGAGGCCAACCCCATCCTCGACGTCGTCTTCTCCGCCATCACCGGCGCCCATCGCTCCATCTGCATCATGACCCCCTACTTCGTCCCCGACGCCGCCCTCATCCAGGCGCTCCACGTCGCCGCCCGCGGCGGGGCGAAGGTCCAGATCCTCATCCCCGCCCGCAACGACAACCCCCTTGTCCTCTGGGCAGGACGTAGCTTCTACAAGGAGGTGATCCGGGCCGGCGTCGAGATCTACGAGTATGACCACGGCATGCTGCACAACAAGGTCGTCGTCATCGACGAGCACTGGTCCCTGGTCGGCTCCGCCAACATGGACCACCGCAGCTTCCGCCTCAACTTCGAGCTCTCCACCGTCCTCTATGACGCCGGCCTCGCCCGCGACCTGCTCGCCGACTTCCGCTCGTTCCTCGCCCACGCCCGCCGCATCGCCCCCGACGGTCGAACGGCCTGGACCGTGCCCCAGGCCGTCACCCTCGGCGCCGCCCGGCTCGTTTCCCCGCTTCTGTAGCGTTACCGGGCCGCTCTGGGTAAACTCCATCCGTCAGGGCCAGCGCGGGCAGCCGGCGGTCAACCATGAGCTGAGAGCCAACAACGGACGTCGAACATGATCAAGAAGATTCTCACCGACCTTCTCGAGCGACTCTGGGCCAACTACTGTGAGCGCGTCGAATACGCGCGCCGTTACCGCGACCTCGTGCAGGACAAGGGCGGACGCGTCGTCAACGATCACATCGCCTTCCGCACCTTCAACGCCCCCATGGGGCCGCTTCCGCCCGGCATCGAGGCCCTCGCCCGCCTGATCACCCCCCTCGGCTACCGGGCGGCCGGCTCCTACGAGTTCGCCGACAAGCATCTGACCGCCCGCCACTATGAGCATGACGATCTCCTGCTGCCCAAGATTTTCATCAGCCAGCTCGAGGTCGACCGCCTGCCCGCCGATGCCGCCCGCCTCATCCGCGAGGCCGTCGCCGACGCCCGAAACCTGCTCGACACCGACACCCAGGCCATCCTCCGCTACCCCTCCACCATGCTCGAGGACAATTGCGGCGGCCTCATCGATCGCCTCTACCGGTACATCACCCAGCTCCCCTGGTCGCCGCCTCCCCGGGAGACCGTCCTGGCCGTCAACAAGGTCAGCCAGTATGCGGCCTGGACCCTGCTCCACGGCAACAACGTCAATCATTTCACCGCCTGCATCAACGAGCAGCAGGTCCCCGGGTGGCCCGACATCGAGGCCACCGTCGCGGGCCTGCGGGCCGCCGGCATTCCCATGAAGGAAGAAATAGAGGGACAAAGAGGTAGCAAGCTCCGCCAGACCGCCACCCAGGCCGTCGATGAGGAGTGCGCCGTCCGCGAACGCGACGGCCAGCCCGGCCGGCTCAAGTGGTCCTACGCCTACTACGAGCTCGCCGAGCGCGGCGATGTCCCCGGCCCGGACGGCCGGCCCCGGCGGTTCCAGGGCTTCCTCGGCGCCCAGGCCACCCAGCTCTTCGAAATGACCAAACGCTGACCTGCCCGCCCCCAGAGGCACAACCTCTCCATAGAGCCCGCAGCGCCAGCAAGGGCTTCTCCGCGCCGACCTCCCGATCACCCGCAACCCTCACTCGCACCCCACCAGCACCGGCTCTGTGCTCCTGGCCGCCACCTGGAACGGCGTGGCTCCGTCGTTCACCGTCACCGTCAGCACGAACGCATGCCCGCACGGCGGACGCCACGCCAGCTCCGCCGTCTCCGGGTCCGTGAAACTCACCCCCAGCGGAAACGGACTCGGATTCACCGACCAGTGATACGTGTACGGCTCGGTCCCCCCGGTGACTTCTGCTGAGATCTGAATCTCCCCGTCCGCCGCATTCACCGTCAGGCTCACGTCGAGCGGATCGGGCGTCGGATCTTCGCACCGGTCCCCGATGCCGTCCCCGTCCGCATCGAGCTGGTCCGGGTTCGAGAGCGTGACGCAGTTGTCGATCGGATCGCAGATGCCGTCCCGGTCGCTGTCGGGAGCCGGAAACAGCGCGCTGCCGCACTCCGATGACGGCGCCCCCGCCTCCGGCGCGCCCGAGTCGACCGGACGCACCAGGTCACAGCTCTGACCGCTCAGCAGCCCGCAGGCCAGGAAGGCCGATACGACCGCAAGGCCCGGATTCCATTGCTTGTTCCACATACCAGTAGCCTCGGCACGCAGCCGGCGAGAACTTGAATCGGGGGCCGGCCCGCCACGCCCGCCAGCCTGACTCCCCGCCTGGAGCGCGCGGCGGCCCCTGAAAGGTTCTTACGATTGCCCGCGTCCGGCGGCCACCGCCGCCGCCCGCCGACCCCCCGGCGCCGGCCCGCCCCCCGTCCCTGGACACGCCTCCCCCGGCCCGCAAAGCAGGCCCCCGCCCTCGTCGGCGCCTATAACCTGCCGGCTCCCGCAAGCGGCGGCGACGGATCGAGCCGTCTCATAACCGCATCACGCTGCCCGCGGGTCCGTGACACCTTGGGCGGGGTGGCATGCAACGCCGTGAACTTTCCCTGCTTATGCCGCGGCGCAA
>CAZQEN010000449.1:0-5291 GCA_964591605.1 uncultured Planctomycetales bacterium
TGCCGCAGAGCGACTGCTACGTGAACGTGCTGCGCGAAGCGATGGCGGTCGATACGCTGGATGGGTGCGGGATTTACTTCGGCACGACCGGCGGCCAGGTCTACTGCTCGCCTGACGGCGGAGACACGTGGAATGCGATCGTGCGGGATCTGCCCGCGGTGCTGTCGGTCGAAGTGCAGACGCTTGGATGATGGTCGATTGCCCATTGCCGATTGCCGATTGAGCAGGAGCCTTTCCCTCAATTGGGAGCTGGACATTGGAGGTGGCACGTGGTTCGGATTGAGCTTCCATTCCACTTGCGCAACCTGGCCCGGATCGAGGGCACGGAGGTCGAGGTCGAGCCGGACGGCCCGCCGACGCTGCGCACGGCTCTGGATTCCCTCGAGGCGCGCTACCCGGTGCTGCGCGGGACGATCCGCGATCACGTGACGCTGCAGCGACGGCCGCTCGTGCGGTTTTTTGCGTGCGAGCAGGACCTGTCCCACGAGCCGCCGGATACGCCGTTGCCCGAGAAGGTGGCCGCGGGGGCTGAGCCGTTTGTGATCCTGGGGGCCATCGCAGGCGGGTGAGCGGTGGCCGGACCAGTTGGTGCGGAATAAGATGAAGGGCCGCCGTTGGCCGGGTCGGGCCAGGCGATTCCAGCCAGCCATACGAGGTTTGCCGTGAAATACATGCTGCTTGTGTACGGGGATGAGAAGGCCTGGAACGACACGTACCGGGAGACGTGCTATGCCGAATCTCTGCAGTTGGTCGACCAGCTCAAGGCGAGCGGTCAGTACGTGGCGTCTTCTCCGCTGCAGCCGACGTCGACGGCCAGGAGCGTCCGCGTCCGCGAGGGGAAGCGTCTGGTGACCGACGGCCCGTTCGCGGAGACGCGCGAACAGCTCGGCGGGTATTACCTGGTTGAGGCGAAGGATCTGGACGAAGCGATCCGCATCGCGGAGCGGATTCCGCCGGCGAAGATGGGCACGATCGAAGTGCGGCCGCTCATCGAGCTTTCCGGGACATAGAAACGATCTCAAGATGGGTGTGGCACAGGCACCAGGCCTGTGTCCGGGTGTGGCACCGCCGTCCCGGCGGTGCTCCACGGGCGAGACGCCCGTAGCACACCCACCAGCGGGACGCCGGTGCCACACTTACGAGCGGAGTCCGAGCGCCATTCCTGCGTCATGAGCCAGACTGCGGCCAACGAGATTCAGGAGCGAGTAGAGGCGGTGTACCGTGCAGAAGCGCGGGCCGTCTTTGCGACGCTGGTCCGCGTGCTGGGCGACTTCGACCTGGCCGAAGAGGCGCTGCACGATGCGTTCGCTTCGGCGATCGAGCAGTGGCCGCGGGACGGTGTGCCGTCGAATCCGCGGGCATGGCTGGTGTCGGCCGGGCGGTTCAAAGCCATCGACGTGATGCGCCGCCGTGCCCGCTTCGACGCTTCGCTGGGCGAGCTGGCCCAGCGAATCGAGGACCAGGCCGCCGACGCGGCCGCGGACCGGGACGAAGACGGCGTCGAGGATGACCGGCTGCGGCTGATCTTCACGTGTTGCCATCCGGCGCTGCCTCCGGAGGCCCGGATTGCGCTGACGCTGCGGGAGGTGTGCGGGCTGACGACCGAGGAGATCGCGCGGGCGTTTCTGACGACGCCGGCCACGCTGGCTCAGCGCATCGTGCGGGCCAAGTCGAAGATCAAGAGCGCGGGCATTCCGTACCAGGTGCCTTCGCGGGCGGATCTGCCCGACCGGCTCGATGCGGTGCTTCGTGTGGTCTACCTGATTTTCAACGAGGGGTACTGCGCGTCGTCGGGCGATTCGGTGACGCGTGGGGATCTCTCGGCCGAGGCGATCCGGCTCGGTCGGCTGCTTGTCGAACTGCTGGCGGATCCGGAGACGATCGGACTGCTGGCGCTCATGCTCCTTCAGGAGTCGCGACGGGCGGCACGGACGACTCCAGAGGGCGATCTGATTCTGCTGGCGGACCAGGATCGCTCTCTGTGGAACCGTGAGCAGATCGCCGAGGGGCAGGTCCTGGTGCAACGAGCGCTGCAGTCAGGGCGGTTCGGGCCGTACACGCTCCAGGCGGCCATCGCGGCGGTGCACGCCGACGCGTCCACCGCGGATGCGACGGATTGGGGCCAGATCGTGGCCTTGTATGACGTGCTGGCGAGGATCGAGCCGTCGCCGGTGGTGGAATTGAACCGTGCGGTGGCGGTCGCGATGCGCGATGGTCCGGCGGCGGGCGTAGACCTGATTGATGGGATTCTGGCCCGCGGCGACCTGGCCGACTACCACCTGGCGCACTCGGCGCGGGCGGATCTGTGCCGCCGACTGGGCCGTACGGCCGAGGCGCGGGTTTCCTACGAGCGGGCGATCCGTCTGGCCAGGCAGGAGCCCGAGCGTCGCTTCCTCGAACGACGACTGCGGGAACTGAGCGACAACCGCAGGGCGGCGGTGTGACGGCAGTCGCCCGATGGGCCGCTCACCATCATTCTGGCGAATTTGACCCCCCTCGCTGTCGATTTCAGGTCGGGCCGGCCGACTACTCAGTGTTGCGGGCATGGAAACCGGGTCGATCCACCCGGCCGCTGCGAACAAGGAGCCAGTTGATGCGATTCATGATGCTCATGATCCCGAAGGGCTACGAGAACGCCAGGCCGGGTGCGATGCCCGATGCCAAGGCCGTCGAGGCGATGATGAAATACAACCAGGAGCTGCAGAAGGCGGGGGTATTGGTGACGCTCGACGGGCTGCACCCGCCGTCGATGGGAGCGCGGGTCTCGTTTGCCGGGGGCAAGCCCACGGTGACCGACGGGCCGTTTGCCGAAGCCAAGGAAGTTCTGGGTGGTTACTGGATGATCAATGTGAAATCGAGGCAGGAGGCGATCGAGTGGGCGTCGCGCTGCCCGGCTTCGGCCAATGAGGTGATCGAGATCCGGCAGGTGCAGGACATGTCGGACTTCCCGCCGGATGTGCAGAAAGCCGCCGCGGGGTTTGAGGAGATGCAGAGGGCATCCGCGTACCGCCCGAAGATCTTCGTGAATCTGCCGGTCAAAGACCTCAAACGGTCGGTCGAGTTCTTTACGAAGCTGGGTTACCGGTTCAACCCCCAGTTCACCGACGAGAAGGCGACGTGCATGATCGTGGGCGAAGACATCTTCGTCATGCTGCTGGTCGAGAAGTTCTTCAAGACGTTCACGCCCAAGGCGCTGGTCGACGCGAAATCGGGCACGGAAGCGATCACCGCTCTTTCGGCGGCGTCGCGCGAGGAGGTCAACCGCATCGTGGAGACGGCACTTGCGGCGGGCGCGCGGCGTTACGCGGAGCCGCAGGACCACGGGTTCATGTACCAGTGGGGCTTCGAGGATCTCGACGGGCACATTTGGGAATACCTGTGGATGACGCCGGCGGCGCTGGAGCAGTAGCCGGCCGCGGAAAGTCAAGCAGAAACGGTCTGCGAATCCTGAAACCATCGAACTGAAAAGGAGACGTTCCATGCAGATTCAGCCTTACCTGTTTTTCGAGGGCCGCTGCGAAGAGGCCCTGGAGTTCTACCGCAAGACGGTCGGCGCCGAGGTGCTGATGATGATGCGGTTCAAGGACAGCCCCGAGCCGGCCGGGTGCGGCTCCGCGGCGCCCGAGAAGGTGATGCACGCGAGCGTGCGGATCGGCAAGTCAACGGTGCTTGCATCCGACGGGCGATGCGAGGGGCGGCCGAATTTCCAGGGCTTCGCGCTGTCGCTCACCGTCGCCAACGAGGCCGAGGCCGACCGGATCTTCACCGCCCTCGTCGAGGCGGGCCAGGTGGTGATGCCGCTGGCGAAAACGTTCTTTTCGCCGCGTTTCGGCATGCTCGTCGATCGATTCGGCGTGTCGTGGATGGTCTACGTGGCGCCGTGACGGGTAATTCGAGACCGGCGGATCAACATGCGAGGATACACATGAAATACATGCTCCTGTGCTATGACGATGAACGTGCGTGGGAAAGGGTTGGCGAGGAGGCGCTGGGCGCGGCCCGCGATGAGGCGGTGCAGCTCTGCCATGAGATCAAGGCGAGGGGACAGTACCTGCTGGCCTCTCCGCTGCATTCGGTGTCCACGGCCACGAGCGTGCGGGTACGGAACGGCAAGCCGCTGGTGACAGACGGCCCGTTCGCGGAGACGCGCGAACAGCTCGGCGGCTTCTACCTGATCGACGTGAAGGATCTCAACGAGGCGATCAGCATCGCGGCCAGGCACCCGGGCGCGCGGCTGGGCACCGTCGAGATCCGGCCGGTGGTCGAGCTGCCGGGTTTGCCGAAGTAGCGCCTGTGCCGGCGACTGACCCATCACTCTGACGCTCGTGGAGCGGCCAGAGAAGTGTCCTGAAAGGCGTAATCATTATGAGAACGAGAGCCCCCGCGTCGAGCGACGGACCTGTTGAACAGGCCTTCGACGCATCTGAGAACCCAGTGCCAGGGCGGAGTAAAGCCAGAATGGTCCAGATCACCCTCATCGCCCTCGCGGCGATTGTTGCTGTCTTTGTGCTCATCGTGTTCCTGCAGCCGTCGGAGTTTCGGATTGCGCGGGCGGCGACGATCTCGGCGCCTCCGGCGTTGGTCTTTGCACACGTCAACGATTTCCATCGCTGGGTGGCATGGTCGCCGTACGAGAAGCTCGATCCAGGGATGAAGAAAACCTACGAGGGCCCGCCGTCGGGAAACGGGGCCAGCTATGCGTGGTCCGGCAACAGCCAGGCGGGGGAAGGGCGCGCGACCATCATGGAGAGCCGTCCGAGCGACCTGATCCGGATCAAACTCGAATTCATCCGGCCGCTGGCCTGCACGAACACGGCGGAGTTCACCTTTGAACCGGCGGGTGGTCAGACCGCGGTGACCTGGAGCCTGGCGGGACGAAACAGCTTCATGGGCAAGGCAGTCGGCCTGTTCATGAACATGGATAAAATGGTCGGCGGGCAGTTCGAGGAGGGGCTGGCGCAACTCAAATCAGTGGTGGAAACGGCTCCCCGGCAGTAGCGCGCGCACCCGATGGAACGCGACAGGGGCGGCAGGTCCGCGCGACGGGCCGTTCCGGCCCGGAGGATCAGAATATGAGAGATCAGACGGATAGCATGGATCAGGCTGCGGCCATGACGTGCGGCCTGGAAGCGCCGCAAATGCGGGCGGCTCCGGTGTCGACCAGGATGCTCTGGGCGGGACGGGTCATCAGCGCCATCCCGGTGCTGATGCTGCTCTTGAGTGCGGCGATGAAATTCGCCCGGCCCGTCGACGTCGTCGAAGGCTTCGCGCGCATGGGTTACCCGGAGCGC
>CAZQEN010000450.1:0-5257 GCA_964591605.1 uncultured Planctomycetales bacterium
CGCGCTTGTCCCCGCGGGCGTCGGTGAACGCGCCCTTGACGTGGCCGAACAGCTCAGCCTCGGCCAGGGATTCGGGCAGGGCGGTGCAGTTGATATGCACGAACGGACGATCCCTTCGCGGCCCGGCGTAATGAATCGCCCGTGCGATCAGATCCTTGCCGGTGCCCGTCTCGCCGAGCAGGAGCACGCTGGGTGGGAGCTCCGATGCGAGCGCCTGCGTCGAGACGATCCGACTGATCAGCCGCTTGACGGCCTGCATCGGTTCCGACTCGCCGATCACCCCATCCAGCCCGCTGAGCCGCCGCTCGCGTGTCCGCAGATAGTCGAGGTTGGCCGTCAGCCGGCGCTGGTCGAGCACCCGCCCGACCACCAGGTCCAACTCCTTGAGATCCAGCGGCTTGGTCAGATAATCGCTGGCCCCCAGCCTCATGGCGGTGATGGCGTCGTCGATCCGCCCATACGCCGTCATGATCACCACCGACGTGCTGTTCCCCCTGGCCCGCAGCTCGCGCAGCACCTCGAGCCCGTCCATGCCCGGCAGTCGCAGATCAAGCAAGAGAACGTCGGGCGGGTCTTTTTCGGCCGCCTCCAGCCCGTCCTCGCCCGATGAGGTGCTCGAGGCGGTGTAGCCGGCCAGCCGCAGCGATTCACAGATATTTCGCGCCAACAGCGGCTCGTCTTCGATGACCAGAATGTGTGGCAATCTCGTTCCTCCGGACTAATCGCGCACCAGAATGCGAGCCAGTTCGCACCTCACGAGCAGCGCGGAAGAGATGAGCCCGATGCCCCCATTATCATAACCGCGATTCTGCCAATCCGTTATGTGAAGTTTTTCTCATTCCGGCTGCCTGGCATGATCATTGCCGTCTGCCATCCCGTTCGGCCCCAGCAGCTTGCGTGCAAGACCATTTTCAGACGCCGGAGGTGAGCAAATGAGCAACGCGTGCGCGCGAAGATCGACCCCACACCGGACGAGTGGGAGATGGCACCTGAACCTCGCCGGCCCCGCGTCCCTGGCGGCGGTTCTCCTGGCGGCCGTCCCCGCCCGGGGCGTCCTGCCCACGGTCCGGCTCGAGACGGTATCCACCGGCGAGCTGATCTCCCCCGTGGGGGCCACTTCTTCAAATGACGGCACCAACCGCCTCTTCATGCTCGACCAGCGAGGCAAGATCCAGATTGTCGATAACGGACAGGTGAATCCCACGCCCTTCCTCGACATCGGCAGCAAGCTCGTCACCCAGCGTCCGGGCTTCGATGAGCGCGGACTGCTGGGCATGGCCTTTCACCCGGATTACGGTGTTCCGAACAGCCCGGGACACGGGAAGTTCTACGTCTATTACAGTGCGCCGGATCCGGGTGCCCCCGGCACGACGGACAACCCCATCGACTGCAGGAGCGTGGTGGCCGAATACCGGGTCGACCCGAACAATCCGAATCTGGCCGATCCCACCTCGGAGCGGATCCTCTTCACCCAGACCAAGCCTCAATTCAATCACAACGCCGGACAGCTTGCCTTCGGCCCCGATCGCATGCTGTACATCGGCATCGGAGACGGCGGGGGCGCCGGCGACCGCAACGCCGGTCATACCGGCGGGCCGGCGACGAGCGGCAATCTCGGAAACGCTCAGGATAAGACCAGGCTCCTCGGCAAGATCCTCCGCATCGACGTGAATGGAAACAACAGCTCCAACGGGCAATACGGCATTCCCGCCGACAACCCGTTTGTGAGCCGCATGGATGGGACGCGTCATGAGATCTATGCCACTGGGCAGCGGAATCCCTGGCGATTCTCGTTCGATCTCGGTCCCAACGGCGTGGGAAACGGTCCCGGACAGGGCACCGGACGGCTGTTCGTGGCTGATGTGGGGCAGGGTTCCTACGAAGAGGTCAACATCGTGACCAGCGGCGGGAATTACGGCTGGCGTGCCCGCGAGGGATTCCACGAGTTCGATCCGACCACCCCGAATCCCGATGGCGACACCTATCTCGACCCGCTCATTGAGTACACCCACCCCGGCACGCCGGGCGGGATCGGTTTGTCAGTGACCGGCGGTTTCGTCTACCGCGGCAGCGAGTTCCCCGAGCTGACCGGCAAGTACATCTTCGGCGACTGGAGCAACGTCTTTGCCATCGATCGCAACAACCCCGATCACGGCGGCACGCTCCTGGGCATGGAAGAGGTGTCGCCGGGGAACTGGCAGATGTCGGTGCTCAACTACCTGGGCCAGGATCCCAATTTCCCCGGACGCCTGTCGGGCCTGTATATCAACTCCTTCGCTCAGGATGAACTCGGGAACATCTACATCGTTGCACGCAGCCGCCTCGATCCGGGTCCCGATGCCGTATCGGGCCTGCCCAGCGGCGTGCTGCTCAAGATCGTCCCGGTGCCCGAGCCTGGGTCGCTTGTGCTCCTGTGCACGGCTCTGTTGTCGCTGCGTCGGCGTGGCCGCAGCGCGGGCGACGCTTTCCGTACAGTGAATCCGAGAGGCGAGTGCGCATGCTCGCTGATCCCAGCGTGAGGTGGAAGCACCGAGCAGGCACACGGATCACCGCGAGCCAGTTCGCACGCTCAGGACTTGGCCGGAGGAGGCGTGCCATGGAGGCGATTGCCGTAACGTATGGTTTTTCAGGGTCTTATGGCCTTTCGATGATTGAATCTCTGCGTTGGCATGGCTGATGCAGACGGTTCATGGCGGAGAGCGATGGGTTGGCGAGCATGGGCGTCGCGCGGCTGGAGAACCCGATGAAGCGGTCATCAGGCACTGGGGAGCCTTTCCTCCTGCGATCCTCCGTCAGCCGGGAGGGGCGCTGTCGGGGTTCGGCGGCGTACGGGGGACCTGGTCGGTTGCCGGAGGATCGTGTTGTGTCTCGACCGCGCACGTCTGCGGCTCGATCCGGTGGGGGAATGCAGTTTGAGACGGTCTGTTCCCGGGCGGAGCTCAGCCCCGCAGTCCGGTGTCGCGTGCACGGCTCGCCGCGCGGCGTCGGCAAACCCGCTCACGCGGGCGGGGCGGGTCTGAGTTCGCTCTTCTTCGTAGAGGCCGCACGATGCCAGGATTGCTGCTGGGGCTGCTGATAGTGGGGACCATCGGTCTGCCTCTCCTGGCATCGGCGGCCGCATTGTGTTTCGTCGACACCTTCACCTCGCTTGATATCGGCGACAGGTCAACGCTGACCGGCCTGACCCGTCCCGATATCGGCGGGGATGAAGGATACATTTCGGATTGCGGATTGAGACCCGCTCATCCGCAGTCTGCGATCACATGACGCCCTGCCCGCGCCGGCGCAGCAGGAGGTACAGGAAGAAAAGACCTCCCAGCAGGTTCGTCAGCACGCCCACCGGAAGCTGCCGTGATTGTCCCTCGATCCAGTACATCGCATTCCGGGCCAGCATGTCGCACAGCGGCAGGAACGCCGCTCCCGCCAGGGCGCAGCCGGGCAGCACATGGTGGTGCGACGACCCCAGCAGATAGCGGACGGCATGCGGCACCAGCAGGCCCACAAACCCGATCGGGCCGCAGTACGCGACGATGGCGGCGGTGAGCAGCGACGCCGAGAGGTAGAGCCATCGCCGCGTCCGGACTACGTGGACCCCGCGGCTCTGGGCGACCACCTCGCCCAGCATCAGCAGATCGAGTTCGCGGTTCAGGTAGAACCCGATGCCCGCCGCCAGGACCACGATGGCCAGCGTCTCGTAGACCGCATCGAAGCCCACGATCTCGAGCGAACCCATCATCCAGCGCAGAATGCGATCCGCGTCACGCACCTCCGACAGAAACATCACCAGCACGATCAGCGCCGAGCAGACGAACCCGATGCTCACGCCCGCCAGGAGCAGCGTGGCCGTCGAGGCCGTCGCCTGCCGCCAGTGGGCGATCGCGTAGACGACACCCACGCACACGATCGCGCCGAAAAACGCGCAGAGGCTCACGATCGGCACGTCGTAGATGAGCCCCGTGGTGCTCCAAGTGATCGCCAGGGCGGCTCCCAGCGAGGCCCCGCTTGAAATCCCCAGGGTGTAGGGTGAAGCGAGGGGATTGCGGAAGAGCGACTGGAACATCGCCCCGGCCATGGAGAGCCCCGCACCGGCCAGCATCCCCATCGCCAGCCGCGGCGCCGACAACTCCCGCCACGCCAGGCCGAACGGCACGCCGCACGTGCCCGCCAGCACCGAAGCTCCGATTGATGCGGCGAGCACCGCCGCCAGGAGGAGATAGATCGCCGAAGTCCGAGGCGTCATGCCGTCCCTTCATTGTCGATTGCCGATCGCCGATGTGCGATTGGAATCGTGAACTTGTCAGTCGGCCATGGGCGGCCGAAAACGGTCACGGATCCAGTTCCAGTTGGAGCGAGAGTTTCCCCAGCTTATCCCGATGCAGCGCGAATCGCGTGCCGTACAGCGCCTCGAGCCGCTGCGTGTCGCGCAGGGCCTCAACCGGCTCATCGAACATGACGCGGCCGTCGCGCAGGGCGATTACCCGTCCGCCCAGCACCAGCGGCAGGTTCAGATCGTGACAGATCACCAGCAGCGTGCGGCCGGCCGTCAGCGCACCGCGCATGATGTGGATCAGTTCCGCCTGATGCGCGGGGTCCAGGGCGGTTGTCGGCTCGTCGAGAAACAACGCCGGGCTCGCCTGGGCCAGTGCCGAGGCGATCCACACCTTCTGCCGCTCGCCGCCCGAGAGGGTGTCCACGGTGCGCTCCCACAGCGGCTCGAGCCGCGTCGCCTCCACCGCCGCCCGCACGGCCGCGTGGTCGTCGGGCCCCAGCGGTTCGAGCGGTTTGAGGTGTGCGTATCGCGCCCCTTCGACCACCTCGCGCACGCGATAGCCCAGGTAGCCCTCCTGAATCTGCGGCACGTAGGCGACCCGCCGTGCGACCTCCCGCCGGGTCAGGCTCTCGATCGGTGCACCATCGATCTGGACCGTCCCCGCCACGCGCGGCAGGAACCCCAGCAGAGTGGCCATGAGCGTTGATTTGCCAGCCCCGTTGGGGCCGATCACGCTCACGCACTCGCCCGGCTCGATCCGCAGCGACACGCTGCGCAGCACCGTCCGCCCCAGCCGCTCGACGGTCAGATCCCGTGCCACCATCGACATGCCCGGAATGGTACGCCTGCTGCAACGGGAGCGTCAAAGCCGGCGCTTACCTTCAGAATCCGTTGGGGTGCATCCGGAGCTCAGTGGCAGACGAGTGGAATGGGTCCCGGCGCGCCGGGACATCCCCCATCGCGGATGCCCATCGCCCGTGACCCACT
>CAZQEN010000451.1:0-5219 GCA_964591605.1 uncultured Planctomycetales bacterium
CAAGGACCACGGTGCCGCGGTAGAAGTTGATGACCTCGGGGCTCTCCGCCGCGTAGTGCAGGAGGTACTTATTCTGCGGATCGTCCGGGTGGTCGATGCGGAAGGGCTTGGTGCCGCTGGCCCCCATGTCGCCGAGTGCATACACCCCATACCCAAGCGTCGCCGTGCTGCACTGTCCGCGCACACCGTACGGCGTGTCGCTTGCACCCGAAGCGCTGGCGTATCCGTACACGCCGCGCCCACCCGGGCTGTCGCTCTCGAAGCGGCCACCGTAGGT
Organism: uncultured Planctomycetales bacterium; assembly: GCA_964591605.1. Lineage (GTDB taxonomy): Bacteria > Planctomycetota > Phycisphaerae > UBA1845 > PWPN01 > CAYLLT01. The sequence goes on from CAZQEN010000451.1 coordinate 278, forward strand.
GGTCCCGCTAGTGGCGCTCGCATAGCCGAATACGCCGCGTCCGCTTGTGCTGTTGGCGTGGAAGTACCCGCCGTAGGTCGTCCCGCTGTTCGCACTGGCCAGGCCGTACACGCCGCGCCCGCCGGTGCTGTCGCTGCGGGCATACATGCCGTAGGTTTCCCCGGTCCCTCCGGTCGCCTCGGCCAAAACGCCAAAGCCGCCCGTACTGGCGCTCACGAAGTAGCCGCCCATGCTGCCGGACGCGCTGGTGGCGCTTGCAAGGCCGACGACGCCGCGCCCGAGCGGGCTCGCGCTCTCAAAGTAGCCGCCGTAGCAGGACCCGCTCGTCGCACTGGCTATGCCGCGCACGCCAATGCCGCTCGTACTGGCGCTCTCGAAGCGGCCGCCGTAGGTAGTCCCGCTGGCGGCGGTAGCCAGTCCGAACACGCCGCGCCCGCTTGTGCTGTTGCTTTCGAAGCGCCCGCCGTCGGTGACGCCGCTGGTCGCGGTCGCCCAGCCGCGCACGCCGATACCGCTCGTACTGGCGTTCTGGAAATAGCCGCCGTAGGTCGTGCCGCTGGTCGCGGTCGCCTCGCCGAACACGCCGGTCCCGCCCGTGCTCAGGCTCCGGAAACGGCCGCCGATGTTGATCCCGCTGGCGGCGGGCGCCTCGCCGAATACGCCGTATCCGCTACTGCTGTCGCTCCGGCCATACACGCCGGTGGTCGCCCCGCTCGCGGCAGTAGACCGGCCGTACACGCCGACGGAGGAAGATCCCGTGGAAGCATTCTCACCGCGGATGATGTGCGAGCCCGGATTCGCCCCGCTCAGCGTGAGCGGTACGGGGATGGATTGGAGGAACGCCGTGGAATCCAGACCGTCGAGCTGGCCGGCGTTGAGCGCGAAGTTCGCGTACGGCGCGTAGGTCAAGTGCTGACGGGGCGAGAGCGTGGTCCCGTCCACCTCGATTTCGAGCCAGCGCTCCGCGCCGTTGAAATGGGTCGTGTCGAAGGTCAGCTCCTGCGTGAACAGGCCGTTGGTCACGGTCACGGCCACCGTCCCGGCGGGCGGAAACGTCTGAAGCACGCCGCCGGGACCGGCGGACGAGCACAGCCGGAACACGAAGTTATGGCTGCCGCCCTCCGGCCCGCCGCCGGAGGTCAGCCGTCCCTGGTAGGTCGTGACCGTGGACTGGGCCAGGGCGCTGCTTGCCGCCGCCAGGATGCCAGCGATCAGAAACAGGCCGCAACGGGGTTGTACGATCCAGATCATGTGAAATATCCTCCTTATACTTCTTTCATAAAAGTTTCTCATGCCAACCTCCTTCTTGACTCTGTCTCGTCGGCACCCTGTGGGGCAGCCGGCAGGACGGTTCCGATACGCCCTGCATGGCGCCCTGAGGTTCCCCTCCACAGCGCGCCGCTGTCATTCAGTTCGCACAATCCGAGTCCGCGGCCACGTCGGCCCCGCTGATGCAGCGCTGGAGAATGCTGAAGTCGTCCTGATCGGTGTCCGTGTCGCCGTCGAAGTCGGATGCGAGAATGCCGCTGCTCACCGGGAGGTCGCAGCCGGGGGGCAGACTCACCGGGTTGTAGGGCACCTCGGGACCTGAGACGCAGGCCTTAAACCGGTCGAAATCGGCGAGGTCCACGTCGCAGTCCTGATCGAAGTCAGGTGCGACAAACGTGGTGCAGGCAGGCATGGTGACCGGCCAGAACCCGCCGGTGAGCGTGAAGTCGCCACCGCTGAGGGCCTCGGCGGCGGAGGCGTCCGGCTGGCCGATGGTGCCGCTCACCTCGAAGCCGCCGCCGCTGCTGGTCCCCCCGCCCCCGTCAATGCTGGACCAGTCCACCTCCCATTGCGCGACGACGCTCGCCGACAGCGACAGCGCCGCAGCTCCGGCCAGGACAATCCGTGCCCATCCTGCCGAAAAGATGGGGCTTCCTCTGGTGCGGTATCTGCTCATAGATCACCTCCGAGTTCCGTTCATTCAACTGTCAGTCGCCCCTCACATCCGGGGGCTGTCCACTCCTCATCGCTGGAGGCTCGGGTCGACCGAGCCAGGCGCAGCGCGCGGCGTCTCTCCCGCAGTCGGGCGTTTTCGTACGCAACGCGCAAGCGGCTCTCGCGGACCACTTCAACTCTCCACAGAGCCTCAGGAGAAATGCACCGGCTCGTGTTCAGTCACCGGAATGGAAGAGGCCACACTCGCGGCTCCGGACCCGAGTGTGGTGCGGCTGCTCCGATCAATGTTGACAGCGTACGGATGCCAGCCCGGGCGGGGTTCAAAGACAGGCCCCCCGCACCCCTTCACAGCTACACTAATAAATTGACAACTCTATGTCAATATCCATATGTTGGACTGCCCAGCTCCAGCGCGGACGGGAGGTCAGCCCCATGAGACCGGCTGCCCTTCTCATGATCTGCAGGGCCATGAATCGACCGGTGCAAGTGATTACCGCGCCGGGCCGCAGCCCGATAAGCTCTGGTTGGTACCGCACCCCAACAAGAGCGGGGCGCGTTATAGAGGAGTGCATCATCACTGCCGATGGTGGTGAAGTGTCGATGGGGGTACTGCAGTCCCTTGCCGCAGAGACCACCTGGGGATCCACCGAAGGCGGATCAGGCGTTTCCTGCAAACTGGGGGGTGGCTTTGCTCCCGTCCTGCCGCCATCTGTCACGGCGGGCAGGCTCCGGGGCGGCTGCTGCCGGCGCCTACCACAAGTCGCATTTCGAAATCGGCACTATGCCCATCCGTGCTACATGACAATACGCGCGCCCGCTTCCGGGCCAGGATCGAGCGAGTAGACTTCGTCGAACGGTATTTCGATCGCTCCCCAGGGCCTCGCGTCCATACCCGCGGCCTTCAGCAGGGCGCAGACCCGCTCGAACACCGGGCCATCGCGATGCACCCGGGCCGTTGCTTTCACCTGAAACCCGCGCTTCGGGTCGAGCAGGCCGACCGAAACTGCCACCCTTGGATTCAACGCCAGGTTCGCGCGGGTGTGACTGAAGAACAGATCGGCTATGAGAAGGCGGTCTTGCTCGACCCACTTGCAGCCGACGGGGACGACGTTCGGATCGTTGCCCTGACACGTGGCCACGTACCACAGCGGCGCTGCCGCAAAGGCGGCACTCACTCTCGTCTTGATGTTCATGGGGTGATCCGCGCCTCGCGGCGCCTCCTTTCTGGGCTGGCGGTCATTCGTTACAGTCGGGTCCGGTTCACCGGTACCCATTCGACCATGCGCCTCCAGCATTGAACTCATTCATGATTTGTCCGGCTCTATACCCTCGGCAAGCCTTGAACGCGGCGCCATGTGCTGATCTGGCCCAGGTGTGTCGATTCGTGTGTCAGCATCAGGTAAGCGAGCACGCCGCCCACGGTCCCAAATGTCTTACGCCAACGATCCAATGAAGGCGGGGCCAGATGCTGGGTCACATCCATCTGGCGCAAAGCGGCGCTGACCGAGTCGTGCCCCTGGGTAAACCGCTCCAGCAGAACTGCTTTGGCAGGGTATTGCGAGGCAGCCGAGACGGGCACAGCGCCCTCGTCGTATCTTGATGCATCAGGAGTTTCGCGTGGATCTTGGAATGGCTCACCGCGGACAAGGGCCAGAATCGCGGGATGGTAATGGCAAAGATGGCAAAGAACCCATGCCGGATGGTTCATGGCCGGCCTGGGTTGGAAGATCATTCGGTCATCCGGCACATCCGCCACGAGCCGTAGCCCGTAGTCCAGGTTCATGTCCCAGCTCAATTGCAACCAATCGTTCATGGAAATACAGCCAGGTTGAGCCCGCGCCGATCTGCCATCTCGCGTCCGATCGCCTCAATCTCATCGGCGTGAAGCACTTGCCCCGCCAGTGAGAATACAGTGCGGTCTTCCATGTCAATATGCTGCATATAGAGCCGCTGTAGAAGGTGCAGAAGGACCAGAAGGCACATCGAATATCGGGGCTCGAGTTGTCCTCGCTTCAGCCAGCGATGCGCCAGGTTCTCGACATCTTCATGAACTCCGCTCGCGATCCTATGATCGGATTCGAGGCATTCAATTTGTTCCAGCGCGCCTTGGACGCGCTCATCCTGCACCCGCCGCAGGCGAGGAAACAGGGACTCTTCTTCGTCCTGGGCGTGACGAGGTGCGGCGGTTCGGAAATACTGCAGAGCTGCCTCCAGGGCACGACGGTGCTCCGCGTCCAGAGTGGTGCCCCTCCGTTCTGAAGCCACCCTCAGCAGCATACCCAGAAACCGCTCGATGCGCCGGTGGCAGTCACTCAGCAGCCTGAGCGGCTCATCAAATCCCGCCTGCGCGCCCTCACCCAAGGCGGCCTTTGGCCACAACCCAAGTCAGCTACTCAGCCGTGATAGCAAAGACGGCGTTCTTGCCTGACCATGCGTTGTGATGCAACCATGGGAAGGAGAACGCCGTGCAACGATTCGTCAACAAGCATCAGGCCCGCATCACGGGCGTGATTTCCTGTTTCGATCGGATTCTGTTCAAGGGCCATCTGCCGCTGGGCTGGCCGGGTGCTATGGAAGGTTTCATATCGCGCCAGGGGCTGCGGATCAAGGATTTCGGGCATTTTGTCTGCCAACAGTCCGAGCGGATCAAGCAACATGCCAGGGTCATGGCGCAGCGAACCAAGAGGCCCTACATTCATCTCAACAGCCCGTGTCGCAAGGAGAATGTCGCTCAGTCCATCTGCCGCAAGGACGCGGTCACTGAAGGATTGGTCTGCATTCTGGCTGCCGTTGAGACTTGTCACAGTTTCAAGCTGGCCCACGGGGATGGTCGTCCCCGGCTGGTCTTCGCCCGCCGTAAGTGCCTGTGCCTGTATTTTTACTTCGTCGATCGTGAGTTCGGTCTGCTGCACGTGCGCATCACGTCCTGGTTTCCCTTCATGATCCAGGTCTGCCTCAACGGCCACGACTGGCTGGCCCGCAAGATGGAGCGCCATGG
>CAZQEN010000452.1:0-5188 GCA_964591605.1 uncultured Planctomycetales bacterium
GACTACAACTTGACAGGCAATTCCTCGCAGCGCTGCCCCGAGTGCGGGAACGTCATCAACCCCGCTACCCGGGCCCTCGTACAGACGCTCATCACCCCCCCGGCCAGCTCGTGATGTCGTCGTCTGTGCCGTCCTCTTTGTCGGGACCTTTGGACCAGAGATCGAAGGCGCGGCCGTCGGCGCCGGGGCAGCGATACTGGTATGGCTCGCCCCAGGGGTCTTTCAGGCCCGTTGGATCCGCGATGTAGGGGCCCGGCCACTCCTTTGCCCGCAGATGCGATGGCCTTTGCGTGAGTTGACGGAGCGATGTCGGAAGCCGGCCGGCATGCAGGCAATACCGGGCAATCGCGGCGACGATGGGTCCGTTGTCTCCGATCGCGGCCTCGCAGAATTGCCTCTGAACACGAGGACCGCGGCCACATTTAGGGCGAGGGACGATGATCGCCAGAATCAGGACAGCGAAGAGCATCAACCCGCCGACGATCCACACGTATTCCATCCATTCCATGCGCGGACCTGGCCTGGAGGCCTGGGTCGCATAACTCAGCGTCATCGGCGGCTCGCATGGTGAGCGCATGTGAGCGTGCATCTGGCACCTGTCGGCTTTTTGTACAGGACTCCGGGATGGGCGGTGGCGGGATTCTGGTCAGCGGCCGCAAAAAACCCACGGGCGGATACCCGTGGGTACTTCGAACACGCGCACGGGCGAGACTCCCGTGCCACTTGCACCGGCGGGACGTGCGCCGCCCAGCACGGGCAGGATGCCCGTGCCACACCCACCGGCGAGACGCCGGTGCCACACCACACACTCCGGCGAGATGCCGATGCCACACCACAACGGCCGGCGGGACGCCGGTGCCGCGCCACACCTGTCAGCTCGGCGGGAGGGCCATTTCGGGCGTGGCGGGGGGGGCGACGGTGGCGCTGCGGACGCGTTTTTTGGGGGCAGGACCGGGCTCGGCGCTCGCCTCGGTACGCTGCTCGGCGCGGGGCATGGCGATCAGGCCGGTGCGCGAAAGCTGCTTGATGCCATATGGCCGGCACAGCTCCACAAACGCCTCGATCTTGTCCTCGGGGCCGATCAACTGGATGGTCACCGTCTTGGAGCCGACATCCGCGATCGAGCCGCGGAACACGTTGGCCAGGTCGTGCAGTTCCGCCCGCTTTTCGGGCGGGCAGTGCACCTGGATCAGCAGCAGGTCGCGCTCCACGCAGTCCTGCTCGGCCAGGTTGCGCACCTTGACCACGGTCACGATCTTTCCGAGCTGTTTGCGCACCTGCTCCATCTGGAGGTCGTCGGCCGTCGAGACGATGACCATCCGCGAGAACTCGGGGTCTTCGGTACGGCCGACCACGAGCGAATCGATGTTAAAGCCGCGCGCGGCGAACATGCCGGCGATGTGGGCGAGCACGCCCGGTTGATTCTGCACCAACACGCTGAAAATGTGTTTCTTCATATCTGTCATGCGGCAACAAGTTGCCGCGCTCCTTGGTTCTGTCGATCGTAGCCGTGAGCGTCTGTCACCGTTCCCGGCCGCCACGGGGGGCGGCCGCCACAGAATGTCACATCTCACATCTCACGTCTCACTTCTAACATCTCACGCCGCCGGGCAGGGACGCCCGGCGCTACTCACGCCGCCGGGCAGGGACGCCCGGCGCTACATCACGTTTCGGCACTTCCGCGGGCTGACGCGTGGTCACGTTCTCCACCGGATGATGCCGCTCGAACGGCACCGACGGCGGGCTGATGATCCCGCCCGACAGCACCAGCTTGGCGGCCTCCTCGAACGTCCAGTGCGTCTCGGAGACTTCGTCGAGCGGCACGATCTGCATGTACCCGGTCGTCAGGTACGGCGTGTAGGGGATAAACACGTTCGCGAGTTTTCGCCCCGTGTCCGCATCGGTCATGACGCTGGTCAGGAACGCGATGCGTTTCATCCCCGGCCGCGGCACCTCGACGAGCACCACGCGGTTGTACTTGGCCGCATCCGCCCCGCCCAGCGTCGAGACGATCTGCTTGGTCGAGCGGTAGATCGTCTTGACCATCGGCACGCGCCCGACCAGCCGCTCGAGGAGGAGAATGAACCGATGACCGAAGACGTTCGCCGAGAACAGTCCCAGCAGATACAGCAGCGAGAGCGTCAGCAGCACCGCCAGGATCGGCGTGACCCAGTCGGTGAAGTAGCCGCGCACCACCGCCGGAACGAGGTGCTGGTTCTGCCGGATGATTTCATCCGCCACCTTCTGGGCCAGCGGTTCGGTCGCCGACCGCATCATGTCGAACACGAAACGGACGATGACGTACGTGACCCAGATGGGGATCACCGTGAGCAGGCCCGCCACGATCCGCGTCCGCAGGATCGCCCGCAGCGTCGGCCACATGCGGCCGGTGCTGTTGTCCTGAGGCAATGGTGGGCCAGGCTGATCGCTCACGGCGTTTTGTCCGTCGTCCGCTGTCCGTTGTCCGTTGTCAGAAACCGCAGGCAACGGACCACTGACAACGGACCACTGGCCGACTAACTCATCCCGCCCATTTCCATCTCGTGCAGGCTCTTGCCCGAGGCGACCATGGGGTAGACGTTCTCTTCGGCGGCCACGTGCACGTCGACGACGACCGGCCCGTTATGGGCCAGCATGTCGCGGATCGCAGCGGGCACATCCTTCTTCTCGCGAACGTCGATGCCCTTGCAGCCGAAGGCCTCGGCGACCCTGGCGAAGCTCGGGTTCTTCATCTGGACCGCGGTGTAGCGCCCATCGTAGAAGAGCTCCTGCCACTGCCGGACCATGCCCTGGAAATGGTTGTTGAGGATCACGACCTTGGCGGGAATGTTGTACTCCGCCGCGGTGGCGAGCTCATTGCAGGTCATGAGGAAACTGCCGTCGCCGTCGATGTCGATCACCTGCTTGTCGGGCCGGCCGACGGCCGCGCCGATCGCGGCGGGGAAGCCGTAGCCCATGGTGCCCAGGCCCCCCGAGGTGATCATCTGCCGCGGCTGGCGCCACCGGTAAAACTGCGCCGCCCACATCTGGTGCTGACCGACTCCGGTCGTGATGATCGCATTGCCCGCCGTGGCGTTGCTGATCTCGTCGATCACGTACTGCGGCATGATCGTCCCCGGCCTCTCCGGGTATGCGAACGGGTGCTTCTTCTTCCAGCCGCTGATCTGTTCGAACCACGCCTTGCGGTCGCGGTATTCGATCAGCGGCAGGAGATCCTGCAACACGGCCTTCGCATCGCCGACCACCGGCACTTCCACGTCCACGCTTTTGCCGATGCTGGACGGGTCCACGTCGATATGGATGATTTTGGCGAGCGGGGCGAATGCCTCGAGCTTGCCGGTGACGCGGTCGTCGAACCGCGAGCCGATCGCGATGAGCAGATCGCAGTTCTGCACCGAGTAATTGGCGTACGCGCTGCCGTGCATGCCCAGCATGTGCAGCGCCCGCTCAGCGTCGCCGATCTCATCGAACGCGCCCAGGCCCAGCAGGGTGGTCGTGCAGGGGATGTTCCCTTTTTTCGAGAGCTCGCGGAGTTCGTCGGCCGCGTTCGAGGCGATGACCCCGCCGCCGACGTAGAGCACCGGTCGCTGCGACGCGTTGATCGCGTCGGCGGCCAGCTTGATCTGGCGCGGGTTGCCCTTGCTGCGCGGCCGGTAGCCGGGCAGATTCAGGTCGGTCTGCGGCGGCACGTCGATCTGCTTGACCTGGATGTCCTTGGGCAGGTCCACGAGCACGGGACCGGGCCGGCCGGTCCGGGCGATGTGATACGCCTCGCGGATCACCCGCGGCAACTCCTGAATATTCTTGACGAGCACGTTGTGCTTGGTGACCGGGCGCGTGACGCCGACCACGTCGGCCTCCTGGAAGGCGTCGTTGCCGATGGCCGCCGTCGCGACCTGCCCGGTCAGGGCCACCATCGGAATGCTGTCCATGTACGCGGTGGCCAGGGCGGTCGTCAGGTTCGTGGCGCCCGGCCCGCTGGTCACCAGCGCGGTGCCGACCCGCCCGGTCGCCCGGCTGTAGCCGTCGGCCATGTGACCGGCCCCCTGTTCGTGACGCGTGAGGATGAACCGGAGCGGCGTCTTGTGCAGCACGTCGAACGTCGGCAGGATCGCGCCGCCGGGGTAGCCGAAGAGGACCTCGACGCCCTGCTCGATCAGCACATCATGCAGGATCTGCGCGCCGCTCTTTTTGACGGGGGTGGCAGGGGGGGCAGCGGGGATGCTGCCGGACGAAGTGCGCGCAGCGCGCGCCGTCTGCGGTTTGCTGGCCATGGTTTTCTCCTTTCCAATAGGTTGCCATGGTTTCCCGCCACGGATGTCCGCTCATCCGCTGGCGGGTCGAGCCGGTTCGCCAGGGGCGAATCCCACCGCCGACCCATCCACAGGGCCGGGCGGCAGAAGGCTCAACACTATTCACTTGTCGCCGGCGTCAGGCACATCCGGCGTGTAATCACGTATTATGGCACACTTTGGCGCCGGGGGCAAATCAGCGACCCGACGCCTGGGTTGTGGGCCCGTCCCGCTTGACCACCTCATCCTTGAGCAGTTGGTCGATATCCGCGCCATAGGCCCGGACGGCATCCGCCCGATAACCCATGTGGATTCTCCGGATAACCCCCGCCTTGTCGAGCATGATCACGCAGGGGATGCCGCTCACCCGGTAAGCCTCGGAAATCTCGCTGTCCACGTCCATGAGCTGGGGGTAGGTGATTTTCTTCGCCTTCAGGAACCGGGCGATCGGCTCGAACCGGGCGGCCGGCTGAGTGGCAGCGGAGGGTTGTGTCACGGGCGGAAGGGCATCGCCGTTGACACCCAGGATCGCCACGGACTCTTTGGCGTACTTGCGGTGCAGTTCCTCAATGTGGGGGAACGACATGATGCACGGCCCGCACGAGGTCGACCAGAAATCGAGCATCACCACTTTGCCCCGGAAATCTGAGAGGGCCACCTGCTTGCCCTCCAGGTCCAGGACCCGGAAGGACGGGGCCGGTCGGCCGATGAGCCGCTGCTGCATCTCCTGCTGGGTGACAGGCTCGAACGCGGCGACTTTGCGGTCGTAGGGGCCGGGCTTGTACGTCATCTCGTCAAGGGTGACAACGCCGTTCAACTCCGGTTCCAGGAACCGCTTGCGCTGGACTGCCCGCGTCAGCCTGATCCCCGCCTCGCTGAGCCCACGCAGATCCAGC
>CAZQEN010000453.1:0-5145 GCA_964591605.1 uncultured Planctomycetales bacterium
GCCCAGATCAAGCCCATGAAACGGGCCGGCGAGTCCGGCCATCACATCACCGCAGAGGCGGAGTGGGCGTCGATGGGGGCGGTGTCGGTGGAACTGTGGTTCGATGACGCCTCCGGACTGCTGCAGGAGATGCGCTACGACATGACCGAGACGTACCGGACACTGGCGGAGAACCTGCCCGGCAACGACGAGGACGAAGAGAGCAAAGACGATGAGAAGAAGTCGGCGCCCAAGGTCAAGAAGGCGGTGATGATCGTCCGGATGGAAGACATCAAGCTCAATGAACCGATCCCTGACGAGCGGTTCGTTTTTAAACCGGGGGCGGATGATGAAAAAGTGGATGCCTTCGAGTCCGGCGATGAGGAACAGGAAGCCCGGCAGCGGGAGCTGATCGGCGAGGCGGCGCCGGAGCTGGGGGGTAAGGATCTGGCCGACCAGGCGGTATCGCTGGCCGACTTCAAGGGCAAGGTGGTGTTACTGGATTTCTGGGCGACCTGGTGCGGGCCGTGCGTCATGGCGCTGCCGGAGCTCCAGAAACTCGCGGACGAATACGCCCGCGAGAAGGACGTGGTCATCCTGGGGGTGAATCAGGACGGCGAAGGCAGCACCGAGCGGGTGGCCAGGTTCCTGGAGAAAAAGAAGATCACGATCCGGCAGATGATGGGGGCGGACGAGAAGCAGGTTGAAGGCTATCGCCTCACGGGCATTCCGTGCGTGGTGCTGATCGACCGGAAGGGCATCATCCAACACATCAAGAGCGGCTTCAGCCCGGGCGAGGGCAAGGAGCTCAAGGAGTCGATGGGCAAGCTGCTCAAGGGTGAAAGCCTGTTCGATCCGCAGGAGTTGGCGAAGGAGCGCGAGGAGCGCAGGAAGGAAAAGGCACAGCGTGCGGAAAAGGCTGGCGACCGCGGGCAGGCGGCGTCCGGGCCGGCGGAGCGGGGAAAGACCCCGGTCCAGGCGGATGCGCAGCAGAAACCGACGGCCACCGCGCCGGGCACGCCTGAGGAGGTGGCACCGGACGCGCTGGTCCGCCAGGGCACCTCGCGCACGATGGTCAGCGGATGGCAGTCGAAGGAAGTCGACATCGATGGTGATGGGCAGACAGAGCTGGTTATGCCTTCCTACAGCGGCCGGATGTACGTGCTGAAAGCGGACCAGGAGAATGTCCGGGAAGTGCGGCTGGAAGGGATGTCCCGTACGGGGTATCTGTCAGACTTCTCCGCGGTGCGGATGGCCGAAGGCACCGGGTGGTTCGTCGGAGCCCAGACGCAGACGGGCTTCTTCAGAACGCGGACACGGCTGATGGTCTCGCTCCACAAGCCGGACGGCGCTCGGGTGTGGCAGTACGAAATACCGGCCGGCAGCGACGGGAGCGGCGACATCAAGGTGCAGGCGGGCGACCTTGACGCCGACGGCCGGAACGAGTTCGTGGTGGGCTGTACGTGGTCTGAGATACCGAAGAAGAGGAGCAGTTTCACCGTCTCCAACCAGCAGGCGTACCTGTTCGTGCTCGACGATCAGGGCCGCCTGCTCACCGGCCGGAAGGTGGGCGAGTCGATCCAGGTGCTCAAGGTGCTTGGACCCGCGAAGGCCGGGACGCCCACCCGGATTCTGGTATTCGACAACGGGGGCAAACGGACGCAGTACCACTTCAACCGGGCCGCAGCGAGCAGGCCGGCGGGGGCAACCCAGCCTGCGGCCGCGACGAAACCGAGTACGGCGGGTTGAGCGAGGCGGCGAGCATTCGACCGCATGACTGTGACAGCATTGCCAAGCGGGCTTGTGTGGCACCTTTTGTCCCAGATAGAATGCTCTCTAGAGATGAACACCATCCAGGAAATCGAGAAGGCCATTGAAGCGCTGCCGCTGGTGGAGCGACTCAGGCTTTATAGAGACATGCCGCAACTGATCGGTCGTGACGTGGCTGACCTCGACTGGGAGCGGCTGGCCCTGGAAAACTTCTTCCAGGACGACGCGCCGACGGACGAAGTATATGACCGCTTATGAGGTCGGCGACATCGTCTCGGTGGAGTTTCCTTTTTCTGACTTGCAGACCCGCAAGCGGCGTCCTGGCCTGGTTCTGCTCAGCACGGATGATGATCTTCTGCTTGCCCGTCTGACGACGGCTTCCGCGCGGGAGTCGTCGGACGTCGCGCTGAACAAATGGGCCGAAGCCGGTTTGCCGCTGCCCTCCGTTGTCCGCCTGACAAAACTCGCCACCGTGGACGGCCGTCTCGTCCGCCACGTTATAGGGCATCTGGACCCGCAAGACGCCCGGAGACTTGCTCAGGCGTGGGAGGATCTTGCGGCCAGTATCGCGTCCGAATTGAGCAAATGACGCCTGCCGACCGGCTCGCCTGGTCCTCACCAGACATCTGACATTACAGCGGTGCATCGAGTGACTCTGCCGGCCGCGGTTCCGTGGCGAACGGGGTTCCGCATTCGGGGCAGACGGTGGATTCGAGCTGGTAGAGGGGGTAGCCGCATTTGCGGCACTGGTCTTCGAGAATCTCGATGTGGAAGCCCAGGCCGCAGCGGGCGCATCGGGATTTGCCGGCGGGGAGCTGCTGGGCGTGGCTGCAGCGCGGGCAGGTGAGGGTGAGCATGCCGCGGACGGTGGCGAGGCCTTCGGTGGTGCGGAGGCCTGAGATGCGGTGCAGGACCATGACGGTGATGGAGCCGCAGACGCCGAGGATGATGAGCACGCCATAGCCGCGCCAGATTTCACTCTCGGCGATGTCCATCCAGACGTCGGCCAGTACCAGGAGCAGCAGCAGGACCGACACGCAGACGGCTGCCAGGCGTACCCACTCATACCCCGTGCGGAGTTTGGCCAAGCCCAACAGGGCGATGTGCGTCGTCAGACCGGCGACGACGCTGACGGAGATGAGGCACTTTTCCATCGTCTGATAGAACCCGACATACGCTCTGCTCTCGAGGAGGTCCCAGATTTCGACGAGCCAGACGGCGACGGCGGCCAGGATGGCCAGCAGGGCCGCGACGGCCGCGGGGCGCCAGCGGTTTCGGGCCAGGGGGAGGGCGGCGGCCCAGCCCAGGAGGCAGGCGACGGCCATCAGGACGGACGTGCCCAGGACGCGGCTCTCAAACCAGCCCAGGTTGCCGCCGATCAGGACATAGATGCCGGCCACGCTGCAGAGGGCTACGCAGGCGATGAGGGCAAAGAGCAGACCGCGCTGGAGGGAGGCGGTGATGGTCATGGCGACCATCATACTGCGAAGTCGGGGGAAGGTGGTTCCACAGAGGGCACCGAGGACACAGAGCGGGTTTGGCGGCAACCGAAACTGAGTATCACGAAAACGAGATCTGAGAAGGTGAGATGTGAGACGTGAGATGTGAGATGTGAGATGTGAGATGTGAGAGGGATTACAGCCTCGCCCCCTGTGGGGGCCGGAGCGCGTATCCACACCACAGGCCACCTTACCGCTCGTCAGTCTGGGTACGGGCCTGCGAGGCGGCCTGGATCACCGCGTGCGGAATCATGTGGATCTCACCCTCGGGACCGGGGTCAGCCAGGCAGTACAGAGGCAGCTCCAGACGCCTCTGCGGCAGGAAATCACTGACGATCATCAAATCAAATGCATATACGTCGCTGCCGCCGGTGAACCGGCTGGGAAGCCTCCTGCGGCGGTTGGGCGTGTATCGTTCATCCATGAGGAGTGTGAGCAGTTCCTTCTCATGCTCATCCTTCGGTCCGGCAGACTCGACTTGCTGAATCTGATGCACGATGGACATCATCAGGTTCGCGTCGGCCGCCTGTGGGTCGGGCGAGCCCATCACCAGGCCCGGCGCCAGGACCCCCGGCTTCTCCAGGAGCATGCGGTTGACCATGATGGGGAAGGTGGCAACGGGCACCATCCGCTGGACCCGCTGCACATGGTCGTCCCAGGTGCGACGGCGCCGGCGAGAATCGGACCAGGCACTCAGAAGCAGGCCAATCGCGATCGGAATCCCGGCGACGCTGATGGCACAGAGGGCGGCCAGCACATAGCGCCACCTCGGCGGAGGATGGATTCTGCGCCAGTGCCGCTCGCCGTCCGGAGAGCGCAGCCATGCGAGGTACGCCTGGCGAATCCGAGATACCAGATCATCGCGGCGAGAGCCGGGCAGTGCCGGGACGGTCGGTTCCAGCTGCGTTGGAGGATGGTCTGCCGACAGCGGTTCGATCAAGCGGCCGCTCAGGTGGAAGCTGCCGGCCACAATGCCATTCACCTGAGGCTGGCCGCCGGCCTGCTCGGGAGTGGCCACGACATCGACCGTGCCGCCCAGCGTCCTCACCTCCAATCCGTAGAAGGGCCGGCCGGTCTGCGAATTGGTCAGGTAGCGTACGGATTGGATTCGGCCGGCGAAGATCGCGACCGGCCTGGGGGGCTCGATGGCGCCGCCGCCAGGCTCGAAGGTGCCACTGGGGATGAGCGCGCCGTCGGGGCTGAGCTCGCCCATCGGAGAACGGCGGAACGCCTCCTCGTTGGAGAACACTCCCAGTTCGTGAGGGAATGCCGCAACCTGCAGCGTGGCCTGGACCGGCAACTGGAGACGTGCCACGGAGAGCCGAAAGTCGGGCACGTCGATCACGATGGGGACCGCCAACTCCTCCTCCCCCAGACGGCCCCGGAGCTGCCCATCCAGCGGTGTGCCGCCGACGCTCTCCACCTGTCCCACATGGACCTGGTAGCGGGACCGGCCGCTGAAGTGCGGGTTGCACCCCACGAGACGCCCGTCGGGGTCGAGTTGACTCCACAGCTCGCAGCCCTCGGGCGTGTTGTAGTAAAGGTACGCGCCGCCGATCGGTGTCGGCAGGTTGCGGGCGTGCAAACCACTGACCAGTTGTTCCAGCTCCGCGGGGCTGCCGACCGAAAAGCCGATGCTCGCGAAGTGGTTCGGCATGAGGGCGCTCCGAGCGAATGAGAAACCGGGGAGCCGGCTCGCGTTTCGAGAAAGACGGCGACAGCATAGCCGCAGGGTATCGGATACAGCAAGGCGGTCGGACGGGGTGCCAAGGGAGAGGGTGTATCCAGAATTCAGTGGCATGCGGGTGGCATGCGGTCGCCGCGGCGGCCACCCGCAATCGTGGATGCAGATTGCCCGTGGCCCACTCCCACGGGCAGCGAGTATCCCGGCGCGCCG
>CAZQEN010000454.1:0-5120 GCA_964591605.1 uncultured Planctomycetales bacterium
CACGCACCGTTCCCGAAGCTGCCCGACAAGGACGGTCTCGAGATCAGCGAATGGCCGCGGTGAGCGGTGGGGGGTGAAGACGAACCACGGGGAAGCCTCGGGCGTGCCTGCCGCTCCACACCAGGTCAGGAACGCGGGCTTCCGGCATGCCTGCCTGATCTGAGCAGAAGCCGGGCGGATTGCCGTTGCGCGTCCTGACACCCGAGCGCCGCAGCGCGGGCGCGCCGGGTTCTGCGGGGGGGGCGGTGCGGGCGGTTGCGATGACACCTCAGCTCGGAGTGCCCTCGGTCTCGTCCGTCGCCTGATCGAACAGCGACCCGAGCCCCGAGGTCAGGTCCGACGCGAGCGTCGAACTGCCGCCTGTGGTCAGATACTCACTCAGCAATGCCGCGCCGATCGATTTGATGCTGCAGCCGCCGGCGTACATCATCGCGCCGGTGACCGCCAGCATGAGTCCCAGTTGTTTCAATGCCGTCAACATCGATCTCATATTCGAGTCCCCCTGACGGGTCAGTTCTTCTTGTCCGCCTTCTTTTCCGGCTTCGCTTTTTCCTGGCGAATACCGTTGACCGCCTCCTTCATTCGCCCCAGCGTATCCCGGTTGCGGGCGCTGCCCCGCTGAGCGTGGGCCGTGATGAACGCGTCGATCGCATCCAGTTCCTGGGGATCGGCCTGCCGGGCCCGGGGGCACATCGAGGCCAGGCGCATGTAATGATCGATCGCCTCGGCCGGCATGTCGCCGTCAAACAGCCGGCGCGACAGGCGGACGGCCAGGCGCTCCGGCGTGATGGCGGGATCCCAGCAGCGCTCCCGAAACAGGTACTGATGTGAGAAATACGGCATCGTATATGGGTGAACGTCCCGCCGTTGGTCGACGCCCAGCTTGGCCCAGCCGTTCCACGGATTGCCGTAACCCTGGCCCGGATCGTAGCTGGTGGCAAAGCCGGTCAGCACCATCTCCTCGGGCCTGGGGGCGGACGGCGAACCGTGATATTCGCTCATGTGCACGCTCGTGTGCCAGCGAAGCACGAGCGGATGCTCCGACAGCGCATGGGACACCAGCGGGTCGCCCCAGCACCACCACCAGAAGATCCGCCGGCTGTCGATCTCGTGGATGAGCCGCCGGTACTCCGGTGAGTTGAACTTGCCGATGGCGATGGCGAACTCCAGGTCCGGATGCTCTTTCCACACGGACTCCGCCAGCGTCCTGATGCCCGCCGCGGACTTGCGCCACGTGGCTTCGTCCGAGTCCTTTCCTTCGCCGATCGGCTCCAGGTAGATACCCTCGCAGCCCGGCAGCAGGTTCACCAGGTCGACATAGTACTGTATGCCGCGTTCCAGATCGCCTCGTGCGGCCCTGGCGTGGTGCCAGGTGAACCAGCCATCCCCGACGTGGAACTTCATCCCCTCCTCGCGGCAGAGCGCCACCAGTCCGCGGACATTCTCCACGCGGGCCAGATCGGTGCCCTGATACTCTCCGCCGTATTTCTCCATCAGCGGAAAGCCGCCCAGCCAGAACCACACGCGGTTCAGCGTGAGCTCCGAGTTGAACTCGATCACTCTTCGCCAGTTTTCGATCGAGTCGTGGGCCGACCAGCAGGGGAGCATGTAAATGCCGCGGTAGCCGGCCGCCGGTTTCATCTGGACATCGAGCGGCCAGTCCACGCTCGCGCCCTGAGCCGTCAGCGACAGGTGATAAAACAGGAGTTCCTGGCAGCCGTGTTTGAGCCCGCGCGGCGAGTTGGCGCTGACGATCAGGAATCGTCGGTTGCCCTTTTCGGTGGACAGCAGGCGGAAGCCTTCATCGCCCAGCCCGTTGCGGTCGATTCTCAGGCCGTCCCGCGTCAATTCGGCGATGGCGGGGTTGTTGCTGTCGTCGCCGACCAGGATGTGGAGGCCTGGGCCATCGGCCTGCCGGGCGAGCGGGAGGGATCGACCGGACCACTCGGACAGACGGCCGTTGATGGTCCGCGTCACGATGTCCTTCATCGGGCCGTCCAGGGTGGGAACGATCAGGCGGGCCGCGATGGTATTGCCTTCCCAGAGGGTCGCCTGCGGCGGTGCCGAGAGGGCAATTGCTGTGGCCGTGGCCGTCGTGAACGCGATCAGGAGAACGGATGCGGGCTTCATTGATTCGGATATCCCCTGCAGAAACCACATGAGAACGGCGGTGGAGTATACCGCGGCTGGCCCCGGATGTCGCGGCGGGTGTCGCCGAAGCCGGCCCTGGATACTACCAGCGGGAATCCCTGCGAAGCGACGGGGTGGACGCTCGGCCCGCCATGGGCTATTTTCCCGGCTGGTCGAGCCGGCTGGAGAGACATTGGGAGGCGTAGCCATGCACCTGCGTCGCACCTGGATCCTGCTTGTCGCCGGTCTCCAACTGGCTGTGCAGGGCTGCAGCCGATCGGACTCGAACGTCACCCACGGGCCGGCCTCGCAGCCGTCGGTTCACAGCGAACAGAAGCCGGCCGGGCTGAGTATCGTCGCGTGGCGGAGCATGCACGTGCACGGGGCCGGACCGCTCGCCATTGAGATGGGCGGAGCCGGGGAGGGACTGGCAGCAAGCGAATCCCGCTCCGGCGGTTTGCAGCAGCTCGAGGTTGAATTCAGCGCGCCGGTGACGCTGAAGGACGCGGAAGCCATCTTCGCGCGGTCCGTGGATGCCACCGTATCCCCGACCGACGTCACTCTGGCCCGGCCGAACACGCTCGTGCTGAAGTTTGAGGGTCTCAGCGAGGACCGGTGCTACCTGGTCTCGCTCGCCGGCGCCATCGACGGCCTGACCGGCACGGCCCAGTGCCGGATCCGCTGCCTCGAAGGCGATGTGAACAACGACGGTCGTGTCGATTCGGCGGATGCGCAGGCGGTCAAGGAGCAGGTGGGGCACACCCTGTCGCCCATGACCGCCCGGTTTGATCTGGACCGGCAGGGTGACAAAATCACGCTGACGGACGTGCTGCGGACCAAAGCCAGGACGGGTCATACGGCCGAGTGCCGCTGAGGCGGTTCTTCGGCGCCGTGCCGAGGGTTCTGACGATGACTTGGGGAGCGTCCATGTAGGTCCCGCCTGCCGGGCGGGACCTCGGCTGGGTAAGACCCTACCCCATCGCAGGTCCGGCCCGGCAGGCCGGACCTGCCAGTCCGCTCGCGAACGATCCGGTAGACCGTCACCGGGCTTCTGCTGTGCGTTGTGCGGTGCGGTTCTGTCCCGCCGCATGGTAGAATGGACTGTGCGCCGGGTAGAGGTGGAAGATCGTCCGGGAGGCCGGTCAGAAGGGCATCGAATATGAGGCAGCAGAAGGGTGTGTGGTCTGGAGGCGGTGGGGAGGGCGGCCTGCGACGGGTCGTCCGAGGGGCTTTCACGCTGATCGAGGTCCTCGTGGTCGTTGCGATCATCGCGCTGCTGGCGGCGATTCTCCTGCCGTCGCTGGCCCGGGCCCGCGCCCAGGCCCGCTCGACGGTCTGCGTCACGCACGAGCGCCAGATCGGCACCGCCATGAACGTCTTTTCGATCGAGCACCGCGGGCGCGTGCCGCGCGGGCTCTCCCGCCATCCCGCCTCCGGAAACCTTTCAAAACCCCCGAACTGGCTTCGCATGATCGTCCGCATGTTCGGCGACAAGCGCAACTACGAAGAAAACTTCAATCGCGTGCCGGTCGAGAGGCACGAGGTCTTCTCCTGTCCCGCCCGTTCGGCCGAGTACGGCAAGAAGTTCCTCGATTACGTCGTGAACTCGACCGATTCGCGCGGCCCGATCTCCCTGAATCCCTGCCGGGCCAACCCGACCAGCGGCGTCTGGTATGAAGTGGAAGGAGTCACCAAAATCGACCGCTGGGAGCGGCCTTCCGACGTGGTCTACGTCATGGATGCGGTCGAGGAGAGCTGGAACGTCGTCGATGCCACCCGCTCCCTCAAGAGGGTGCGCGAGGAGATCGCCCAGATCCGCGCCCTGGTCGAGCCGAACATCAACCAGACCGGGCTGGACTGGTTCGACGTCCCCGGCGGCAAGACCTTTCCGACCTTCAGGAGCCTCGTGGACGCTCCCGGCGAGGAGTACGTCCCCCGCGCTTCCCTCAAGATGCACCTGGGGCTGGGCAGCAATGCCGTTTATGCCGACGGTCATGTTGACATGCTCAAGCCGCCGCCGGATACGGCCGGTGCGCTGGAGGCCGGGCGGTTCTACATGAAGAAGATGGGCGTCGACCGCAAGCTGGTTCCCCAGATCAGCCTGGGCACCTTTCAGAGCGTGGACGCCACCCTCGATCGGTGCGCCGAGGGCGATACGACATGGCGCCCCTGAGCCCGCCGGCCAAGCCGCGTCGGATGGATAGGTCGTGCCTGGTCGATGGGGTGGTCTGCAGCCCCTGACGCGAGAGTATGAAGCGCCAGGGCGGGTACGAACATTGCAGGCGCCGGGCGGCGATCCCGGTTCCCTGCCTGCATGGTTGATGCACCTCGCGTGAGCAGGATCTGAACATGAACCGAGTCTTCGTGGCCTGGATGGGAATCGTCGGCATCGGTCTGGCCCCCGCGGCCGCCAGGGGCGCCGCAAAGCCCAACATCGTCTTCATCCTCGCCGACGACCTGGGCTACGGCGATCTGAGCTGCTACGGGGCCTCACGCATCAAGACGCCTCATATCGATCGCCTCGCCGAGCAGTCACTGCGTTTCCTGGACGGGCATTCGGCATCCGCCACCTGCACGCCCTCGCGCTACGCCCTGCTGACCGGCGAATACGCCTGGCGCAGGAAGGGAACCGGGGTACTTCCAGGTGACGCGCGGCTCATCATCGAGCCTGGCCGCGCCACGCTTGCCTCGATGCTCAAAAAGGCCGGCTACGCCACCGGCGTCGTCGGTAAGTGGCACCTGGGCCTCGGCAAGGGCGAGCTCGACTGGAACCGCGAGATCCAACCCGGACCGCTCGAGATCGGATTCGATTACTGCTACCTGATTCCCGCCACCGGTGATCGCGTCCCGTGCGTCTACGTCGAAAACCACCGCGTTGTCGGGCTCGACGCCTCCGACCCGATCCAGGTTCGCTACGGCCAGCCGATCGGCAACGAGCCGACGGGCAAGGATCACCCCGAACTGCTCAAGATGCACCCCAGCCACGGCCA
>CAZQEN010000455.1:0-5095 GCA_964591605.1 uncultured Planctomycetales bacterium
GCAGCGCACCCGTATACGTCTCGAACATCAGATTGAACGGGCGCGGCTCAGTCAACCCTCCACCGCAATTCGGGCAGACGAAGAAAGTCTTCGGGCCTGGGGTCGCCTCCTGCCCGGCAATACCCGCAATCTCTTCTTCCAGAAGCGGATTGCCCTTGATGCTTTCCGCCATGCCGGGCGCGGCTTTTCTGCCGCTATTGCTCGCGGCCCACGTCGGGACGTTCAAGTCTTTGCCGGCCTGGGCGGCGAGCTGTTCGCGCAAAGCGGCTACCCACCTGCTCTCCCGCATCTCGTCGGCGACCTGATCCGACCGATACAGCTTCTTGCACTGCCGGCACGTCTGCATCATGTCGGCAAAGAGGTCGTAATGCCCCGAGCACTTCCACACCTGCGGATGCATGATGATGGAGGTTTCGAGGCCGACCATGTCGAACTCCTGGCCGTCGGGACCCAGGGGCGGGTGGTAGACCATCGCGTCCCACCAGGCGTTCATCACATTGCGCTTGAGCTCGACGCCCAGCGGCCCGTAGTCCCAGAAGCCGTTGATGCCGCCGTAAATCTCGCTCGATTGAAAGATGAAGCCCCGCCGCTTGCACAGGGCGACGATGCGGTCCATTTTGGAGGCCTCTCCGGCCATAATTGTCCTCGCTTTGGCCTATGCCGTCATACCTTTGGATAATTCGACCAGAAGTTGATAGTGTTCGCCTGCCAGGACGATCTGTTTCGCATCCGCGATCCTTGTCAGCATCCGTGCCCAATACACGAGCGGATGCCAGATTGCACTGTGCCCCAGATCCAGAAGCCCGGCCGTCCACGGATCCCCGTGTGCCCACGCGCTGTACAGGCTATAGAACGCATCGTACTCAACCGTTCGACCAACTTCGTTGGCCAGTTGCCGAAGAGTGCCGGGGTACCAGTGCATTCGAAGCCGGGTTTGATCTTGTTTTATCCTGTACTGGCTTTCAATGCGCGCCACTTCTCTTCTGTTTCGTTCGTCTCCCTCTTCCCGCAAGGGGGAAGCTTGAAGCATGGCTCCCATTCCCGGCAATTTGAGCCACGCCTCCGTCGTGCGATGTCTGGTCACATGCTCATATTCAAGATACAGGGAAGATCGAGCTTCCGGATCGAGCATGAGGAATTCAAACTGCACGCTCAGATCGAACAGTGAGCGAATGATGAGCGGAAGCTCGTACCCGCGATGGAGTTTGAGCAGACCTGCGGCGGCAGTTACCAACTGGTCTGCACGATTGACGAACCTCTTGGCAGCCTCATCGACCCGACCGGGGAGCGGATAGTTCGACCAGCTCTTCAGAATCCGGTCTTCAGCGTCCAGACACGCGCGCCAGATTCGTCGGTCGTCCGGGTCCAGCCAAGGAAGCGAGAGCCGCGTCTCTTCCAAGGATGGATCCAAGTCGATCTGGAAACGGTCAAGTACGTCGAGCCGCCCCAGAAGGTTGGGAACGTGCTCCTGATCAGCAATAGCCAGACGCATCGTGAATTCAGGCATCTCCCCGATTCTTGCGCTGAGCTCATGTACCAAGTACCGCCTCGGCGGTGCACTGACACCCGCCAGATCGATAGAGTCTCCCTTCTCCAGCTCAATCCCCAGGAGTTCGGCGGCAGAACAGGAAAGAACGCTGACGACCGCTCCGGAGTCAACCTGAACCGAGAACGTGCGCCAGCGGCCTGAAATCGACCTAAGGTGAAGCTCGGCAAAGGGTACCCATTGCTCGCCGAAGTGGCGCGTCGCACGGCGACGCCAGGCGAACACGCTCATCAGATCCGCTCCGGCTCAGGGTCTACGGATTCGAGGATGTAATCCGCACCGGGATGCGCGGCTTCCGCCTGCTCAGCGGCCTGCGTCGCGGTGTCACCGACGCCGATCACCTGACCGTCCAACACGGCGATCCACTTGCCGGAATACTGCTCGTAGATCTCCTGGCTGTGCTCCGTCAGCCAGGCGAAGTCTTCACTCATGGGCTTTCTCCTGCCTGCCATTGTAGCGGGACAGACCGTGGGGCGCAAGCCCAATTGCCGGAGGGAACATCACGCGATCGGCTCGATATCGAGCCCCTCAAGCCATTCCCGGGCCGCCCGGAGCTGCTGCTCGTGCTCGAAGGCGAACCACTGATCGAGGAGCGGAGGATGATCCGCGAGAACGTCCTTGAAGTACCGGAAGGCTCCACGTCCGGAGATCGCGCGGTAGAGCTTCTCCTTGAGTGGTGCGTCGCGCAGCGTCGCGATGTACTGTTCCATCAACTGGTAACCGTCGCGCGGGCTGAACTGCTCAATCTCCACGTAACGGTTCTCATCGTCGTTGAGAATGGTCTGGGCCAGCTCCCGCTCTTCGCGCTCCCACTGCGGGATTTCTTCCGGAGAGGCGTCCTCCTCTGACTCCGTCGAGTCCTCGAAGTCATCGTCCAGCTCGTCGTCCTCGTCGGAGCCGCCCTCCAGTTCCGACCACGTCTCGTCCGAGACCAGCAGCACCTTGCCCGTCTGCGTGTCGAGGAACCAGTGATTCATCTCCATATCGGAGAACTCCATCGCCTCGACAATCTCATCGAGATCGACCTTGAGTTTCCTGGACATCTTGGCACCTCGCCTCTCAAGCGACATGGCCGTCCCCGTTCGTCATCCGGCCGGCGTCATTCGTCATGTGCCTCCGCCATCGACGGCAGCTCACGACGGCCGCGGTTCGAGCCCCAGATCCCTCGCCGCCGCCAGATAGAAATCATACGCCGCCCGCACTTCCGTCAGCGTATCCCCGCCGAACTTCTCCAGAAACGCCTTCGCCATCTCGAAGGCGACGACGTTCTCGGCAATGACGCTCGCGGCCGGCACCGCGCACACATCGCTGCGCTCGTAGTCGCTGCGCTCGGGGGCCTTGGTGATCAGGTTGACGCTGTCGAGCCCTTTGAGCAGCGTCGAGATCGGCTTCTTGGCCGCCCGCACGATGATCGTCTGCCCGTTGGTCATCCCACCTTCGAGGCCGCCCGCGTTGTTCGTGCGGCGCGTGAAACCCAGCGACGGTGTGCCGCGCAGTGAGGGGTCGTAATCGATCTCGTCGTGCGCTTTCGAGCCGGGAATACCTGCCAGGCCAAAGCCCATGCCGATCTCGACGCCCTTGAACGCCTGGATCGACCCCACCGCCTGCATGATGCGCCCGTCGAGCTTGTCCTGATACCGCACACAGCTCCCCAGCCCGGGCGGCACGTTGAACACGCGCACCTCGACGATCCCGCCGAGCGTATCTTTGTCTTCCTTGGCCTGACGGATGGCGGCGATCATCGGCTCCACGGCCGCGGCGTCCGGCGTGTACACGTCGTTGGCATCCCGGGCCGCGACGAGCTCGTCCGCGCTGAGCGACAGGGGCACCTGGGCGGAAACGTGCCCGATCTGCGTCACGAAACCGACGCTGCGGATACCGAACTGGGCCAGCAGGCTCCTGGCGATCGCCCCCGCGGCCACCCGGGCCGCCGTCTCCCGGGCGCTCGCCCGTTCGAGCGTCTCGCGGCAGTCCACGGTGAGCCACTTCAGGCTCCCCGCCAGATCCGCATGGCCCGGACGCGGCCGGTTCACGTCGGGCGCCTGGTCGATCCGCCAGTCCTTGTTGGCGATCTGGATCGCCAGGGGCGAGCCAATCGTCCTGTTCCGCCGGACGCCCGAGAGGATGTTGATCGTGTCCTTCTCGATCTTCTGGCGCCCACCCCGCCCGTACCCGCCTTGACGGCGCAGCATCTCCGCATTCGCCGCATCGATATCCAGCGGGATCCCCGCCGGCAGGCCCTCAATCAGGGCGATCAGCGCCTGCCCATGCGACTCCCCGGCCGTTCGGTATTCAAGGGTGCTCATATCGCCCCGATTTTAAGGACAATGCAGCCTCCCGGATAGCTTCCGCCCCATCCTGGCACAGCCCCCCGCGCCGCATCACCGACCTGCCGGTTTGCCAAACGCCGCCCCCCGATTTCCAATGGACCATGCGTCATGGACACTCGGCCATCCCATGCCTGGCACTGGCTCGTGCTCGCACTCGTGGTGCTGGCCGGGACGGCCCTGCGGATCTGGCTGGGCTGGTGGCTGGGCCACCTGGGCGATTTGCAGACCTTCCAGGTCTGGGCGTTGGACGCGGCCGAAATCCGCCCCGACGAGCCGGGCCATCAGGTTCAGTCAAACAACTACCCTCCGCTGTACCCGTCGGTGCATCGACTGCTCCGTTGGACCCACCGCAGACTCCACCTGCCGGGCGATTTCACCGAACCGGTCCAGCTCACCACCGATGTCTCGCTCGTGCGCCCGATCATTCTCCTGCTCAAGACGCCGTCCATCCTGGCGGACGGGCTGTGTGCACTGCTCATCTTCGGGATCGGTCTGCGGCTCGGCAGGCCCGCCGACGGTCTGGCGTGCGCGACATTCTACGCGTTCAATCCCGCGATCCTGTACGACGGCGCGTATTACGGTCAGACCGACACGATCCTCTTCGCGTTCTCGCTGGCCACGGTGACGGCCTGCATCGCCCGGCGGCCCTTCACGCTGGGACTGGTCGCGGTCGCCTCCATGCTGTTCAAGGTCCAGGCCTTCGTCACGCTGATCATCGTCATCGTGGCGGTCGCCGCACAGTGGCGGGCGGTCTGGAGGCCACACCGCGGGCGGCTTGCGGCCGGAGGAGCCTGTGCGCTTGGCCTGGTCGCAGTCCTCGCCGCGATCACCGGCGACCTGCCGCAATTCGTGTACGGCTACCTGGGTATCACCGCCGCCCATCCCCGCGTCACCAACAATGCCCTCAACGTCTGGTGGTTGGCCTTCAGACCCTGGGACCGTACTCCGTACCTTCCCGAGTTCCCGCCCGATACCGCCCAGATCCTGCCCGGCCTGACCGCACGCAGCGCGGGCTTGCTCCTGTTCGCCGTGGCGATGGCCTGCATCGTCTGGCGGCTCCACCGGGTGAAGTACTCCCCCTATGCGATGATGCTCGCCTCGGCCGCCGCCGGCTGGGCGTTCTTCAGCCTGCTCACCCAGATGCACGAGCGCTACTCAGTACCCGCCATCGGTTTCATGTGCGTGCTGTGTCTGTGGGAAAGGCGCTGGTACGTGTGGG
>CAZQEN010000456.1:0-5081 GCA_964591605.1 uncultured Planctomycetales bacterium
AGCAGCGGGCTCAGCTCATAGCCCACGATCCGGTCCAGGATCCGCCGCGCCTGCTGCGCGTTGACCTTGGCCATGTCGATGTGGCGGGGGTGCCCGAACGCGTCCTGAATCGCAGACCGGGTGATTTCGTTGAACACGACCCGGCGGATCTTGGCCTGATCCAGGTTGAGGCTCTGGGCCAGATGCCAGGCGATCGCCTCGCCCTCGCGGTCAAGGTCGGTGGCCAGATAAACGGTATCCGCCTTCTCGGCCAGCTTCCTGAGCTCGGCGATGATCTTCTTTCGACCGGGAACCAGCTCGTAGGTCGGCGCGAAACCGTTTTCGATGTCCACCGCCAGCCCATGACCCGGCAGATCCCGCACGTGCCCCATCGACGCGCGGACGACGTACCCGTCACCCAGATACTTGTTGATGGTCTTGGCCTTGGCGGGTGACTCGACCACGACCAGGGCGGGGGCAGAGCCCTTCCGCTGTCTGGGTGCGTCAGAGCCGTCCTCCGAAACGGGTTTCGGACGCTTCTGGGCCGGTGTGTTCTTCCTGGCTGCCATGAATCTGCTTCACTCGATCCGCCCGACAGTACTCACTCCCGATCCCTTTCCATTTCCGCTGCGGTGACGGCTCGAGGGAGGGCACTGCCGCCGAGACCGCGCCTGTAAGTATCGGCCGGGTGACCGGCGGGCTCCGGTTATTATAGGAATACGGCTCCGGAATCAATCCGGCGGCGAAATCTCGTCTGTGAGTTGAGCCTTCGAGGTCCCCCGGGCGTAGAATACCCCGACCGGGTTTCCGTTCGCTCCCGTCAGGCGGCAACCGAACCCCCTTTGCTTGCTTTTGGGGCTCCGACGGCTATCTTGGTGGCCCGCTGTCAGCAACCGGCGATGATCCCAACGAGGACGATTTTCTGCCATGATGAAATTTTTCCGTCAGTACAACAAACAGCTTCTGGCCGTTTTCATGGCCCTCCTGCTGGTCGTGTGGCTCGCGGGCGATGCCCTGACCTACCTCATGCGGAGCGACACTGACTTCGGCAAGCAGGTCCAGGGCACGGCCTACGGCGAAACTGTCCGCCTCAAGGACATGCTGCCGTCCTTCCAGCAGACCGAGACGCTCGACCAGGTGTTCGGAGTACCCATCTGGCAGGAACCCTGGGTCCTCGTCTTGAGCGAACTCAAGATCGATCCGCGATTCTATGCCCGCGAAGTCCGCCCGACCCCGATGAGCCGCGAAGAGTGGTACATGCTCAACGCGGCCGCCCAGCGGGCGAACGTGCACGTGCCGCCGGAAGCCGTGGAGAGCTACAAGGCCAGAATCGGCCTGACCCCTGACATTCTCGCGGCCCTGCGCCAGCGCTCCCGCAAGACCGTTGAAGAAATCGATCAGGCCTTACGGAGTTTCCTGCGCGTCCGGGAGGCGGCCACGCGTGCCGCTCAGGCCGTGAAGGTCAGCGAAGCGGACGTGAACGATCTGATCCGCCAGACCGGGGAGAAGGCCCGCATCACGGCCGTCGTGCTGGATACCAAGTCGTTCATCGATAACACCTACGAGCCGACGCCCGAAGAGATCCAGGCTCAGTTTGACAAATACAAGAATGCCACCAGCCGCCCGAGCGAGCCGGGATACCAGATTCCGGCCGCGGTACAGGTCGAGGTGATCCGGGTCGCGGCCACCGCGCTGGCCCCCAATCAGAAGGTCGATGAGCAGGCGGCACACGTCTACTGGAAGGAGCATCAGAACGAGTTCATGAAGCCGCCGGCGACGCAGCCGACGACATCGACGGCTCCGGCCAGTCAGCCCATGCCGTATACCACTTTCAGCGAGGCCAAACCGAAGGTCATAGCGAAACTGCAAAAGGACCGGAGCGAAGCCGAAGCTCAGCGGATTGCCCGCGAGGCAATCGAAAAGCTGCAGGGCTCCTGGGCCAGCAGCACCGCCCCGTCCGCGGAGACCGCGCCGGCCAGCGCGCCGGAGAGCGAAAAGGCGGCGGATCTCTATGAGAAGCTGGCCGGGGAACTCGAAGCGCGCTATCCCGGCGCCGTCACCCACCGCCGGCTGGACCTGATGACCGAACAGCAGCTTCGCCTCGACCCGGTCAGCAACGCGACGGCCCTGCCCAACTCTCAGCAGCAGATCAATGCGGTAAATGCCGCCTTCATGGTTCCCGGCCTGGGCCTGCTCTCCGAGAGCGTCAAGTCGCATCCCTTCTACCGCGCCCTGTACCAGACCGCGACGCACCCGTTTGTCGCACCCGACGGCAGCGCGTACGTCCTCCGCACGATCGCCGTGCGTCCCGCCCGGGCGCCCGAGAGTCCCGAGGTCGTCCGGGCCCAGATCGTCCAGGACCTGCGCCAGGCGCGTGCCCGCGAGGAGACCCGCAAGGCCGCCGAGGCCCTGACCGCGCAGGCCGCCCAGAAGGGTCTGGAGGCGGCGTTTACCGCCGACGAGGCGCTCAAACAGAAGCTCGGGGCCGAGGCCCTGAAGAAACCCGACCCCTTCGCCCACAAGCGGCTGTTCACTTATTTCGGCCCGCCGCGGCTGATGCCGGAAGGGATTCCTGCCTTGGGCCTCTACGGGATGGGGAACCCGGTCGAGCTCGTCGACAATCTCTTCACCCTCGCCGGAAAAACGGCGACCCAGCCCAGCAGGGTCACCATGGCGGAGGACCCGTTCCAGAAACGGTACATCGTGGCCGAGTTGCACGAGATCATGCCGGTGACCCGCGCGGAGTATGAGAAACAGCGGGCCGGCTCGCTGCAGATCCTCGAAGCTCAAGAACGCGTCCGGGCTCTGCAGCAGTGGTTCAGCCCCGAGCAGATCCGGACCCGGGTGAGCTGGCAGGATGCGCTGCCGCCGCAGCCTGCCTCCGAGGAAGGTGGCAGCAAGAGTTGACCGGGCCCGCCAGGGCGTCGGGCCACTCCTTCAGATCAGATATGCACCGACCGGTTCCGCCGGCTGGCACCCGCCCTGCCGCCTCACGGCCGTCCCGGCCCGATCGCCGCTTTTCCACTCACGATCTCCTCGCGGGCAGCACTCATGGCGACCAGAGCGGCGTCTGCCTGTGCGGCCCCGACGAGCTGCCTGAGCTTCGGGCTGGGGATGCATTCGATCACGCCGCTGGCGATCGTCTCGGACTCGATGTGCGGCTTGTAGACTCCGTCGCGCACCGCCCGGGCGACCCGGACAAACGCGCGGTCAACGTGGATCACCGCGGAGGCGATCACCTTCGTCGTGGCCGTCGTGTCGTTCTGGTCGCGATTGCATCCGAAGACGAACACGCGACCGGACTGCTGCTCGACGGCCTCGAAGATGCCCCGGCTGGCGGCGTCGGCGTTCTGGAACAGCACGTCGATCGGCGCCGGATCCCGCACCCGCAGCAGCGAGGTGGTCTTCTCCTTGGCGGCGGCCGAGTCCTCCCAGGGATGGCTGCCCTCGATATAAACCGGGCTCCGCACCGAGCCGTCCGGGCGGTGCTTGAGAAAGCCGCTGCGAAAACCCTGGTAACACAATTCCACGGGGGGGACCTGTTGGGCGGCGATGAACCCGACGTGGCCGGTCTGCGTGATCTTCGCAGCCATCGCCCCGCACAGATACGCCGCCTCCCCAAGCTGGTAGACGATGCTGCCGAAGCGCGGATCGGGCTGGTCGTAGCCGCTGATCACGAACATCGTCTGCGGGAAATCACCGGCGATCTCCTTGACCACCTGGTTGAACTCGTAGCCGTGACAGATCACCAGCCGGTATCCCTCGCGGGCGTAATCGCGAAGCATCGCCTTGCGGCGCGACTGCTCGACGTTTTCGACGAAACTGACCGGGGCGGCGAGCTGCAGCTCCCGCTCGATCGCGCCGGCGGCCTCCTTCGCGCTGTAGTTCCAGCCGCCATCGGCGGTCGTGCCGGGCACCACCACGGCCACGCGGAAGCCGCCGCCGGACCCGCCGCCCGTGGCCGACGCCCCCGACCGATCGCACCCGGCCGACCCGAGCCCGCCCGCCAGGGTCAGGAGGAGAAGAAAACCGCTGCAACGGCACGTCCTGTGGTTGTTCATTGAGTCACTCAGAGGTTCAGCGGCCCATTCGAACCGCAGCGTCATGCCCCTCTCGAACCCAGCAGCGTCATCACCTCGCCGCGCGTCCGCGCATCCGACTTGCATCGCCCGCGCAGCGACGACGTCACCATGATGCTGCCCGATTTCCGGACCCCCCGGCACGTCATGCAGGTATGCGTCGCTTCGAGCACCACGGCCACGCCCTTGGCCGCCAGCCGTTCGCACAGAATGTCGGCGATCTGGTTCGTCATCCGCTCCTGCACCTGCGGCCGTCGGGAGTAGGCATCCACGATCCGCGCCAGTTTCGAGATGCCCACGATTTTGCCGTCGGGCAGGTAGGCGATGTGGGCCACGCCCTCGAACGGCATCAGATGATGCTCGCACATCGAGTTGAACGGGATGTCGCGCAGCACCACCAGCTCGTCATAATTCTCGGTGAACGCCGTCCGCAGCAGATCGGCCGGATCCTCGCGCAGCCCGCTGAACAGCTCGGCATACATCCGCGCCACGCGCATCGGCGTTTTCTGCAGCCCCTCCCGATCGGGGTCTTCGCCCACGGCCGCCAGAATCTCGCGCACGGCGGCCGCAATCCGCTCCAGATCCACGTCTTTACTCACCTCGACTGCCACGTTGGTGCCCTCGCTGAGCCCGGTCCCGCGGAGGGTCATTATAGCCGACACGCCAGTGCCTTTGCAGCGGTGCCCCCGCAGCCCCCCGGAGCAGTTTTCAGGCCGGAAAGCGTCACTCGATCACCATGATTCCAAACCCCGTCGGGTCCAGTCTGACCCAGATGATGATGGCCAGCAGGATAAGAATGAACTGCGACGCCACTGCCGTCCAGAACGGCCGGTCGAACCGAAGGTAACACTGATACGCCCGCCAGAGTTTCCATGCGCCCACCACAATCGTCAGCATCAACACCGGCAGCAGCCAGTTGCCGTAAATCGCCGGGCCAGATCCGCTCATGGGATTGAACGCATCCAGCAGGCCTGCAGGGATCAGCAGCAGACCAGCCCACCAGAGCCCGTCGAAGCTATAGAG
>CAZQEN010000457.1:0-5062 GCA_964591605.1 uncultured Planctomycetales bacterium
CGACCCGCAAATATGCCTCGTGGACCAGGGCCGTTGCCTGAAGTGTCTGGTCCGCCCGTTCCTGACGCATCCGCCGCCGGGCCAGGGCGCGAAGCTGATCGTACACCAGCGGCAGCAGGCGGTCGGCGGCCTGGGGATCGCCCCCGGCCACTTGCTCGAGCAGGCGCGTAACTCCTGCCATGTCCGGCATTTCGATGCTCTCCCGTCGCTGACCCCGCGTCTTCCTTCGGTCACGATGCCGCACTCGAACCCACGGGAGCCGCGGCGGGCAGTGGCTCCAAACACGCCGGCTTCGGCCGGCGCGCGGCAGGCGCGGAATCTCCGCCCGTACAGGGAATGCGCCAACCGTCCCCGCCTTCCCTCAGTTTTCTGAAAAAATCATGAGGGAGCCATCGGGCAGAAGACGCATTTCCATGCAAGAGCCGTCGAATTCGCTTCGGGCCAAGCCTCGACAAATACGCATTCTAGCGAAACGAGTCCACCTCACGCGAGCGGGTCGACCACAGCAGGATGCGCGTCGAGAGTCCCGAGCCAGCACCGTGTCTCCCGCTCGTCGCCCGGTTGCGTTCGGCCGGCCGCAGTCCGCGGCGATGTCCGCCGGTAATGGACTGCACTTCTTGACCGGAGGGAATCGATGCAAGGGATTCTGAAGATAGTGACTGGATTGATCGTGGCGCTGTTGGCTTCGACGGCCGAGGGGGAGGTCTATCTGCAGAAGATAGCCGCGACGGGAGACGCGGCGCCGGAGTCAGCCGGCACCTTCGCCGCGTTCGCGTCAGGCGACAGGCCGGTGCTTAACAACCACGGTACGGTGGCTTTCCGGGCAGCCGTCAACAACGCAGACTGGCCCGACGGCGCCAACCAGGCACTCTACGTCGGTAAGGCCACCAATCTCGTGCCCGCGGTCAGAAACAGGATTCCGGCCCCCGGCCTGCCCGAGTTCACGCTGGTAAGCCTCACAACTGTTCTGCTCGCGGATAACGGTCACCTCGCATTCGCAGGTTTGCTGGCTGGCGCCGGCGTGAGTATCTACAACAACGAGGCCGCGTGGGCCGGGGCTCCTGACGCGCTCGCTTTCCTCTTCCGAGAGGGAGACCAGATCCCGGGAATGCCTGGGGGAAGGCTTTGGCTGCCGCCGAGAATCGAAAACCTGGCCATCAACTCCTCGGGTCACGTGGCATTGGCCCAGTCCGCCTTCTACCCAACTCGAGATGGTCTCACGGGTGCCCTGTGGATCTGGGACGGAAGCCTCAACCTGGTTGCGCAATCGCCCATGCCCGAGCCTGAGCCGTCGGTGTGGACCATGTACAGAACAGACCCGCGTCGATCAGCTCTCAGCAACACTGGTGCATCGCTAATCTCGACCGGTCTTCAGACTATGTGGGATCCGGACTCTGAAGTGACTCGCGGGGGTCTCCATGCGATGGGGAAGGATCCGCCGGTACCTGTTGTCCATACTGCGTTCTACTACCAGCCATCCATCGGCGATGGATACTGGGTCGGCGAGTCAGCCCCCGGGGCTCCCGCCAACAGCATCTTTCGCCGCGTCTCCGGTTGGGCCGGCATCGCCCCGAACGGTCGAGTCGCATTTGAGGCTCAGACCATCTATCCGGGCAGCGGTGCGATCTCCGGCCATGGTATCTGGCGCACGGGGCCACTGGGTCTTGAACAGGCGCATTTCGAAGCCCAGGACGGGGTAGGTTTCTCGCACATCCAGGTCAATTCCGCAGGCCACGTTTTCTTCTTTCGTATGTCAGGCACCTCGCACAGTTGGCTTGTGCAGGATGGTGCCGCCCTCAATACCCTCTGCGCCATCGGCGCCCAGGCTCCTGGAAACCCGGCCGGGGTGAAATTTGTCAGCCTTTATGCTGCCCAGCTCAATGAGCTTGGTCAGGCTGCATTCGTCTGCCAATTGACGGATGAGGATGGGGTTGACCGCGGTTCGCAGGGGCTCTTCCTCTACGAGCCTGGCGCCGGCACGCGCCTGCTGATGCGCAGCGGAGACATCGTAGAGGTTCGTCCCGGCACGAGCTGGCCGCTCCGGACTTTTCATATGGTCCAAATTGCCGGCGATGCCGGCCGCTGCTTCAATGACCTTGGCGAACTGGCCCTGCGCATAGAGGGCGGCACTCTGGATCGAGGCGCCATCTACGTCGTGAAGACCCGCTGGACACCGGCGGATCTGGACGTTGACGGCGATGTTGATGCCGATGATCTGGGTGTGTTCACTACGTGCAGGTCGGGACCTGCCATGCCACACGCGGGAACAACCGTCTGCGGCCACGCGGATTTGGATGGTGACGGGGATGTGGACCATGACGATTTCGGCATGTGGCAGCGCTGCTACCGGGGGCCGGATCAGCCGGTCGATCCGGATTGTGCCCAATAAATGATCCGGGTGGCGGCGAACAGGCACACAAGTTTAAGACGGCCATTGGTACTTGGGCCTCCGCTCCTGATATGCAGGTTCAAAGAAATGCCTGTCGATCTGAGCGAGGTGCTCCTAGATCAGGCTCTCGGACCGGACACGGTTTAGCAACTCGCGCGGCAAACCGGAGCAGCAAACACCGAGGATCACCGGCACGCCGAAGCACAGGGCCAAGGGCGTCCTGGGCGGCGGCAATATCAAGAGTCAAAGGTGATGGTCACGAGACACTGGGCATCCCGCGGAGGAGAACAGATGAACGGTTTGAGAATCGGCTTGGTGTTTGCATTGGCCGCGGCTGCGAACCTGGCCTTGCCAGCCTCACTCGCCGCCCAGTACACGATCATCGATCTGGGGACGCTGGGTGGTGGGGGAGTTGGCGGTGAAGGACGCGACATCAATAACCTCGGCCAGATCGTCGGCCTCGCCCGGGTCGCCGATGGCTCCGCCCGTCCATTCCTGATCACGCCCTCAATGGGTGCCTGGTTCGCAGCGGACAGCGGCGGAACGAATTCACTCATGCAGAACCTCGGCACGCTGGGCCGCGATGGCGGTTCGGCTCGTTCGATCAACGATGCCGGTAGGGTCGTGGGACTTGTCAGCAGCGGGACATCGCAGGCATTCATCTGGGACGCAGCCGGTGGCATGCGCATCCTGCCCGTCCCGGCCACGGCCGAGTGCTATGCGCAGAAAATCAGCAACTCCGGAGACATCACCGGGGATACATTCAATCCCGGGCGGCACGCATTTGCGGGCTCTGAGGCCCAGGGGTTCAAGGACATCAGCGTCGATATCGGCGGAGGTACCTCGATCGGGCTGGGGGTTAACTCGCTGAGCCAGTACGTGGGCGCATGGTTTCCAGTTCCACTCTCAGGCGTTCAGAAACCTTACCTGTGGAAGAACAACGTCAGGATCGACCTTGGTTTCCTGACGGGGACCGACCAGATTGCTTTGGCTTTTGCCATTTCGGATCATCAGATTGTCGTCGGCGGATCGGGCCCTGACGGCGCGACCTTGAGCGCTTTCGTGCTGGTTCCGCGCGATCTGGACGGTGACGGAGTTCTGGACTTCAATGACGCAGATGCAGATCCTAAGAATGAGCTGATGGTCAAAATCTCCGGGAATCTCCCGGGGAGCAGCCAGGCGAGGGACATCAACGAGCACGGCCACGTGCTGTTCTGGAACCGGCCCGGGCCGAGCGGTTCCGCGGTACGCTGCTACCTGGTCAAGCCCGCCGATGCCAACGGCGACGGCACGCCGGATACCTGGTTCATCGACGACGGAGCTGGCAAGAACCTGCTGGCCGAGGAGATCCCCGCCACGCCCGGTTGCTCTTTCGACACCTTCCAGAACCTCCGGGCGCTGAATAACCATGACATGATTGTCGGATCACAGGTCTGCGGGACGCAGACGCGGGCCGTGCTGGTCCTGCCGCCGGGCTTCCGGTTTGCACCGGCCGACCTGGACAGGAACATGGTGGTTGACGCGAGGGATCTGGGTCTGTTCACCGCCTGCTCAACCGGTCCGAACATTCCCTATGATCCGGCCGGCTGTACGCTGACGCCCGGTGCAACCGGCTACCTGCCCGCCGACTTCGACAGCGACGGTGACGTGGACATGGACGACTTTGGCGTCCTCCAGCGCTGCTACAGCGGCCCAGACATCAGTGCTGATCCAGAGTGCGCCGACTGAATACGAGAACGTCGGTGTGCTGGATGAGACAGGAAGAGGTAGAAGAGATCCGTAGGAAGATGATAGAGCCATTCCGACGGGAGCTCCTTTCAGTCTCCTTCCGCGACGTTGATGTGACATGGTCGACGTCGGTGTTGAGCGTCCTGGATTTGGACGCGATGGCCGGTGCGTGATCGGGGTGGCACGGGCGTTATTCCCGTGCGGTGCGAATTCGGTCGACGTGGCAACCCAGCGGAGGGGCGGGCGTCTGGCGAACCAGCGCCCCAGGCGCCCGCTCCCTTCTTGGCCGGACTGGGCACGAGTGCCGGTGGTGCGCGCTGCACGTTCACTCATGTCTGGAATGCCCGTCTGAAGCCGCCAGTGGAGCACGGGCTGGGGTCGCCTGGCTTCACCGGAGCGGAGGGAGCGACTCCTCTTGGTGTCGCCGCAACGACTGCATCGTGAAAGGGCACGACTATGTTTCGGGTTCTCTGTTGCACGTTATTGATACTGACACTTACGGCTGTCGCCGCTTTCTGCCTCCGCGGCTCACGCATCCGCGGCTCATCGCCCGAAGAGATTGAGAACGCCCTGAACTTGAGCGAAGAGGACGGAACGATTTACCTGGGCATTGTCGTTACCGACGAGGCGACGGGGGCCATCCGTGCGGACGGTCGAGGTTTCCGCCGCTGCTCCGACTACCTGATGGACCAGCCGAGTTACCTGCTGCACTCGCAGGATGTCTGGTTCCTGTCGGCCAGGGAGCTCCCTGAAGGCGCCTACCCCAACGGTCGGAAACGCTGCGAAGTGTTCGTCACATTCAACGGGCACTCCGTGCAGCTCACGGATGATCCGGACCTTGAGCCGGGCGAAGGGATGGTCCGATGGGTTCCCGGGACCGGCGACACACAGATCTCCTGGGCCGCCCGCCGGTGGGGACGGGAGAAACGCGTGGTCGATCAAGGC
>CAZQEN010000458.1:0-5056 GCA_964591605.1 uncultured Planctomycetales bacterium
AGTAGTCGGGATGCTGTTCGGTGAGCCGGCGCACCTGGCGCTGGGCGAAATCGAGGGCCGATTCAAACGTCGGAAGAAGCTGCTTCGTTTCCATTGGTTTCCGCTCCATCCTTCGGGGTTGCTGCTCCGCACGGCAGTCGGCGGTGCAAAGTGCGACATGCGCCGACTTTAGTGAGTATGCGACGGGATGGCAACGGCTCAGCAGCGGTCGGGTGAAAGTCAGCGGTTCGCCATTCTTGACCGTGACCGCAGCGCCCTTCTACAGTGCGCATTATGACCAAGCGCGAACGTGTTCAGGCCGTACTGAAGGGGCGCCGGCCCGATCATCCGCCGGTGAGTTTCTGGCATCACTTTCTGCCGGAGCAGGCGACCGGTCCGGCCGCGGTCGAGGCGCACGTCAATCACCTCGAGAAGTACGACCTCGACTTCCTCAAGGTGATGAACGACCACGAGTATCCCCGCAGGGAGATCGGTGTCGTTGGGTCGGTGGCGGATCTCAAGAAGATCAAGGCTCTGGCGGGCGATCACGGCGAGTTCGCGGGCCAGCTCGAGGTGTTGCGGCAGCTCCGCAGGCGGGTTGGCGATGACATTCTGACGGCCACGACGGTTTTCAACACGTGGGCGGTGCTGCGAAAGCTGGTGGCCCCGCCGGATCCGCGGCACGGGCCGCCGAAGCTCAAAGACGCTGAAGACGCGCGGGATCGCACGATCGCCCGGCTGCTGAGGGAGGACCGGGCGGCGGTGAAGGCCGCGTTGGAGGCCATCGGCGCATCGCTGGCCGCGTTTGCCGGCGCATGTATCGCGGCCGGTGCGACGGGTGTGTTCCTGTCGGTGCGGCGCGACTGGGTGAACGACGACGAGAACGGGCAGGGCACGTACGACGAGATGGTGCGCAGCACGGATCTGCAGATCCTGACCGCGGCGGCGAGCGCGGCGTTCAACATGTTGCACGTCTGCGGCCGGCCCGGCACGCTCGAACCATTCGCCGACTACCCGGCCGCCGTCATCAACTGGGCCGACCGCGCTGCGGGGCCGAGCATCCGTGAGGCGAAGCGACAGATCGCGAAGATGGCCCTGGCTGGCGGCGTGGAGAACCTCAAGACGCTGCCTGAAGGCAAACCTGAAGATGTCGCCGCGGAAGTGCGCGATGCGATCAAGCAGGCGGGCGAGCGCCCGATCCTGATCACGCCGGGCTGCACATACGACCCGGCGCGGGTGCCCGCGGAGAACCTCCGCGCGATGGTGTCCGCCACGCGCGGCGGGTGAGGCCGGGGTTTGGGCGGCCGGGCGATCTGCTGGCCGGGTGAAGGCTCGCGGGTATCTGTGGAGTACCTCTCATGATCAGACTCATGCTTGCTGCTGTGTCCTTGCTCGCTCTGCCCGTCGTTGCCGCCGCGGCCGCCGAGCGGCCGAACATCATCATCATCATGGCCGATGACATGGGGTATTCGGACATCGGCTGCTACGGCGGGGAAGTCCGCACGCCGAACCTCGACAAGCTGGCGGCGGGGGGGCTGCGGTTCACGCAGTTCTACAATACGGCCCGCTGCTGCCCGACGCGGGCGGCGCTGCTGACCGGGCTCTACTCGCACCAGGCGGGGGTCGGGCACATGGTCGCGGATCAGAGCGTGCCCGGCTATCGCGGCTTTCTCACCGACAACTGCGTGACCATCGGTGAGGCGTTGCGGCCGGCGGGCTACACGACGCTGATGGTGGGCAAGTGGCACGTGGGCGAGAACCGGCCGCACTGGCCGGTCGATCGCGGGTTTGACCATTACTTCGGCCTGATCAGCGGCGCGTCCAACTACTTCCGGCTGGGGCCCGAGCCCAACCGCAAGATGGCGCTCGACGGCGAGCCGTGGTTCCCGCCGGCGACCGGCTTCTACATGACTGACGCGTTCAGCGACAATGCCGTCAAATACATCGAGCAGTATGGCGGCAAAGAGAAGCCGTTCGTCATGTACGTCGCTTACACCTCGCCCCACTGGCCGCTGCACGCGATGAAGGAGGACATCGACCGCT
This sequence comes from uncultured Planctomycetales bacterium, assembly GCA_964591605.1. Classification (GTDB taxonomy): domain Bacteria; phylum Planctomycetota; class Phycisphaerae; order UBA1845; family PWPN01; genus CAYLLT01. Next base: position 2,023 of record CAZQEN010000458.1, read on the forward strand.
ACCGCGGCAAGTATCGTGACGGCTGGGACGCGCTCCGGCAGCGGCGGTATCAGCGGATGATCGAGATGGGCATCATCAAGCCCGAGTGGAAGCTGACGCCGCGTGACGAGACGGCGCCGGCCTGGGATTCGCTCTCCGAGGAGAAGAAGGACTTCTTCGACCACAAGATGGCCGTCTATGCCGCGCAGATCGACCGCATGGACCAGGGCATCGGGCGCATCATCCGGAAGCTGCAGGAGCTCAAGATCGACAGGAACACGCTGGTGATGTTCCTGGCCGACAACGGCGGGTGCGCGGAAGAGGTCAATCGCGGCAAGGAAGGCGCGGAGATCGGCACGGCGGACTCGTTCACCAGCTACGGCCTGCCGTGGGCGAACGCGAGCAACACGCCGTTCCGGCTGTACAAGCACTGGGAGCACGAAGGGGGCATCTCGGCGCCGCTGATCGCGTACTGGCCGGAGGTGATCAGGGAGGGCGGCAGGCTCACACCGCAGCCGGGGCATCTGATCGACCTGCTGGCCACGTGCGTGGATGTCGCGGGGGCGACCTATCCGAGCGAGTACAACGGCAGGAAGATCACGCCGCTGGAGGGCAAGAGCCTCGCGCCCATCTTCCGGACCGGGACGCGTGAAGGCCACGAGGCGATCTACTGGGAGCACGAGGGCAACCGGGCGGTACGGCAGGGCAAGTGGAAGCTGGTCGCCCTGCACAACAAGCCGTGGGAGCTCTACGACCTTGACGCGGACCGCACGGAACTCAACAATCTGGCCTCTTCGGAGCCCGAGCGGGTGACGAAGATGTCAAAGATGTGGGACGCCTGGGCCTCCAAAGTCGGCGCGATGATGCCCCAGCAACTTCGCGAACAGCGCCAGGGCCCGCGTGCCCGGCGAAACTGAACCAACAGAGCCCGAAGCGCAAGCGAGGGGTTCACCCGACCAATGATCGTTCGCGCAAACCCCTCGCTCGCGCTTCGGGCTCCATTCGCCGGCACTCGACGCGACCCGTGAGCGATAAGGCTTTCGAGACCATCAGGAGACTCATGTGGAACAGACGTTGATCATTCTCAAACCCGATTGTGTTCAGCGGCGGCTCGTGGGCCGGATCGTCCAGCGGTTCGAGGAGAAGGGCCTGCGGATCGCCGCGATGAAGCTGATGCGGATCACGCGTGAGCTGGCCGAGCGGCATTATGCCCCGCATCAGGGGAAGCCCTTTTACCCGGGCCTGATCGACTACATCACGTCGGGGCCGGTGGTGGTGCTGATCATCGCGGGCCCGCAGGCGATCGCCATCTGCCGCAAGATGATGGGCAGGACGTTCGGCTTTGATGCCGAGCCGGGCACGATCCGGGGCGACTTCGGATCCAGCAAGACACTCAACCTCGTGCACGGCAGCGATTCGCCGGAATCGGCGGCCACCGAGATCGCCTTGTACTTCCGAAAGGAAGAGATCCTCGACTACGCCCATGCGGACACGGCGTGGGTGCTCAAGCCGGATGAGAAGTAGCGGACTCCATCGTTTCAGCGGTCCGCGATCAGAGACTCCAGGCCGGCCATCAGGCGGGGGCTGGCGATGATGGGGCAGGGCGGACGGCCGCGCAGAGTGCGGGCGCGTCAAGATCTTTTATACACCTTTTTCAGGTATATGCCAGGTGATTTCTCGTTGATCCGGAGGGCGATGACGGCGATGCCGAAGAGCACGAGCACGAGTCCCAGCCAGGTGGTGGGGTCGACGCCGCCCCAGTGGGCGGTGGCGGGCCTGCGGTTGGCGCCGGGGCTGCGGTGGGCGGCGACGGGGGCCTGGACGACGGTGGTGTCGGTCTGATCGGCGACGAAGAGCGGGCCGGAGGGGGTCCGCGAAGCGACGTCGGCGAAGAGGATCCACAGGCCGATCATGAGGGCGACGGTGGCGGCGAGAGCCATCGGCGTGCCCCAGCGGAGCGGCGGGGGATCATTGAAGGCAAGCTGGGCGGCGGTGCGCGAGCCGGTTCGGGCGGCCAGCTCGTCGAACGCGCTCGAGAGCAGCGCGGTCTGCTCCTGGACGCGCCGGCAGTCCCGGCAGGAATCGAGGTGGCGCACGAGCGCGGATCGCGCCCGAGGCGGCAACTCGTCATCATATTGAAGCTGAATACTCTCTTTTGCCTTTCGACAGTTCATCGGTCCGTTCCAAATGAGTCAGGCCAGCGTTCCAGAAGTGTTTGCCTGACAGTTTCCCTTGCGCGATGCACCCGCAGGCGAAGTGTGGCAGGACGTGCGTGCACGATCGCGCTGATTTGCCGGTAATCCAATCCCTCGAGGTCCCGCAGGACCAGGGCGACGCGAAGCAGCTCAGGCAGCTCGCAGATCGCCATTCGGACGCGGCCGGCCAGCTCACTGAGCGTCTCGGACCGCGCCGGATCGGTGGCGGGGGCGACCAGGTCCTCCATGGGGGCCAGTTGCGCCCGCTTGCGCCGCAGCCGGGAGAGGCAGAGATTGATCGTCGTCCGATAGACCCAGGCGTTCCGGGTGGCCGGAATCAGTTCCGTCGCGTGCTTCCACGCGAGCATGAGCGCCTCCTGGGTGACCTCCTCGGCGTCGTGGGCGTTCCAGAGGAACCGCCGGGCCAGAGCGACGAGGCGCGGGCGCAGAGACATCATCCACACGTCCATACCGGCACCGGCGTAGACGTGTGGTCCCGCGGAGGAGGCGGCCATTGCCGCCGCGTCGGCCGGCTGGTTCAGAATACTCAATGACTCCTCCAACCCGGGCCTCACGTGTGGGCTCCATGTGTGAATTGCTGTCGGCCGCAGGTACGTTTCACGAATTTGTGCTCATTTTACACGATCCTGGGCCGGGGGTGGCGTGCGGATTCGCCCGAGGTTGTGAGTCGCGGGGGTAGGGCTCGGGGGCCAGGTTCAGTTCCTGTCGAGTCAGCGATTGGGTTGTTTGTGTCATAAGTATTTATTAAATATGAAGTAATGTTTGTTTGCCCCTGCGGAAATTGGCTTCGATTTGCGCTGGGGCAGCGGGTGGGAGGGGGCTGGTATGTCGGGTGGGGT
>CAZQEN010000459.1:0-5047 GCA_964591605.1 uncultured Planctomycetales bacterium
CCAGGTCGCGGACGCCCTTGCCGGCGCCGGCCCAGTATTCGCCCCAGGCGGCGGCGTTGGCGTCGTTTTCGAGCGTGGTGTTGATCCCCGTGCGCTCCTTGACGATCGAGCGGACGGGCGTGTCCCTGAGGGGCGGCAGGTTGCCGGGGTTGATGACCAGCCCGCGGCGGTGGCTCATGGGACCGGGCGAGCCGATGCCGATGCCGGCGACCTGGCGGCGATCCACCTGCGCCTGGGCGATGGCTTCCTCCGCGGCACGGACGATGTTGGCCAGGACGACGTCGCGCCCGCGGTCGACCTGCGTGGGGATGCTGAGCTTGCTGAGCACACGGGCCTGGGCATCGCAGACACCGGCCTTGATGTTGGTCCCGCCCAGATCGACGCCCACGAAGTACTGCTCTGGCATGGTGGCACCTCGGTTGGTTTCATTTCCCTGCGTGCTCGCCATATTATGAGCGATGGTGGTTCGGCTCAACGGACCCGCGGGTAGGTCCCGCCTGCCGGGCGGGACCTCGGCGAATTCACGCACTCGCCCGTCACAGGTCCCGTCCGGCAGACGGGACCCACCGGTGTTGCTTCTTGAAGTGCGTCCTCGTCTACAGCGGCGGCCTCGACTCGACCACGCTCCTCTATCACCTCCGCGCGCGGGGGGATGAGGTGCGGTGTCTGGGGGTCGACTACGGGCAGCGGCATCGGCGGGAACTGGAGGCCGCCCGCGCGATCTGCGAGCGGGTGGGCGTGGAATACCGGCTGGCCGACCTGCGGTCGATCGCGCCGCTGCTGGCCGGCAGCGCGCTGACCGATGCGGTGGCGGTGCCGCACGGGCACTACGCCGAGGAGAGCATGAAGGCGACGGTGGTGCCGAACCGTAATATGATCCTGCTGTCGTTGGCCATCGGATGGGCCGTGAGTTTGAAGTATGACGCGGTGGCCTACGCGGCGCACGCCGGAGACCATACAATCTATCCGGACTGCCGGCCGGAGTTTGTCGAGGCGATGGACCGGGCGGCGGGGCTGTGCGACTGGCACCGCGTGCGGATCGAGCGGCCGTTTGTGCACATGACCAAGGCCGACATCGTGCGGCGCGGGGCGGAGTTGGGCGTGCCGTTCGAGCTGACGTGGTCGTGCTATGAGGGCGGCGAGGTGCATTGCGGCAAGTGCGGCACGTGCGTCGAGCGGCGGGAGGCTTTCGAGCGGGCGGGCGTGGCGGATCCGACAGCGTATGCCAAAGAGCCGCGGGCTTAAGCCCGCGCGGTCGTTCGTACGAAGTAAACGCTGACCGGGGTGGAGACGTTCCGGGGGTATTCGCGGTGCATGAGGGGTCCACACCGTCCGGGAAACCGCGCGGGCTCAAGCCCGCGGCTCTTTGTGGTGTGTTCGTTGGGCAGCGTCGTTGGGCAGCGTGGGGTTCACCTGGTTCGGGAGACCGCGCGGGCTAAAGCCCGCGGCTCTTTGCGTGATGGACGAGCTGCGATTTCTGGGCAAACGGGCCAACGCGCCGACCGATACGCTCGATCTGATCGAGTGGAAGGGTCAGCGGATTCACGTGCGCCTGGAGTGCTCGGAGTTGACGTCGCTGTGCCCGGTGACGGGTCAGCCGGACTTCGGGACGCTGACGATCGAGTATGTGCCCGACAAGCACATCGCGGAAACGAAATCAGTGAAGCTCTATCTGTGGAAGTACCGGAGTGAGGCGGCGTTCAACGAGCAGCTCGTGGATAGCATCGCGTCGGACCTTGAGCGGCAGTTGCGGCCGTTGTGGCTGCGCGTGACGGGGCGGTTTCATCCCCGCGGGGGGATTGCCGTGACGGCGGTCAGCGAGCGCGGGAACACGGAGCATCGGCCGGCATGATCACGGTCTCACGGCGGGTGACGTTCTGTGCCGGGCACCGGATTCGCGGGCATGAGGGGCCGTGCAGGTTCCTGCATGGGCACAACTACGTGGCCGTGTTTCATGCGACGGCTGAGAGGCTGGACGCGCTCGGCCGGGTGGTGGACTTCGGTGTGCTCAAGGAGCGGCTCGGCGGCTGGATCGAGCGGTACTGGGACCACGGATTCATCTGCGAGCACGGCGACGAAGAGGTGATGACCGCGCTGCGGGCGATTCCGGGGCAGAAGATGTTCAGTCTCGACGCGAACCCGACGGCCGAGAACATGGCCGCGTATCTGCTGCGTGTGGTCGGCCCCGAGCAACTGGCGGGCACGGGCGTTCATCTCGTGCGCGTCGAGCTCTGGGAAACCGAAAACTGCCGGGCGGACGTGACGGCATGAAGACCCGCGCTCGTTTACCCAAACCGCCGCGGTCGTTTGCACAAAGAGCCGCGGGTTTCAGCCCGCGCGGTCGTGCGGCCTGGATGAACGCCAGGTGTGGAAGAGATCCATGGCGTTCACCAGGCACTCGCGGGCTTCAGCCCGCGCGGTTTTGCGGCGGAGGTGAACGCTGCACTGGTTCTGGGAATCGATCCGGCGGGCGATCGCGCCGTCGGGCTGCGTTCAAAGCGTCCGTGCGGACGCGCGGGCTGAAGCCCGCGGCTTCTTGGAGATGTGGCGGTTCGCGAGTAATGGGCGTTCGCAGCGTTCGAGAGACCGCGCGGGCTGAAGCCCGCGGCTCTTTGGGCAACTGGTTATCGTGAAAACCTACCGCATCAACGAGATCTTCTATTCGCTCCAGGGCGAGGGTGTCCGGGCCGGGACGGCCAACCTGTTCCTGCGCTTCACCGGCTGCAACGAGACATGCAGCGTGGAGACACACGGCTTCGACTGCGACACCGAGTTCGCCAGCGGTCGAACGCTCACAACCGAGCAGATCCTCGGTGAACTGAAGGAGGCGGCTGCAGGCGCAGAGGTGGGCGGAGCCCGCCCTGCCTGGATCATCCTCACCGGCGGCGAGCCTGCCCTGCAGGTCGACCGCGAACTGATCGACGCCCTGCACGGCGCCGGATACAAGCTGGCGATCGAAACCAACGGCAGCATCGCGCTGCCCGACGGCATCGACTGGATCACCGTGAGCCCCAAAGTCGCCGAACACGCCATCCGTCAGCGCGTCGCGCACGAAGTCAAATACGTGCGCGGCTACGGTCAGGCCATTCCACGCACGGTCGTCCAGGCCGAGCACAAACTGATCTCACCCGCATTCTCGGGCGAGCAGCTCGACCGCAGGACGCTCGAATGGTGCATCCAGCTCGTCAGGGAGAATCCCGACTGGCGGCTTTCGATTCAGATGCACAAGACCTGGCGGATCCGGTAGGCTGGGAACGCTGAGAGGTTTATCCGGGTGGCATGGGCAATGTACTCAATGCCCGTGCGGGCGGACCGCGGGCAGCGAGTACGCTGCCCATGCCACCCTTGCTGAAGGGAGAAGTGATGTCAGCACGCTTGCGTTTTTTCGGTGCGGCGCGGGAGGTCACCGGTTCGATGCACCTGCTGGAGGTGAACGGACAGACGGTGGCGCTGGATTGCGGGATGTTTCAGGGCCGGCGGGCGGAGTCGGAGACCAAGAACCGCACTTTTCCCGTTCCGCCCGACAAGATCGCGGCCCTGGTGCTCTCGCACGCGCATATCGATCATTGCGGGAAGATCCCGCGGCTCGTCCGCGACGGTTTCACAGGGCCCATCTACGCGACGCCGCCGACGTGCCAGCTCGCCGAGATCATGATGGCCGACTCGGGGAAGATTCAGGAGGAAGATGCGTTTTACCTGAACAAGAAGCGGGCCCGGCGCGGCGAGCCGCCGATCGAGCCTCTGTACCTGCAGGAGGACGCAGAGCGGGCGGCCAGACAGTTCGTGCCGCGGCCGCTCGACCAGCCGTTCGAGGTGGTCCCCGGGCTGCGGGTCACGTTCCACGAGGCCGGGCACATGCTGGGCTCCGCGGGCGAGCTGCTGGAGCTGAGCGACGGGGTGGAGCGGCCGATTCGGCTGGTGTTCACGGGCGATCTGGGCCGTGCGGGCATGCCGATCCTGAGGGACCCCGCGCCGCTGCCGGCGTGCGACTACCTGATCAGCGAGAGCACGTATGGCGGCCGGCTGAGCGACCCGCCCGAGGATACGCGGGCCAAGCTGGCGGCCGTCTTCAACGACACGTTCGCCCGCGGCGGCAAGGTGATCATTCCCGCGTTCGCGGTGGGGCGGACACAGTCCCTGGTGTACGAGATCCATCAACTCGTGCGGGCAGGGCAGATCTCCGGAAAGGTGCCGGTTTTCCTGGACAGCCCGCTCTCGATGAAGGCCACGCAGATCTACCGGGAGAACCCGGAGGTGTACGATCGGGAGGCGACCGCCTTCAATCACACCACAGGCCACATGTTCGACGGAGGCAGCTTCCGCTACGTCGAGAACGTGGAAGAGAGCAAGGCCCTGCACGGGCGGAGCGGTCCGCTGGTGATCATCGCGGCCAGCGGCATGTGCGAGGCGGGGCGCATCCTGCATCACCTCAAGAACAACGTGGAAGACCCCCGCAACACCGTGCTGATCGTCGGGTTCCAGGCGGCCAACACGCTCGGCCGGCGCATCGTCGAGCGCTACCGGACGCTCAAGATCTTCGGCGAGTTCTACAAGCTCAGCGCCCACGTCAAGGTGCTCAACGGCTACAGCTCGCACGCGAACGCCAACGAGCTTCTGGCGGCGCTCACGCCGCTCGCGGGAGGGTGTCGCCGGGCGTTCCTGGTGCACGGCGAGCCGGATCAGGCCGAGGCGCTCGCCGCCAACCTCAACCGCGCCGGTTTCGATCACGTCAGCATTCCCGAGCCGGGGGCGGTGTTTGACCTCGTGACCGGCAGGCTGGTGGCAGCGGGGAAACTGGCTTGACGACTGAAGCTGGTCTAAGGTGGAGACGGGTGGCATGGGCAGCGTACTCGCTGCCCGTGTTTGAGTGGGACGGGCCTGAGCAGCATTCTCGCTGGTGTCATGGTTGATCAGGTATGCCATCCATCTGAATCGGAACATCCCGCTCGCCCGCGTACCAGGCTGCACTCGACCATCGCCACTCTTCCGGTAGATTCACCAAGCCGCGTCGAACCGGGTTCATGTGTATGTATTGCACACAGGACCA
>CAZQEN010000460.1:0-1796 GCA_964591605.1 uncultured Planctomycetales bacterium
CGTTGCACGGCTGGCCGCCGTTGAACGTGTTGTTGCACGCGGTCGACGCCGTGTCGTAGAACGAGTTGTTGTAGAACACGTGCCGGCCCACGATCGTACGGCTGCAGGCGCCACCGCAGTCGACCGTGAACGTGATGTCATCGCCGGCGACCGTGTCACCACCGTTGGTGGCAGCGGCTACGGCGAACGCACCCGGATCCTGATCGCAAGCGACGTTCTTGATCAGGTTCGTGCCCGAACCCGGCGTCAGAACGAGCTTGAAGGTCCCGGCACCCATGCCGTCCATGTTGATCTGGCCTTCGATGATCGCGACATCGCCAAGATCGATACCGCAGGGGCCGGGGTTGGCGGCATAGTAACCCAGACCAGGCATGGCGAAGCCGTTGGCTGCGCCAAAGCCGCAGTCAATCGGACACGCGTTCGGCGTATAGGACGGATAGCCCGCACCCACGCCGCAGAGTGTACCGCTCGGGCAGGTGGAGGTGGCCGGGAAGCTCAGCGTGCTGGGATACTGGAAGTAGGTGAGGCCCGGGCCACCGGTGTTGTCCCCATCCTTCGCGTAGTCAATCAGTCGGCCGTTGACCAGGCTGCCCCAGTCCACGGAGAAGGACACCGGGAACGCGGCGGCCTCATCCGGGTCGGTCGTGGTGAAGCAGCCCGACCGGGCGGTGCCGTCGTTGATCGAGCTGAAGAAGCCCTTCGCGGAGGCACTGCCCTTGCCGAAGTTGGCCACGACGGTGTCGGTGCCATCCCGCAGTTCGAGATTGAACACGGTGTTGGCGACGCCCAGCGGAGCCAGGCCATCCACCGAATACGTGCCGGTGACACTGACGCGGGCGGCCCACGTCACGATGCACGGCTGGCTGGTGCCGTTGGCCGTGGTGCCCGACTGGAAGAACGCGGGGTTACACGCCGGGCCCGAAGTGACCTTCCAGGACGAGCGGTTGTTGTTCCCGCCGACCTCGAGGGTGTACTGGACCGTCGTTGCCCCCAGCGCCTGGGCGGCCATGAAGCCGGCCAGAATCGCCCCGAGCTTAGTCGAATACATTCCGATCCTCCTCTCTTGTGAGATTCCCGTCTCCGTCAGATGCTCCCGCGTACGAAGCGGCCGCACGTCCACGTGCGCCAACCGCTCAGGACGGACGGACATGCATTGACTGCTGGAGACTTCTGATTGACCAATTCCTTACCAAGAACCAAGACCTGCATACCGCTTCGCGAGCATCTGAGCCGCACCGCTTCTCCCGCCCCGGCCGGAGCATTGATCCGTCAGGGAGTTGCCGTGCCGCTCGTGATCCTCCGTGAGGCGGCAAAGGCCCACATTAACAAAAATCCAGCACCGTGTCCAGAGCCAATGTGCTGGAAATCGAATTCTTTCGCCTCCCACCACGTTGATCGCGACTCGCTTGTCACATTGTATCCGACGGGCTGCTGACTGCAACAGAAATCCGGCAAAACTTGCATGAAGGTTATATAAGAGCCCCCCTCGGGGCCGGACGGGGCCATCGCGACTGCAAGATGTTTATATCAAAAGACTTAGGGATGTCCTGCTCGGACAGCCGGCTCCATTTTCACGGCGGATCCACCCGCAGACCCAGGAGGGCGGGGCGGGCGGCGCCGGTGGCCTGGGGCAGGTTGGCGGGTACGCGGTCAAGAGCGGCGCGGGCCAGAATCGCGAAACTGACGGCCTCCTTGGCCTCGGAGGGGATCCCCCACGCGTCGATGGTCGAGAGGCGGCCGCCAGGCTGTGCGTCGGCGAGCATCGCCCGCAGGACCGGGTTGCGGGCGCCGCCGCC
>CAZQEN010000460.1:1806-5028 GCA_964591605.1 uncultured Planctomycetales bacterium
CAGAGGATGACCTCCAGGGGGCTGGTATTCTTTGCGGAAGTACAGCTTGAACCGCTTTTTTCGGCGATCCCGACGGTATCGCGCCGCATCCTGCTGCTTCGCGGGCCGCGGGGCACGCGGGGCGCCGGCGTGTGCTCTTTAAGATGTTTTGTACTTCTTTTCTCCGGGAAAACTCCCGCACTGCGGCCCGACGGTGCGGCAAGGCCCGGCAGAGCGCATCGAAGGCCCTCGCCTGCGGGCAGGAACCGGTCGTAGGCATCGGCGATCGTGCGGGCGGTGAAGGCCGTCGCGGTGGCGACCCAGTCGTCGGGTTCGCGGCTGGCGGCCCGCAGCCGCGGCAGCTCGGCCTCGACGAACACGCGGCCGAAGGTCTCGCGCCCGGTCGTCCGGGGCGGGGGGAGCTGAAGGAAGGGGTGCCTCATCCAGCGGTCGAGCACGGCGGTGAGCACGCGTCCGCGGCGGGCGCGGCGGCCATCACGGTCCATGCGCTGCCGGCCGTCGGTGATGAGCTGCACGAGGGCATCGATGATCATGTTGCCCGGTCCGGTATCGAAGGCGATGACATCTTCGGGGCCGCCGCCGGCCGGGATGAAGGTGACGTTGCCGATCCCGCCGATGTTCTGCACCGCACAGGCGCGGCGCTCGCCGTGGAACAGGACCCAGTCGGTCCAGGGGACGAGCGGAGCGCCCTGCCCCCCTGCCGCCACGTCGGACTGGCGAAAATTCGCGATGACCGGGGTGCCGGTGCGGGCGGCGACGATGTGCGGGTTGCCGAGCTGGAAGGTGATCGTTGCGAGTTCTGAGTTCTGAGTTCTGAGTCTGTAGCGGCGGCCCTCTGTGGCCGCCGTCGTCCGCCACGGGGGCCGGACGCTGCAGGGGAGGTGACAGACGGTCTGGCCGGCCAGGCCGATGGCGACCGGGCGGTTTTTCGGGCCGAGGCGCTCGATCATGGCCAGCGCGGCGTCAGCGAAGGCCTGGCCCAGCTCGGTGTGAAGGCGGGCGATCTCCTCGGTGCGGGTCTGGGCGGGCGCCATCACCGCGAGCAGCCGCCGACGGAGGACAGGGGGGAACGGGCGAGCCAGGTGATCGACGAACTCGGCCTGCATGCGCAGCCCGCGGCCGCAGATCCGGACGGCGGCGACATCAATACCGTCGGCGCTCGTGCCGGACATGATGCCGATCAGGATGTCGGAGCCGCGAACTCTCGAAGGCTGTCTGCGCATTCCGGAAAGCTAGCGCCTGGGCAACCGATCTTCAAGTCGCCCGTCGTGCCGCTCAGAACCTCCATTTGCTGGATGTATCAAATTGGACGTCGTCACATGCAGGCAATGGTCAGGCTCAGCCGCGGCAGTGCGGATCGGCCGAGACGCTCTCGCCGCTGACACATCGCTGAAAGAGGCCGAAATCGTCCTGATCGCTGTCGCCGTCGGCGTCGAGATCCATCGGTTCACAGCCCGAGGCGACGGGAACGGAAGCGCGGCTCCAGCAGGCTTTCAAGGCGGACAGATCCGCCGTGTCGACATCGCCATCGCGGTCGAAATCGTAGGGCGCCAATGCGCAGGTCGATGAGAAATGACCGATCCGGCTCTGGGCGATCTGCACATCGGCCGGATCCACAACACCGTCGAGATTGAGGTCGAACCGCGCGTTTTCCTGAGAGGCAGCTCCGAACCGGGCTTCGATCAACGCCCTGTCGGCGTACAGAACCCACCCGTTTGCGTCGACATCGCCGGTGAGCACGCGGAACTCGCAATCCGTGTCGCCTGCGACGAACTTGCCATAGGTCGGGTGGTTGACGTCGGCACCCGAGAACGATTGCGCTACGTCGATCCTGTAGCACAGCCCATCCCGAAAGGAGCCTTGAAACCGGTACTCGAAGGTCCGCTTCCCGTTGGACTCGATCGCATCAAAAGGAGGCAGAACGGGCCATCCGTCGCTTCCTTCGATGGACGGGACATCCAGCACATCGACCGGCACACTGAAGTCGATGGCCAGCCGGGTCACTTCGGCATTTCTGGGCTCAGTCGATGCGAAGCCGTCCGCGGCCGCTGCGTCCAGTTCGAGGGCCAGATCGCCACTGCCAGCGTGCTCCTGGACGATGCGCCAGCCCGTGACGCGAGCCTGGCATTCATCGGGGGGGATGCCGACCACCAGCAGATCGTCTTCGTCGATATCCCCATCGTGATCGAGATCGCTTCGGAAGTTGGCTTCATCGACCGGCCGGCCGAGGTCCTCGGACACCCTGGCCGCATCGCAGTCGGTAACCTGGTCATCGTTGTTAGAATCACCGATCCGCGACTTCAAGAACAACTCGATGGGCTGCATCTGGGCCGCATTGTCCACGGCTGAGGCGAAGCCGCTCAAGGTCAGCAACCGTCGGCCGTCAGGAACGCCCGCCGCATCGATTGTCAACTGCCTGCCGACCACGCTGAGGCTAGTGATCGTTCCCTGATCCAGCACCACCTCCTGGCCAATGTCCAGACTCCCATCCGAAGGTTGAACGTCCATGTCAAACCGAACGACCATCGAGGTGATTCCACCATTCCTCGGTTCGGTGTTCTCTGTCAGCAGCATGTCGATGTCGAGAGGCACGCCCTGGTGCGGCTTTCGTGAAACGAACGAGTCGATCCGGGGAGCCGCGCCGTCCAGCAGAAGCTCGGTCACCTGCATCTTGGCGGTGGTTGAAAGATGACCTGCCACCTCCTGAAAGGTCCAGAACCTAAGCGAATCAACCGGATCCACAACCGTAGCACTGTATTCAGCCCATCGCAGCCCACAATTGTGATAGGCAGTCCCAACAATACCTTCTCCCGGCATCAACAGAAGTGGATGGTCCTCGAAGAGTACCGTACCATCTGCCTGGCGATGGCCGACGAAGGCATAACTGGATACGAAGGTTGATGGCCCCGACCCGTTGCAGCCTATCACCACATCTCGTTGGGGATTGACTGCTAACGAGGGATAATAAAACGAGATACCTTGTCCAGTAGGGTCTGACAGCATGGTATTGCTGATCAGTGACATGGTGTCCAGATCGATCTCCCCGTACTGAATTCCGAGATATGATCCGGAGAGGGATTTGTGGCGTGTAAAGTGGAGGATTCCATCTCGAATGGCTGTTTGATTCGAATGCGGAGTGGCGAAAGCCTCGACGAGTAAGCCGGGGGGGGGTTGCGGTGCCACGCAGGTATGGGGTGAGGTCGGAACGGATATGACGTGTTC
>CAZQEN010000461.1:0-4344 GCA_964591605.1 uncultured Planctomycetales bacterium
GCAGCTTCAATCGACACGAGCCTCCATGAATCCACTGGACAGAATGGTCCGGCATGCCGCGAAGATCTGGCCTTGCCTGGTTGCCGCGAGCATATGGGGCACGGTTGGCGGGACCGCTGCCCAGACAGCTTCGCCGGAACATCAGGAAGCGTTGCCGTTCATCAAGGTCGATCCGGATGCGCGGACGGCGCTGCGGGCGCGCGGGGGCGGGCGGCCGTTTGTGGCGGTGGGCGTGAACTACTTCGATCCGGAGGTGGGCTGGGCGCCCAGGCTCTGGCAGCGTTTCGACGAGGGGCGCGTCCGGCGGCATCTCGACCTGATCAGCTCGGCCGGGTTCAACACGATCCGCGTGTTTCTGACCTGCGCCTCGTTCCACAGCCAGCCGGGCAGGGTGGATGAGGCCGGGCTGGCGAAGTTCCGCACGCTGCTGGCGATGTGCCGGGAGCGGGGGATCTACGTGATTCCGACCGGCCCGGATCACTGGGAGGGCACGCCGGCATGGTGGACGGGCGACCCGTTCGCCGACGAGACGATCCTCGATGCGGACGATGCGTGGTGGCGGGCGTTCGCCGAGCAGATGCGCGATGAGCCGGCCATCCTCGCGTACGATCTGCTCAATGAGCCGTCAGTCGGCTGGGACACGCCGGGTATCCGCCGCGCGTGGAAAGTGCATCTCGCTTCGATCGCTCCCCAAAGCCCGTCGAGCCCATCCGATGGAGCCCGAAGCGCAAGCAGGGGGTTCGCGGGCGGCACTGCGGCCAGATCGACGGCTCCGGGAGCCGTGGACGCGTCCGATTTCGATGTCCCGCCCGCGCAGCCTCCCGACGATCCGGCTGCGAGAGCACGTCTCGGTGTGTTCCAGCGGTTCCGCGAGCATCTCGCCGACGAATGGACGCGGCGCAAGGTGGCCGCGATCCGCTCGGCCGACCGCAATCACCTCATCACCATCGGCCACATCCAGTGGGCCGCGCCGATCCTGCTGCCGGGCGTGCGGCACTACGCGGGTTTCAACCTGAAGGAGAACGCCCGGCACGTCGATTTCGTGACGATTCACTTCTACCCGCTCGACTGGCCCAAGCCCTGCGACGCGCCGGAGGGCGTTTTCGTCAACGCGGTGTATCTGCAGGCGGTGCTGTACCAGGCCGATGCGGGCAAGCCGATCATGCTCGGCGAATTCGGCTGGCACGGCGGCGGACCGATCATCCGCAACGGCCACGTCGATCTGCCCGCCCAGTCGCCCGAGCAGCAGCTCGACTGGTGCAAGGAGGCCATCGCGGTCAGCCGGGGGCGCGTGTGCGGCTGGCTCAACTGGGCGATGGCGGACACGCCCGAGAGCACCGACCTGACCCGATGGAGCGGCTGCTGGACCACGGATCTGACGATCAAGCCGTGGGGCAGCTGGTTCAGCGCCTTCGCCCGCGAGCAGCGCCGGCGTCCGGACGCGCCGCGCCCGTGGCCGGAGTTCATGGCAATCGCCGGCCGCGGTGCGGACGGGATGAAAGTGTCCCCCAAAGCTGGGAATGACATCCGCCTGCAGCTTCGAGCCGCCATGAGCCAGCCGGCCAACTGATTCTCCACGAGAACCATACGGCGTCTCCCGCCTACCTCGGCTGCTCGTGGGCGACGAGACGTAAAAGTCACGAAAAGGGTCATTGCCTTTCCTATTCCGGCCGGTCACAACGGATGATCGGTTCAGGGCTCTCCATCATAGGCCTCCCGGGGCGCCGGCGTAGCGCTGCTTGAGTTTCATGATGCGCTGGAAGGAGGCGTCGACGCGGGCCTCCGTGAGGCGGCCGGTGTCGAGGAGGCGGTGCAGGTGGTCGAGGGTGTGCTGGATGATGTGTTCGTCGTAGTGGTCGCAGTTGCCGTGGACGATGACGTCGATGCCGGCGTCGAGGGCCTGGGCAAGGGCGTCCTGGGGGGTGTAGTAGCGCTGGATGGCGCCCATGTTCATGTCGTCGGAGAGGACGACGCCGTCAAAGCGGAGCTGCTCGCGGAGAAGGCCGGTCATGATCTTTGGCGACAGCGTGGCCGGGTGGTCCGGGTCGATGCCGCGGATGAACACGTGCGCGGAGAGGACGGCATCGGCCAGTCCGTGCGAGACGAGATCGCGGTAGGGGAGCAGTTCGGTGTCGGACCAGGTGCGGGTGACGTCGACCATGTCGAGGTGCGAGTCGGTGCGCGAGCTGCCGTGGCCGGGGAAGTGTTTGAGGGCGCAGGCGATGCCGCGCTCGTGATGGGCCTGGATGAAGGCGGCGGCGTGGCGGGTGACGCGGTGGGGATCGTCGGAGTAAGCGCGGCCCCGGCTGCCGATGATCGGATTGGCGGGCTGGGTGTTGAGGTCGACGACGGGGGCGAGGTTGAAGTTGATGCCGAGTTCGCGGAGGGTGTCGGCCAGGCGGCCGGCCTCGCGGCGGGTGAGGTCGACGTCGTCGCGCTCGCCGAGCGACTGCGGCGAAGGGAAGGCAGGGAATCCCAGCGATTCCTTGAGGCGGATGACCTGCCCGCCCTCGGCGTCGATGGAGACGAGCAGGGGGATCGGAGCGGCGTCCTGCAGGGCGGCGATGAGGGTCTTGAGCTGGGCGGGCGAGCGGACGTTGCCGGGGACGCGGGCCATGGGGCTGTCGGCGTCGGTGAGCCAGACGCCGCCGACCGCGTGACGGCGGATCTGCTCGAGGAACGGGCGGCACTCGTCGGGCGTCGCGCCGCGGAAGCCGACGATGAGCATCTGAGCGAGCTTGACATCGAGTGGGTGGTTCATTGGTCTCGCTTAACCCAGCAGGAACGCGGAATGATTGGCACTGTCCAGCAGGGTGGCATGGGCAGCGTACTCGCTGCCCGTGTTTGATGCGCACGGGCGATGAGTAAATTGCCCATGCCACCCCGCATAAACCCAACTACGCTAGAAACCAGTATAAACCTCTAAAAGTATCCACGTCGCCCGCGGGCTCCGGTGCACAGGCGGCAGGGCGCCCCGGCCGGATGTCCGGAGCGGCCGGGTCGGCCCGATTCGCGGCCGGCCGGGCGGCGAGGCGATGAGTTCCGGCTATCGGCCCGGCCCGAGCGCCGCGGACCATTCGTGGACGACATCAGCGAGTAACCGCTCGTGCGCCTCGGCGGTCCTGACGGCGCTGAGCAATTCCTCGCGGCCCTGCTGCTGCTGGAACAGCGAACTCACCAGGTCCGGATCCCGCGAGGATGCGAGCAGGTCGGTGATGAGGTCACAGAGCCTGATCGCCTCCTGCATGCCGCCGTGGATCTGCCGGGGGGCCACTTCCTGCATGGAGCGGAAGAACTCGGCGGCGGAGGCGTGGCCCGCGGCGATGAAGTCGGCGTGCTGGCGGTGTTCGTTCCAGGCATCGGGCGTTCGAACTGCGGCGTCCGAGGCGAGCCAGGTTTCCCATGCATCATAGGCGGCCGGGCCGGTCACGACCGTCGGTGCGGCCGGACCCGGCACGCGGGGGGCGAGCGGGGCGGCGCTGAGGTACTGGTCGGTGTGGTGCAGGGCCATGGCCAGCAGACGGTCGCGCGGGGGAGCGGCCATCGAAGGCTCGAACCGCTCGACGACGCAGCATTGCAGGGCGGGCCGGTCGAGGAGCAGGGGCCCGGACGACCAGAGTGAATAACCAGTAAAACATTCTCCGGCGGGCGCGGTGATGACGCCCCAGAAGGGCCACTGAACGCCCGACCAGCCCTGCCAGGCGAGGACGGGCTGGCCGTTGGCGAGGGCGGCGCGGATCAGGGGCTTGTAGCTCACGTCCCAGTGCTGGCCGAATTCCTCCGCGCTGATCATGTCGACGGCCACGTCGGGGGGGTGCAGGTCGCGGACCTCGAATCCGAACAGGCGGGCGGCCGGCCCGAGGAAGGCATCGCGGCCGAACGTCATCCACCAGCCGGGGGACGGCTCGGCCACAGTGGAAACCGCGGTGCAGGAGAGCCCGAGGGCCGCGCAGAGGGCGTCGTATTCGATCCGGGCGCCGTGGGCGGCGGCCACGGAGATGAGGGCGAGGGCCAGCGACTCCGACTGGCCGGGAGCGTCCACAAATCGAATCGCATCCAGCGTCATAGACGGCTCACAGGGGCTTGATCCGGATGTTGCGGTAGAAGGCCACGGGTTTCCAGTGATCCTGCAGGGTGATGTAGCCGCTGCGGGGCAATTCGGCGTAGGGGCGGGGGAATTTTCCGATCGGGGCGGTCAGCCGGGCGAAATCGGTGTCGATGACCTTGAGGCCGTTGAGCTCGACCCGCACGATTGAGCCCTGGCAGGTGATTTCGAGTTGATTCCACTCACCCGCGGGCCTGGAAGCGTTGAACATGGGGGTGACCACGTCGTAAATCGAGCCG
>CAZQEN010000461.1:4354-5018 GCA_964591605.1 uncultured Planctomycetales bacterium
ATCGAGCCGCAGGAGTTCTTGTTTGGCGGCTGGCCGTGGTCATCGAGATTCTGCACCTCGAATCCGGTGAAGGGCGGGGCACCCTGGCGGGCGGACCGCAGGCAGACGCCGCTGTTGGCCCCCGTCTCGACCTTGAACTCCATTTGCAGGATGAAGTCGCCGAACTCGCGGGCGTCGTAGCGGAACCAGTGATAGCCCAGGCCCTTGCAGCAGATCATGCCGTCCTGAACGAAGAAGGCGTTGGGGTCGGGCGGCTGGTCGTCTTCGCGGTCGATGACCCAGCCGGCGGCGGTGGTGCCGTCAAAGAGGGTGATCCAGCCGGTGTCGGTGGCGTCCGCCGGGCGGGCGGGGTTCGAGGGGTTGTGGGTCGGCGGGGTGCGGGTGAGCTGCTCGTGGGAGCCGCCGCAGCCGGCCAGGGCTGCGAGGAGCCCGCCGCAGATCAGGATGGAATCGATTGAACAGCGCATGTGCCGCTCCTGTCGAACATTCGGCGCGCACGGTACCCGGGCGGCGCGGGCAGCGTCAAGGAGAGAACCGGGGCGAGGGAAGGTGAGAGGGGATCCACCTGCGGCGGAGTGAGACGGGGGACGGGGGGAGAATTGGGTTCGATGTGCGTCACGCAAAGGTTCAGAGGACCAGCGGATGCGAGATCCGCCCGAGGAGT
>CAZQEN010000462.1:0-4980 GCA_964591605.1 uncultured Planctomycetales bacterium
GTTCCAAATGGGTGGCTGAAAAGCTGCTCGAGACCGCGAGAAACCGGGGCATCACGGCCAACATCTACCGGTTGGGAGAGGTCATGCCTCACACCCGTCATGGCGTTCCCAATGCCAGGGCGCTCTCTCACCTGCTGATCAAGCACTGTCTCGCGCTGGGTCTCTACCCGCAGTCAAACGCGGTAATCGATTACTCGCCGGCAGATTACGTCAGCGCCACCATCGTGCACTTCGCCCAGCGGCAGGAGTGGGCCAATACGACGTTTCATGTCTGTCATCCGACCGGCGTTTCGCTCGGCCAACTGATGCGGAGGCTGGCCTCGCCGGGGCTCGTGCTGCAGGAGGTGCCTTACGCTGATTTCCGGCGCCAACTGATTCGCGTCTGTGCGGGAGGTAGAGAGAATCGCGAACTGGCCTCGCTGATGTTTCTGCTGGATCAGGCGGAGGGGGAGAACGACGCCCGATCCGGCCGTGATGCCGCGACGGAAGGCTTGAGCCGTTGTTTCCAGGCGCTGCCCGCCTGCGTCGATGGAGCGCGGTCTGTCCATGCGCTGGATGGCTCGTCGATTCGCTGCCCCACGATTGACCATGAGATCCTGAGGCCCTACGCGGACTACTGCCTGAGCTCGGTGAATCGAACGTGAGCCTGCAGCCTCCTCGGCGCAAAAAAGATGCGCACACCTCGTGGCCGCAGTCTCATGGTCCCGCTTTGAAGCCGGCGGCCCCCTTCCTCAGATCGTGCGAGATCGCCTGAAGCAGCAACGCCTGGCTCCCGGCCAGGAAGAAGTGGCCTCCGGGGAAAATGCGCGCGGTGAACGTGCCCCGCGTGTGGGCGCGCCATCCCTCGACGTCCTCCCGCGTGATGACCCGATCGCGCAGACCGCCAAAGGCGGAGACGGCGCAATCGAGCGGCTCCTCCGGCCTGTACTCGTAGGTATCCAGAAGCGTCAGGTCAGCCCGCAGGGCGGGCAGGCAGAGCCTCATGAGTTCGGCATTCTGCAGGACTGCCTGCTGCAGCCCCTCATACCGCAGGCAAAGCGCCTTGATGAACGCGTTGTCCGAGAGATGATGAATCGGCGGCACGGTGACGAGCCGTTCCGGCGGCAAGACGGCGGCGACCAGGAGTCGAAACGGCGCGGGACCACCCGCCCGTCTCAGAACACGCGCCAGCTCAAATGCGATCAGACCGCCCATGCTGTATCCGAAGAACGCAAACGGAATGTCCATGTACGGTCGAAGCGCATCACCGAGTTCCTGGATCAGAGGCGGCAGGCTCGAAAAAGGCGGCTCTTTCAGGCGATTCTCGCGGCCGGGGAGCTGGACCGGGCAAAGGTCTGTCTCCGGCGGCAACCCGCTCGACCAGGTCCGGAATGGCGCGATCCCTCCCCCCGCATACGGGAAACAGAACAGCCGCAGGCGCGCCCGTGGATCAGGCGATCTGGGGATGTACCGCGAAGTCGAATGGAGCGAAGCTGTCATGACGTTGTCACAGGGGGACGCCATCTCGACGCACCGCGCGAGGAGGAAGACGCGGCCCCTCCCATGGTTCCTGCGATTCCCGCACAACAATCCGTGAACGGTAATCGAACCAGGGTGGAAAGCGAAGCGTGCAAGAGCGGCGATCCTCCTCCACGCGAACGGGACCACCTGATTTACATGTCCCGATTAGGTCGATATAGTGTGCCTTCGGCGGGCAGGCAGGCGCGGTCCAGCCCCGTTTGCAGACTCCCGGCCACATCTCTGGGTATCCGCTCGTGCCGATCGAGCCGCGGGAGGGGTGACGATTTCGTTCAACGGGCACGTGAGACTCGGCTTCACCCTTGAACGCTTCGCTCCACCCGGCAGTTCCGCACGCTGAGGCGGGTATCTCCGGATCGATGGTCGAATAAAGGTCCATGGAAATGCCTTCGGCCGAACCCATCGCGGTGATCGGCATCGGCTGCCGCTTCCCCGGCGCGAGCGGCCCCGGGGCGTTCTGGCATCTTCTGTGCAGCGGTGTCGATGCCATCACGGAGGTGCCCCGCGATCGATTCGATATCGACGCGTACTACGATCGTCGACCTTCGGCCAGGGGGAAGATCGCCTGTCGCTACGGCGGCTTTCTGGATCGGGTGGACCTTTTCGATCCGGGCTTCTTCGGCATCTCTCCGCGCGAAGCGCCCTTCATCGATCCGCAGCACCGCCTGCTGCTGGAGACAGCCTGGGAGGCGCTGGAGGACGCGGCCGTGATGCCCGCGCATCAGCCCGATGTGCCCGTCGGCGTCTTCGTCGGCTTGTCGTTCAATGATTATGAAGACCTCTTGTTCCGCGCGCCGCGCGCCCTCAACCTTCGGGTCACGGCCGGTGGGAGCCGGTTCAGCGCCGCCGGCCGTCTCTCGCACAGCTTGAACCTGCGGGGGCCCAGTCTGGTCGTCGACACGGCCTGTTCCTCTTCGCTGGTCGCGGTACATCTGGCCTGTCGGAGCCTCCGCGCCGGCGAGTGCAGGATGGCCCTGGCGGGGGGCGTCAACCTCATCCTCCAGCCCCATGTCAACATCTGCCTCTCGCACGGAAATGTGCTCTCCCCCGACGGACGCTGCAAATTCGGCGATGCCCGTGCTGATGGCTACGGCCGGAGTGAGGGTGTCGGACTCGTCGTCCTGAAATCCCTGCCGCATGCCCTGGCCGACGGCGACGCGATCTACGCCGTCATCCGGGGGAGCGCTGTCAATCACAACGGAGCGTCGGAGGCCGGTCTCGTCACGCCGAGCCGAGCTGCCATCGAGGCCGTCATGCGCGAGGCGTGCAGCGAGGCGGGCGTGCGCCCACAGGACATTCACTTCGTCGAAGCCCACGGCACGGGGACCAGCGCGGGCGATCTCGCCGAGATCCCCGCCATCGGCGCCGTGGTGGGCAGCGGAAGGCCCCCAGCCAACCCCTGTCTCATCGGCTCCGTCAAAACGAACATCGGCCATACGGAGTCGGCCGCGGGCATCGCCGGGTTGATCAGGGTCGCTCTCTGTCTGCACCACCGGATGATCCCCCCCAGCCTTCACTTCGACGTGCCGCACCCTGATATTGCGTGGGCGGAACTGCCGCTGGTCGTGCCGACGGAACTCACACCCTGGCCCTCCGCACCGGGACCACCCTGCGCCGGGGTCAACAGCTTCGGCATCTCGGGGACCAATGCACACGTCGTGATGGAGCAGGCACCGCTAGAACTCCATAAAACTCTTAAAGAGTCCCACGGCAAGCACCTGCTCTGCCTGTCCGCAAGATCGCAGAGCGGCCTGCGCGAACTCTCGAGCCGATACGCCCAGTATCTGAAAGATCATCCTGACGTCGCGCTGTCCGACGTATGCCTGCTCGCCTCAGCGGGCCGAACTCACTTCGAATCTCGTCTGGCACTGATCGCCTGTTCAAGCGAGCAGGCAGCCGAACAACTCCGGGCCTTTGCCGCCGGCACTGCAACGGTGGGGTTGACCTGTGGAGAGGCACGACACCCGCGGAATACAGGTCGAAGGCCCGTGGCCTCGGGCGAGAAGGGCGACCTTACCATTCTCGCTCGCGCGTATGTGGAAGGCGCCTCCCCTGAAGTTCCGAAACCGGATCCCAGCCGCCGCAGACCGCGCCTGTCGCTGCCGACCTATCCATTCGAGCGCCGACGTTATTGGATCAACGTTTCCGACGACACTGAGACCGGGCGCCCGAAAGATGAGCAACTCCAGGATTATCTCTATCAGATCTTCTGGGAATCTCTGGAGAGTCAGGCCACTCAGCCTCCTTCGCAGCGCGACACGCCCGCGGGGGCAAGCCCCGAGGCGGCCGCGAATTCGCCCGATGAGATGTCCATCTATCGGGACCTGTTGCCGGAGATGGACCATCTCTGCGTGTCCTATGTGTGGACCGCTTTCCGCTCGCTGGGCCTGAGACTTCGCGTGGGCGAACGGCTGCAGGTCGATGAGTCGGCCCAACGGGCCGGAGTCATCGCCGGCCATCGCCGATTGTTCGCCTGGCTCATGGACAGGCTGGGCCGGATCGGCATCTTGGAGAAGGTGGGCCCGGAGTGGCGGGTCTCTCGCGAACCCGTCAGCGATGATCCGCAGGCTCAGTGCACCCGATTGATAGCGCCATACCCGTCGTGTCGGTCGGAGCTGGAATTGCTGAGTCGCTGCGGCTCTCACCTCGCCAAGGTCCTGCGGGGCGAATCTGACCCGCTCGACCTGCTGTTTCCGGACGGTTCGCTGGCGCTGCTCGAGCAGATCTATCGGGACGCGCCGTTCTCGCGAGTCGGCAACCGGTGGCTGCGAGATGCACTCCAGGAGGCACTGCGAGTTGGCGGCGCGCTGTCGCACATCCCCCCGAATTGCCCGATTCGCATCCTGGAGGTGGGCGCTGGCACCGGTGCGGCGACCGCCAGCCTGATCGATCTGCTCCCACCGGAACGCACCGAATATGTGTTCACCGATGTCTCCCCCCTGTTTCTCACACACGCGCGCCGGAAGTTCTCCGCCCGCCCTTTCGTACGCTACGAACTGCTCGACGTCGAGCAGGATCCGGAAACGCAGGGATTCGGAGACCGCTGCTTCGATGTGATTGTTGCCGCGAACGTCCTTCATGCGACGACCGATCTTCGCCGGACGCTCTCGCACGTTCGGCGGCTGCTGGCACCCGGCGGCATGCTGCTGCAGCTTGAGGTGACTTCGCGGCTGTGGTGGGCCGACCTGACCTTCGGCCTGACCCAGGGGTGGTGGAAGTTCTCAGACTTTGATTTGCGTCCGGATTACCCTTTGTTGAATGCATCCCAGTGGAGAGGGGTGCTCACCGAAGCCGGTTTTGCCGATCCTGCCAGCCGAGATACCACTCCAGAGGCCCCCTTCAGTCAGTCGCTGCTCACCGGCCGCGCGCCGGGGGAGGAATCAGTCAACCTGGGTGGCCGCCGGCCGCGCTGGCTCGTTTTCTCTGATTGGGGTGGCACGGGTTCTGCGCTGGCGGAGCGGC
>CAZQEN010000463.1:0-4943 GCA_964591605.1 uncultured Planctomycetales bacterium
GTGTCCATTGTCTTTCAGGAGCTTACGTCACCAACTTTTCGGGAGGAGAACCAGATTTGAGATCTGAGATTTGAGATTTGAGATCTGGGATGATGCCGTTCCAGAAACCTGCGCAGGGCGCGAAGAATACTTGTGGCGCGGAGGGTTTTTGTGCGCTGTGCGAGCGAGGTCAGTCGGCGCATGGCCAGATTCGTTTTTGAGAGGTATACCCCAGCGTTGCATAATAAATCACCACGGAGGCACGGAGAACACGGAGAAAACGCCGGAATTCATGAGGAAGCCGGGATGTGACGGCTTGCACTCCAGGTGACTTCGCAGGTTTCCTGGGTCCGCTGACAAAAACTCTCTTCTCCGTGCTCTCGGTGTCTCCGTGGTGCCTTTTCTTTATGCAACTGGAGGGTATACCATCGGTACATGAAGCGCTCCGGCGTCACGAGTCCCCGTCCGGGGGCGTGTTGTTTGAACGTCCGCGTCTCACGCGCCGGTGTCGCTGCATCGCGGTTCACGGGGGCCGTGATCAGCGCGGAATCAGATCGATGCACCTTGGCTACACACAGGCAGGAGGAACCGATGAACCGGAGAGCGTTTCTGAAGACCGTACCCGCCCTCACCGTGCTGGCCACGAAAGCCACCAGTCTGGCCCAGCAAGCAGGTGAGTCGCCGGGCGCCGCGCAGGATCTGAAGCCGATCGAGCTTCCCGGACCCGAGAAGGACGGCGGCAAGTCGGTGCTGGCGGCGCTGTGGGAACGGAAGACGATCCGCAGCATCAGCGATCGGAAGCTTCCCCCGCAGATGCTCTCGAATCTGCTCTGGGCGGCGTGGGGGGTGAACCGGGCAGGCGGACCTTCGGGGCGGATCGGACGAACCGCCGCATCGGCGAGCAACTCCCAGGAGATCGACCTGTACGTCGTCCTTCCCGAAGGGATTTACCTCTACGACGCGATTCCGCACCGCCTGAGCCCCGTTGCCGCCGGCGATCATCGCGAGAAGCTCGGCCGCCGCGGCCGCGGGGGCGGCGCCGCCCGAACTCCGGTGAATCTCGTCTACGTGGCGGACATCGCCAAGTACGGCAGGGGGACGCCTCAGGAGCCCGGATTGAAGGATCCCGAGATTCAGAAGTCGTACTCGAACATTGCCACGGGCCTGATCGCCGGCAACGTGTACCTGTTTGCCGCGTCGCAGGGGCTGGCCGCGTGGTTCCATAACTGCAACAAGACGGGCCTGGCCGCGGAGTTGAAATTGCGGCCCGAACAGCGTGTACTCTATGCCCAGACCGTGGGTTACCCCGCGTAAATCGCGGTGAGCCGGAGAGCCTCCACCGAGGCAGACACGGATCGTTGAAGGTGCAAAGCATCCGTAATCGGCATTAGAGCGCGCGGGGTGCCTGGCATGAGGTTGTCGGGTTGCCGCGAGCGTTGTTCAGGTCGGGCGCTCTTTGCGTCGGCGGGCCTGCGGCTGAATCGTATCGTTCCGACGGCGCACGAAGTCAGCCTGATCGAGGGGATCCGGGCGGAGTAGCCAGCCGGTGGTCAGGCGGCTCCAGAGCAACGCCGCCCCCCGGCGCGGAGAAGATCTTCAGGCCCTTGTGGAACCGGGTCAGCGCGCGGGCGGCGGCGTCGCGGACCGGATCATTTCCTGCCGGATGGTTGTGGTGGACCTCTGCAGTGGTTGTCCATATGCTCACTCCGCGCAGGTAACGGGCAGACACGGATCGGAGAATCGGCCATCGGCCGAGAAACATCATGATCATCGGCATTCCCAAGGAAACATTCCCGGGCGAGCGGCGGGTGGCGCTGGTCCCGTCGGCGGCGGCGGGGTTGGCGAAGAAGGGCGTCGAGGTCCTGCTGGAGCGAGGTAGCGGGGAGGCGGCGGGGTTTCCGGACGCGGACTATGAGAAACAGGGCGTGCGGATCGCGGCGGACCGGAGCACGGTGTTTGGTGCGGCCGACGTGATCGCCCAGGTTCGCTGCTATGGGGCCAACCCGGAGGCGGGGCGGGCGGATCTTGATCTGCTGCGGCCGGGGCAGACCGTGGTCGGCTTTGCCGAGCCGCTGTCGGCTCCGACGGCGGCGAAGGAGCTGGCGGCGCGCGGCGTGGCGTCTTTTGCGCTTGAGCTTCTGCCGCGGATTACCCGTGCCCAGGGCATGGACGCGCTGTCGTCTCAGGCGACGATCGCGGGCTATCGGGCGGTGATTCTGGCGGCCGAAGCGCTCCCGCGGCTGTTCCCGATGCTCATGACGGCTGCGGGCACGGTGACGGCGGCGCGGGTGCTGATCCTGGGGGCCGGGGTGGCCGGTCTGCAGGCGATTGCCACGGCCCGCCGGCTGGGCGCGGTCGCACAGGCGTACGACGTGCGCCCGGCGGTGCGGGAGCAGGTGCAGAGCCTGGGAGCGAAGTTTGTCGAGCTGGAGTTGGAGAGCGCGGAGGGGACGGGCGGATACGCGAAGGCCATGGACGAGGCGTACTACCGACGGCAGCGCGAACTGCTGGCGAAGGTGATTGCCAGGAACGACGTGGTGATCGCGACGGCGGCCGTCCCCGGGCGCCAGGCGCCGCTGCTGGTGACGGAGGAGGCGGTGCGCGGGATGCCGCCGGGATCGGTGGTGGTGGATCTGGCGGCGGAGCGCGGGGGGAACTGCGAGCTGACCCGGCCCGGTGAGACCGTCGTGCGGCATGGCGTGAGTATCCTCGGGCCGCTGAATCTGCCGGCGGGGGCGGCGTACCATGCGAGCCAGATGTACGCGAAGAACCTGTCGAATTTCCTGTTGCTGCTCATCAAAGACGGAAGCGTTCAACTGGACAGCGACGACGAGATCATCCGCGAGACGATGGTGACGCGGGGCGGGCAGGTGGTGCATCCGAAGGTGAGGGAGGGGCTGGAGGCCGGCGGGCGGTGAGGACGGGGGGATGCGGGATTTGAAATCTGAGATTTGAGATGGGAAAAGGGCACCAGGAGGTGCGGGTTGAAAGAACTGGACTTCATGTCGATGGCGTTCGTGTTCATGCTGGCGACCTTCATCGGGCTGGAGGTCATCCGGAACGTGTCTCGCCTGCTGCACACGCCGCTGATGTCGCTGACGAACGCGATTTCGGCGATTGCGGTGGTCGGCTCAATCATCATCGCGGGCGAAGAGAAATCGGTGTCGAGCACGATTCTGGGGACGGTCGCCCTGGCGGCCTCGATGACGAACATCGTCAGCGGCTTCCTGATCACCGACCGCATGCTCAAGATGTTCAAGAAGCGTGAGCCGGGTCTTCGGCCCGCCGGAGCGCCGGCGGATCAGGCGGCCTCGAGCCCGCAGGCGGGCCGGCCATGATCGAGCACGTCATTCAACTGATTTATCTGCTGGCGACGGCGCTGTTCATCCTGTCGCTCAAGTGGATGAACAAGCCGACGACGGCCCGGCGCGGGGTGTTGTCGGGGGTCGTGGCGATGTCGGCGGCGATCATCGGCACGCTGCTGTATCCCGAGATCGTCAGCTACCGGTGGATCATCGTGGCCCTGGTGGTGGGCACGATGATCGGGGTGCCGCTGTCGTGGGTGCCGCTGACGGCGGTGCCCCAGCGGACGGCGCTGTCGCACGCATTCGGCGGGCTGGCCGCGGGGCTGGTGGGGACGGCCAAGTATTACCTCTGGCTTCACGAGGGCGCGCTGAGCTCCTTCCGGTCGGGTGCCATCGCGCTGGAGGTGATTCTGGGCTTCCTCACGTTCACCGGCAGCCTGATGGCGACGGGCAAGCTGCAGGAGGTCATCCCGACGCGGCCGATCACGTACAGGGGCCAGAACATCATCAACCTGTCGCTTCTGGCCCTGGCGGTGCTGATCGGCGTGGTGCTGGTGGTCAAGCCGGACGTGGGCTGGCTGTTTCCGTTCATCATCGTTTTGTCGCTGGCGTTCGGCGTGCTGCTGATTCTTCCGATCGGCGGGGCGGACATGCCGACGGTGATCTCGCTGCTGAACTCGTACGCGGGGCTGTCGGCGGTGGCGATGGGTTTTGTGCTGGAGAACAAGCTGCTCATCACGGCCGGGGCGCTGGACGGCTCGTCGGGCCTGATCCTGTCGATCATCATGTGCCGGGCGATGAACCGGTCTTTCGCGAACGTGCTGTTCGGGGCGTTCGGACAGGTGCAGGCAGCGGCGGGGGCGGTCGAGCAGCGCAGCGTGAAGACGGCGACGGCGGAGGAGGCGTCGCAGATGCTCGAGGCGGCGAACCTGGTGGTGATCATTCCGGGGTATGGGATGGCGGTGGCCCAGGCGCAGCACCGGGTGCGCGACCTGTATGACCAGTTGACCCGGCGCGGGGTGGAGGTGAAGTTCGCGATTCACCCGGTGGCCGGGCGCATGCCGGGGCACATGAACGTGCTGCTGGCGGAGGCGGAGATTCCGTACGACAAACTGATCGAGATGGACGAGATCAACCCGGAGATGTCGCAGGTGGACGTGGCGCTGGTGATCGGCGCGAACGACGTGGTGAACCCGGCGGCGCGGCACGACAAGAGCAGCCCAATCTACGGTATGCCGATCATCGACGTGGACAAGGCCCGCACGGTGCTGGCGATCAAGCGGACGATGAACCCAGGATTTGCCGGTATTGAGAACGAGCTCTACTACTCCCCCAACACGCTGATGCTGTTCGGCGACGCGAAGGCGGTCATCGGCGACGTGACCAAGGAGCTGGCCGGGCAGAATCACGGGTGAAACGGCGCCGGCGGGGCGGCGGCCGTTCCAGAAGTGTGATACCGAAAACGGCACAGGCGCCCGCAGAACGAGACTCCCATTCTGAGAATGACTCTGCAGACGGATCTGAGATTTGAGAATGGAGATCGGAGAGGATGGTGCGTGGGAGCTTGCGCGGAGGGCGAGGGATCGGAGCGATTGGGGGCCAGCGATCACGATTCGGGCGGGTGGCTGGTGAACGCGGCGGAGTCCGGGTAGCGTATTG
>CAZQEN010000464.1:0-4938 GCA_964591605.1 uncultured Planctomycetales bacterium
CCTCGCTCTCGCCGACCGGGCGGTCGAGCGAGATCGGGTGGCGGCTGATCTTCATCACGCGGCGGGCCTCGCTGACGGGCATCTTGCCCTTGCGGGCGATTTCCTCGATCGTGGGTTCGCGGCCGAGTTCCTGGAGGAGGGTCTTGGAGATATTCCGCAGCCGGCTCATGGTCTCGATCATGTGCACGGGAATGCGGATGGTGCGGGCCTGGTCGGCGATGGCCCGGGTGATGGCCTGGCGGATCCACCAGGTCGCGTAGGTGCTGAACTTGTAGCCGCGGCGGTATTCGAACTTGTCGACGGCCTTCATGAGGCCGGTGTTGCCCTCCTGGATGATGTCGAGGAAGGAGAGGCCGCGGTTGCGGTATTTCTTGGCGATCGATACCACCAGGCGGAGGTTACCGCCGGAGAGCTTGCGCTTGGCGTCCTCGTATTCACTGAAGACGCGGCGCATGCGCTCGAGGCGCTTGCCGAGCTGCTCGCTGTTTTCGAGCACGAGCGACTCGAGGCCGGCCAGTTCATCCTCCATGGCGGCGAGGTCCTCGGCCGGCATGGTGGGGCGCCGCTTTTCGGCGTTGACGCGCTCTTCGAGGTCGCGCATCTTGCGGTAGACGCCCTCGAGCTTGCGCATGAGCGGGATGATGCGGCTGGTCCGCAGGGAGAGCTCCTCGAGCAGCTTGGCGATTTTGCGGCGGCGCTGATTAAGCCCGCGGACGATGGTCTGCCGGGCGGCGGCGGACAGGCGCTGGGTCACCAGCTTCTCGTAGTCGGTGGTG
Organism: uncultured Planctomycetales bacterium; assembly: GCA_964591605.1. GTDB lineage: Bacteria > Planctomycetota > Phycisphaerae > UBA1845 > PWPN01 > CAYLLT01. Next base: position 777 of record CAZQEN010000464.1, read on the forward strand.
TTGAGTTCGTTGAGCTTGCGCACCGTTCCGAGGTTCTCGGGCAGGAGCTTGGTGATGGTATTCTTGGCCATGGCCTCCGAGGTGGAGACCTTCATGGTGCGATCGAACGGCAGCCGGCCATCGGACACCTGCTGCAGGATGTCGACGGCCTGGGCGATACAGTAGTCGCTCTCGAGCACCTGCTTGCGGAAGGCCATCCGCGTCAGCTCGATCTTCTTTGCGAGGGCGATCTCCTGGGCGCGGGTCAGCAGCGGGATCTCGCCCATCTGGGTGAGGTACATGCGCACGGGGTCGTCGATGCGCCGGGAGCCGCTGTCCTCCTGCGGCTCGACCTTCTCGATCTCGATGTCGTCGTCGTCGGGATCTTCGGACTCGTCGGGCGGAACGTGAGGAGGGCGCGGCGGAGCCGCGGCCTTGCGCCGGGTGACGGGCGGTTCGGCGCGCTGTTCGCGCGAGACGCCGCGGCGGTCGGCCTCGATCTCGTCGATCATCTCGATGCCGTGCTCGTCGAGCGTCATCATGATCATCTCGAGCTTGTCGGGCGAGATGGCTTCATCGGGCAGGGTCTCGTTGAGCTCCTCCCAGGTGAGGCACTTGCGCTTCTGGCCGCGCTCGAGGAGATCCCTGAGGGCTGCGTCGGTCGGGTCCAGGATCACAGTCGGGTTGTCTGACATCGCTTTCTCCGTGCGTCTTGCACCACGTTGACTACACCAGTTGAGCGAGCGGCCGGATCGGGGCCGGCCGTCTGATCGCCGCGGCCACCAGCCCGCAATCTCAACCTTTCATTCTTTCACGGCTCCACAAACCTGCGTCGAGCCCGCGGACTGGCAAAGTGCGGGTTCCTTGCGCTGGCCGCCAGAGCGAGCAGCCGCTCCTCCTCGCTCGGGGGAGCGGAACCCCCGTCCGCCGAGATCCCGGGGGTCTGACCGCGGATCTGCTCGGCCAGCCGCATCGTCCGCCGGACGTGAGCGACGGACTCCAGGCAGGCGACGGCGCCTGCGATGACTTCCGGATACTGTCCGCGGCGCTCGCCGCGCTCCTGCAGATCGGTGATGAGCCGGCCGAACGCCGGGAGCTCGAAACGTCCGATCAGGTCGCTCAGCAGGAAGGGCTCGCCGCTTTCAAGCAGGGCCGCCAACTGCTGAGCCACTGCCGCCAGCTCGGGGCTCCGGATCGCCTGGGGATCGAGGTACTGGGCGACAGAAGAATAATACGCCGGCTCGTTCAGAACCACCTCCAGGATCTGACGAATGGCCTCCTGCTCGGAATCCGTCTTGCGCGGGGCCGCGGCCACCGGGCGGGGGCGGGCGGCGCCTCTGCGTGACTGGTCCGAGAGCCGGGCCATGACATCCTGCGGGGGCAGCGAGAGCACCCCGCTGAGCTGGTTGACCAGAAGCCCCATTTGAATGGTGTCGATAACCCCCTGGCTCATCCACCCGGCCAGCGACTGCAAATACGCTTCCACAGCCCGGCGACGGCCGGGGCCGGTGGCGCTGACCTGGTACTCGCGTGCCACCAGCCGCCACTTGAATTCTAGCGCGGAGACGGCCTCTTTCAACACGTTCTCGAAGCCTGAACTGCCGGCCGATAAAAGGTAATCACAGGGATCCTTGCCCTCCGGGACGCGAGCCAGCCAGACGTCGAGCCCGCCGGTGAGGGAGACGCCCAGGCCGCGGTCGGCGGCCCGCTGTCCGGCTTCGTCCGAGTCGAACAGAAGAATCACGCGGTCGGTGTACCGGCGCAGGAGTGCGGCATGCTGGTCGGTCATGGCCGTGCCGAGCGTCGCGACGGTCTCGGTAAAGCCGTGCTGATGGGCCATCATGCAGTCGGTGTAGCCCTCGACGACAATCGCCCGTTTCTTCTCGCCGATGGCGTGCCGGGCTTTGTCCAGTCCGAAGAGGTTGGTGCTCTTGTCGAACAGGGCCGTCGCGGGGGTGTTGAGGTACTTGGCGGGGTCGTCGCCGAGGGTGCGGCCGCCGAAGCCGATGATCCGGCCGGTGGCATCAGCGATGGGAAACATGAGCCGATGGCGGAAGGTGTCGTAGCAGCCGCCGCCGGCGCGCTCCTTCACCAGGCCGGCCGCGGCCAGAATCGTCACGTCGACTTTGGAGAGATTCGCCTGGCGGAGGAGTCCGTCGAAGCTGTCAGTCGCCAAGCCAAGCTGAAAACTGCCGGCCAGCTCGTCGGAGATGCCGCGGCGCTGGACGTAGGACCGCGCGGCTTCGCCGGCGCTGGATTCGTAGTTGCGGCGGAAGACGCGAAGCGCCCACTGATTGGCCCGGGCCAGATCGGTCTTGCCGGGGCCACCTCGACCGCCCGACTCGATGGTTTCCAGGGAGATACCGGCCCTCTCGGCCAGCATCCGGCGGGCTTCCAGAAAATCGACCTTCTCGCGGAGCTGCAGGAACGTGAAAACGTCCCCACCGGCCCCGCAGCCGAAGCATTTGAACGTCTGGCGGGCCGGATTGACGGTAAACGAGGGGGTTTTTTCCTCATGGAAGGGGCACAACCCCTTGTAATTCGACCCCGCGCGACGGAGCGTGAGGTAGCCCCCGATCAAATCCGCGATATCGACGGCATCACGAATCTGCCGCGTCAGTATTTCCCTATCCGAGGAAGGCAATCAAAAACCCCTGGCCAAAGCCCATTGGCTGCTACCTGTCCATGTCTGGAATCAGCGTTAACTGCAAAGAAGGGCTAGACTTACAAATGAACCTCGGTTCATATCCCTGAATCAGTCCCAATCGGAAGGACCTAGAAATATATCACGAGTTTGGGGGGTGGTCAAACGACCTTATGATTTTGTGCAATCATAAGTTACGGCTGAAACTGCTGGCATTTGGCATGCCAGTTGAGCCAACAGAGGCCGATCTTACCGGTCCAGGGATGTGAATCTTCAGGTGGGCTCGCTGGAAGCTCTTTCCTTTTCAAGGAATCGGGCGGCCATCAGCCCCACCTCGTAGAGCAGGACCATTGGGACAAACAGCAGCATCATGCTGGTGACGTCGGGCGAGGGGGTGATGATCGCGGCGGCCACGGCGATCCCGAACCAGACATATTTTCGGACCCGGGCCAGATCGACGGACGTCGCGATGCCGATCGTGGCGAGCAGGGCGACGACGACCGGCACCTGAAAACCGATCCCGAAGGCAGCAGCCATCTGCAGCATAGAGATGAGATAGCCGCGGATGCCGATCATGGGGGTGACCCGGCTGTGGCCGGGTTCCCGCATGGGGCCCAGGGCGAGCGTTTTGCCGTCGATGCGGACGCGGAGCTCGTTGGCGGAGAGGTTGTACCAGAACGCCCCGTTCGGGGGATTTTCGGGATCGGCGGGAAAGCGCCGGATGAGCGGTGCCTCCGAGGGCCAGGCGGCCGGCTGCGTGGCTGCCGAGGCGCCATGCCCGATGAAGTCGACCGAGATGGACACCGGCGGGATCTCGGGCTTGTAGCCAATGAAGAAGTCCAGAAAAATCGGCATCACCACGACCAGGTAGAAGATCGCGCCGACAAAGAACAGGGCAATGGAGACGGGGACGAACCGGCGGACCCACTTGCGCTCGTGGGCGTAGAGCCCGGCGGCCACAAAACCCCAGAGCTGCCAGAGGATGTACGGGGCGGTGAGAATGAAGCCCAGAATCAGGGCGAGCTGAAAATCCGCCATGAAGGCTTCGGTCACGTCCGTGATGACCACGTCGGGCGAGTAGCCGTAGCGGACCATGATTTCGGACAGCGGCGTGGTGAGCACGCCGACGATGATATCCCGGAAATAGAAGCACACCACTCCGCCCAGAACGAGGGCGACCAGGGCGCGGATCAGGCGGGTACGGAGCTCGTCGAGATGCTCGCCGAGCGTCATTCGGACGTCGTCGGGGTCGCGGTGCTCGGAGCGCAGGATTCGATCGAAGAGCGCCATCTGGGTGTTTCCGAGGCGCGCCGGTCCGCACGAGCGGGACTGCAATTCCAGGTCACACAGGGAGATCCCCGACCCGGCAGGCACCATCCGAAGAGCCGATTCTAGGGACCCGGCAACACTCGGTCAATCGAAGGGTCTATCGCTGTCGCTACCGGGTCCGTGACAGCTTGGGCGGGGTGGCATGGGCAGCTTCCGCTTCGCTGAGCGAAGCCGAAGCTGCCCGTGTGGCGTTCCCACGGGTCCCGGCGC
>CAZQEN010000465.1:0-4929 GCA_964591605.1 uncultured Planctomycetales bacterium
GATTGTTCACGTCTGGCTGTCTGCATGTATCTTGATCGTCCCGGCGCTCGCCGCGGCCGGCGACATCAGGTTTCAGAAATCCGTTCTCAGCACGACGTTTTATTCCGAAGGCTGCGCCGTCGGCGATTTCAATAAAGACGGCGCCCTCGACGTCGTCGCCGGGCCGTTCTGGTACGCCCAGCCCAAAGAGGTGGGCAGCGCGTGGCAGGCCAGCGAGATCCGCGAGCCCGGTACGTACAAGTGGGACGGCGGTTACAGCGAATCCTTCGTGAACGGCGCGATGGACGTGAATCAGGACGGCTGGACGGACATCATCATCGTCGGGTTCCCCGGCAAGGCAACGCTCTGGTACGAAAATCCGCAGGGCAAGACGGGACGATGGAAAGAGAACACGATCACCCCCTGGACGTGCAATGAATCGCCGCTCATCGTCGACGTGGACAAGGACGGCCGGCTGGATCTGCTTTACGCCTTCACACCTGACTTCGAAGACCGCGGCTGGATGGCCTGGTCGGCGTGCCCCCGCGATCAGAAGAAACTCAACTGGCGGCTCCACCCGATCAGCCAGGCCAAGGCCCCCTGCACGCACAAGTTCGCCCACGGGCTGGGGTTCGGCGACATCAACGGCGACGGCCGCAGCGACGTGGTCTGCACCGAAGGCTGGTGGGAGAACCCCGGTGATCCCAAACAACCGGGCTGGACATTTCATCCTGCCAAACTCGGTGACGCCTGCGCCGACATGTACCCCTTCGACGTGGACGGCGACGGCGACATGGATGTGATCTCCTCGTCCGCCCACAACTACGGCATCTGGTGGCACGAGCAGGGCAAGGATGCCGAGGGCAAGGTGACGTGGACGAAGCACGAGATCTACATGAAGTTCTCGCAATCCCACGCCCTGCAGGTGGCGGACATCAACGCCGACGGCCGGCCCGACCTGGTCACCGGCAAACGCTTCTGGGCGCACAACGGGCACGATCCCGGCGAACGCGAGCCGGCGGTCATCTACTGGTTCGAGTTCAAGCCCGAGGGCGGCAAACCCGCCTGGATCCCGCACGAAATCGACAACGATTCGGGCATCGGCACCCAGTTCGTCGTCACCGACATCAACGCCGACAAGAAGCTCGACATCGTCACCAGCAACAAGAAGGGCACGTTCGTCTTCACGCAACAATGAGCCGCGGAGCGTATTCCCGCGGTGAGGACGCTCTCGATTTCCGATCATGGATCGCCCGCTGCTGATGTAGAATCCCAAACTCGGAAATCGATAATCGGCAATGCATTCACGCGCCTGGCTACGTTTCACGCTCCTCCTCGCCGTTGCCCTGGCCGCTGCGCTGTGGCCGTCCGTCCTGGGCGGCAGGGTCCTCCTGCCCCTCGACCTCCTGAGCCACAACCCCCCGCACACCCCTTCCACCGATGCGGGCCCGGTCCACAATCCGCTGACCGGCGACATGCTCTACGAGAACTTCATGTGGAAGGTCTTCCAGCGCCGGGCGATCGCCGTTGGCGACTGGCCGCTGTGGAATCCCTACAGCTTCTGCGGCCATCCGCTCTACACCACGGGCCAGGCCTCCACGTTTTATCCGCTCAACGCCCTGTTCTGGCTGATGCCGCCCGCCCGAGCCTATGTGGTGTTTATCGGACTCCACCTCCTGCTCGGCGGCCTGTTCACATACCTGCTCTTCTGCCGGCTTGGAGTGGGTCACTTCGGGGCAACCGTCGGCGGGTTCATGTTCGCCATGGGCGGCTTCTTCATCTGCCGCCTCGTCTTCCCCATGCTGCTCGCGTCGGCGATCTGGCTGCCCCTCATGCTCCTCTGGCTCCACCGCCTGTATGACACGCGTCAGATGAAGAACGCGGACGTTACGGGGGACGACGCGGAAAGTGGCCAAGGAGTGGACGAATCGGCGAGTGGGCAGGTCACCGCCGCTCCCCCTCGGGCAACGACGCAGCGGCCTCGATCTTCCCGGCTGCCCTCCCTCCGCAGCCTCACCTGGGGCGCCCCGCTCTTCGCACTTCCCATTCTCGGCGGATTCTTCGAGATCGCCTTCTATGCCTTCGCAGCCTGCGGGCTCTTTGCCCTCGTTCACGCCGTCCATCTCGCCACCCGGCACCGCTCGGCCGGTCGGGCGATCCGCTATCTTGCGTCCGCTGCCGCCGTGGTGATCCTTGGAACTGTCCTGGCCGCCCCTCAGATCCTGCCGTTCCTGGAAGTGATGAAACGCAACGTTCGCACGGGCGAAGGGACATACGAGACTGCCAAGGCCGCCGCCCTGGCCGCCTGTGAGCTTCTCCCCGCCGTCATACCCGACGCCCTGGGCAATCCCACCGTTCATGAGGGTTTCCGCCTGAGCGAGCGCCGCTGGCAGCGGATCGACGCAGGCAACGGATATCGCTACTTCGGCCCGAAGAACTACGTGGAGGTTGGGTCGTACCTGGGCATTCTGCCGCTCATCTTCGCGGTGCTCGGCCTGGGCGCCGCGTGGCGTCAATCGCGATGGCTGACCGCACTCTTCGTCCTGCTGGCGGCCGTGTCGCTGAGCTTCGCGTTCGTCACTCCGGTCTATCGGCTCTTCTTCCATCTCGTGCCGGGAGCGGAGCAGGTTCGCACGCCGTTCCGCTGGATCTTCCTGAGCTGCTTTGCGGTGACATATTTCGCCGCGGCCGGCGCCCAGCGATGGTTCGACGGCCTCCGCCGTCCGCCCACGCGCGGATCCCGCATCGGCGCGGGCATCCTGCTCGGCATCGCCCTGCTGCTCTGCGCCGTGCTGGTCATCCTGCTTGTCGTCCCGGCCCCCATCGAATCCATCAGCCGCCGCATCCTGGCCTCCAGCCGCACGGTGCGGGCCGCCTTCCGCTCAGACGACGAGTTCTCCGGCCTGCTGTGGACCAACGCCATGCGGCTGGCAATCTTCCTCCTGGGCGCCGCGACATTCATCGCCCTGGGCGCCTGGCGGGCCTGGCGGCCGCGCAGCGCCCTGCTCCTGTCGCTTGTGGTACTCGCCTTCGTCGCCATTGACCTCGCCCAGGCGTCATTCTCCTTCAACACGCACAGGGATCCCGCCCTTCTGGACCGCGTCCCCCCGGTCATCCGGCACCTGCAGGCCGACCGCGATCTCTTCCGTATCGGACGCTACGGCCCCGAAAAGATCTTCTACGCCAACCTCCCCACGCTCTACGGCCTCCAGGACTACGGCGGCTATGACTCCATCATTCTTCGCGACTACGCCCGGTTCCTGGGGGGCATCGAGCCGCAGCACCTGCTGCGTTACAATATCGTGATGACCCTGGAGCGACGGGGGTCGCTCGATTCGCCGCTGCTGCCGCTGCTCAACATCCGCTACCTGCTCACGCAGAAGAGGTTTGAGCATCCCGACTGGGAACAGGTCCCGGTCGAGGGGAATGTGAAGCTCTACCGCATCCGGCCCGAAAAGGAGTTGCCACGGGCGTTTCTCGTGGACCGGGTGCGGGCGGTCGGTTCGCTGTCCGAGGCGATCGATGCGCTCAAGTCGGGCGGGATCGATGTGCGCCAGGAGGCAGTCGTACAGGCAGCCGCGGACACCGCCTCGAAGCTGACCGAGCCCGGAGCCGCTCTCGCGGTCGCGCGGGTCACGGAGTACCGGCCGTCGTCGGTCACCGTGGCCACCAAGTCCGATCGCCGAGCGCTGCTGGTGTTGTGCGACGTGCACTATCCCGGCTGGAACGCGTATGTGGACGGCGCCGCCGCGGAGCTGCACGCGACCGACGGCGTCTTTCGCGGCGTGTCCGTGCCGGCGGGCGAGCACACGGTCGTCTTTCGATTCGAGCCGGTCGCCCTGCGGATCGGCGCCGTCGCATCTTTGACCTGTCTGGTGGCGCTGGCGGCCATCGGCGTGTGGGGCTCGTGGCCAAAGAGGCCCGGAGGAAGTGAGACGTCGAATGCGGGATGTCCGATGTGAGATGTCAGAACCATCGCGGTGCACATCTCGCATTTCACGTCTCACGTCCCACATTGCATACGCATGATGCCATCATTGTCCATCATCATCCCGGCCTACAACGAGGCGAGTTGTATCGAAGACTCGGTGTCTGCGATCATGCGCTTCGCGCGTGCGTATTCCGGCCGTTCACAGGTCATCGTCGTCGACGACGGCTCGACCGACTCGACGCCCGCCATCGTGTCGGCTCTTCTGGCAAAACGCTCCGCCGGCGACCCGGAGCTGAGCCTCATTTGCCACGAATGCAACCGCGGAAAAGGAGCCGGCGTCCGAACCGGTTTCACCCAGGCCTCGGGCGAGATCGTCCTGTTCACCGACGCGGATCTGTCCGCGCCTGTGAGCGAAGCGCCGCTGCTGATCGAACCGATCGCCCAGGGCCGCTACGACATCGTGATTGGCTCGCGGGCGCTCGATCCGAGCCTCATCGAGACGCACCAGAGCGGCATCCGCCGCGCCTCTGGACGCGTCTTCAACTGGATGGTCCGCCGCATCGCCGGCCTGAAGGTGCAGGACACCCAGTGCGGCTTCAAGGCGTTCCGCCGGGCCGCCGCCGCCCCCGCCTTCGCCATGCAGCGGATCGACGGGTTCGCTTTCGATGTGGAGCTCCTGTATCTGGCCACCCGCATGGGGCTGCGAATCCTCGAGGTGCCCGTCCGCTGGAGCCATGTGCACGACAGCAAGGTGTCGCTGATCCACCATTCGCCGCAGATGTTCGTGGAACTGTTCGGCATTCGCTATCGCGACTGGTTCGGACACTACCCCTGGCCGGCCGCGCCTGGCGGCCCGGACGCTTCGCCTCCGTCGGTCCCCCCCCATGACGAGCCGGGGCCCGCCTCACATCGGACTGCCGATCCGGCCATCTCCGCGTCCGGGGCTCCACCCGATGTCCCCCCCTGAGCGCTGGGCCCCTGCTTGACCCGCCGCCGCCTCGCGGGCATTGTGATGCCTG
>CAZQEN010000466.1:0-4877 GCA_964591605.1 uncultured Planctomycetales bacterium
CGTGAAGATCGGGCGGACGCCGGTGCGGCTGCCGATGAACGTGTATCGGTACGTGCCGGTGCTCGGATCGATCGGCCAGACGGGGCGATACCTGGTGATCGGGTACATGGCGATGGGGGTGGGCGTGGCCGGGGCGGTCGCCCTGGCGCGGCGCCGGAGGGGCGCGTGGGCGGCGCGGGCGGGAGCGGCGGCGGCGCTGGGGCTCGTGGCGGCGGACTATGCCTTCGTGCCGGTCACGGTGGCGCTTCCCGTCACGCCGATCGGGGCGGGCGGGGGCGCGGTCATGGACCCGCGGCTGGGGGAAGCGCGGGCGCTCTATCACCAGACGGTGCACGCGCGGCCGCTGATGGGCGGGTATATCGCCCGGATCCCCCGGTGGGTGTTCGAGGAGTACCGGTCGGTTCCGCAGCTCGGGTGGTTCTTTGAACCTCCCGACCGGCGCGGTCCGCCTCCCGACCCGGCGACGGTCCTGCCGGCGCTGCGGGACCGGGGGATCGCATACGTCTGCGTGGGGCGGGGCTCCGCCGATCAGAAGGTTCTAGAGGCTTCCGGGCTGGTGCCGGTGCGCGGGGAGGGCCTCGACGTGTTCCTTCGCGTGCCTACTCGAGAAGAGCGGCCACTTCCGGAATCGCCTGCACGTCCTCGGTCGGGACCATCGTGATCACGTTCCAGGGGCAGACCTGGGCACAGAGCTTGCAGCCGATGCAGCGCACGAGGTCGATCGTGCAGATGCCCATGGCGTAGCCGGGGTGGACGGGGTCGCGCACCTTGTCGATGCAGTCGACGGGGCACACGGTCAGGCAGGCTTCGCACCCGGTGCAGAGGTCTTCGTCGAGGATGGCGAGCTGTTTGGGGAGTTTTTTCTTTTTGGCCATGCGAGCATCCGTCGGCAGTCACGCGGGGCCCGACCCGCCTGGGTATGGTAAGCGGGAACGGCGCCTGCGACAAGCGGCCGATGGCCGAGTCGCGGGAAGGGATTCTCGCAGCGGGCTGAGTGGGTCGTGCCTGCCGGGCAGGACCTTGGCGCGAGGGTACCGCTCACGCATTCGAGGTCCCGCCCGGCAGGCGGGACCTACTTGGGCGGGACCTACCTGGGCGGGACCTACTTGGGCGGGACCTACTGGGGGGGGACCTACTTGCGGGGACTTACTTGATCTTGAGGACGACGAGGGAAATGTCGTCGGTGCGGTCGGCGAGGCCGCGGAAGCGGCGGATGTCCCAGAGGATGTTCTGGGCGACGAGTTGGGCGGGCTCGGCGGCGTAGTGGACGAGGGAGGCGGCCAGGCGCTCGCGGCCGAAACGTTCGTCGCTGAAGTTGAGGGCTTCGACCACGCCGTCGGTGTAGAGCAGCACGACGTCGCCGGGCCGCAGCGTGAGCAACTCACGCTCGAAGACGGCCTGCGGGTCGACGCCGACGACCATGCCGCCGGTGCCCAGGTGGATGATGCGGCCGTCGCGCAGGAGCAGCGGCGGGTCGTGGCCGGCGTTGCAGTAGGTGAAACGGCGGGCATCCGGCGTGATCACCCCGTAGAAGATGGTGGCGAACTCGCTCACCGTCGTCTCGCGGCAGACGTGCTTGTTGACCTCGGCCATGATGCGGTCGATGTCGTACATGAAGTAGGCGTAGACGCGCAGGGCGGTGCGGATGGAGGCCATCAGGAGCGAAGCGGGGACGCCCTTGCCGGAGACGTCGGCGATGCCGATGCCCAGGTTGCCCTTGGGCAGGCAGATGAAGTCGTAGAAGTCGCCGCCGACGTTGTAGGTGGGGCGATAAACGCAGCCGATCTCGACGTGGGGCAGGACGGGCGGGTTGGCGGGGATCATGCGCCGCTGGACCTGTCCGGCGTAGGCGATCTGGCGCTGATAGCGTTCGGCCTCGAGGCGGTCGGCCATGAGGCGGGCGTGGACGATGGCGGCGGCGGCCTGGGCGGCGACGCCGCGCAGCAGCGCCTCCTCGAAGGGTGAGAACTCGTGCGGCTCGCCCGTGTAGACGCGGACGACGCCCACGCCCTTGCCGCGGTAGATCAGGCCGCAGACCAGGCCGCTGACGATGCCCTCTTCGCGGGCCTGTTCGGGGTATTGCGTGCGCGGGTCGCTGGGGGCGTCGGCGATGCGCACCATCTCACCGGCGAGGGCGGCCTGATCGATCGGGTTCTGATCGACGATGACCGGTCCCTTGGCCAGGTACTTCATCGAGAGATTGTGGACGGCCTTGATCGTGAGCGTGCCGCTGGTCTCGTCGAGCATGCGGATGCTGCAGGCCTTGCCGTTCATCACTTCGCAGACGATGCGGGCCGTCTTGTTGAGAATCTGCTGGAGGTCATGCGTGTCGGCGAGCATGCCGGCGATGTTGTAGACGGCCGAGAGTTCCTCGATCCGGTCGCGCAGGTCCTGCTGGCGCGTGCAGAGCTCGGCGAAGAGGTCGGCGAGGAGCGCGGCGAGCTGGCGGGCGACCTCGATCTGATGCGGCGGCCAGGCGCGCAGATCCCTGGCGGCGGCGGCCAGGTCGCCCAGCGGGATGTCCGTCTGGACGGAGATGCGCTCGAGCATGGCCTCGGAGAGTGCGGAGTGCGGCCGATCCCCCAGGGTGAGGGTGCCGGCGCACTGACCGGTGGTGACGATCCGGATGGGGAATCGGGTAAACGTGTCGCCGTCGAGCAGCGGCGTGGTCGGTTCGGGGGCGGCTTGCGGCAACGCGGCGCGATGGCCGGCCAGCACGGCGTCCCGGCCGGCGGGTCGCGTCAGGAGCAAGGCGGCGAAGGCGTTTCCCGCGATGGGTCCGGCGACGAGCTCGCCCGCGGCGTCGAAGAGCACGGCCGTGGCGCCCGTGGTATCCGCAAGAACCTGCAGTGCCCGCTGCACGAGCGTGCCGGGCACGCGCTGCAGGGGTATGACCGGAAGCTCCGTTGTCGCCATGTGCACCCGCCCCGAATTCGCCAACCATCCCTGGTGGGGGCATTATAGCCGAACGGCGGAGGCCAGACGAGCCTGGGCATTCTGTGACGCCGGCCGCGTACCCTGAGTTCGGGGAGGCAGCCTCACAAACCCGAGTACTCACGAAACGCGCGGCAACTCGCCCTCGAGACGTCCTCGCCGACGGCCGAACTGATCGGGTCGCAGCTCGTAGATCCGCTCGTCCATGATGTGGCAGGTTTTCGACAGGCCGGTGACCGAGAAGTTCTGGTGAGAACTCAGTACTGTAAAATGAGGATCGTCGTAATGCTAGCTGGCGATCGGGAGGCAGCCATAGCAGTTATCAGATCTGATCTCCACAATGAGCCAGGGGCGCGTGTCATCGCAGTTCTTGAATCGGTGGGTGGCGTTGTAGATCTCGTAGACATCCATGCTCAGAGATCTTCATCGCAGGGCGGCAACGGGTTGAGCATGTGACCGGCCATCGCCTCGGACACCACAGGGCGATCGTGCCGGAAGTGTTCCTGCGTCCCGTGGTACCTGAGGATCAGCTCGTAGGGAATCGGCGTCGAGGCGCCTTCGCAGTAGACCTCGCGATACTCGGGGTAGGTGTGCGTTTCACGCACGAGCGCCCAGCCCTTCTGCCCGTGGTGGTTGAGAACCTGGTCAATCGTTTCGGCCTCCCGGGCGGTGAGGTGCGAGTAGGGAGGGCGCTGACGCAGGAGAACGCGGCATTCGTCCACGTGAAGGTAGCGGAATACCACCTCCAGCGCCTCGAAGAGGTTACCGTTGATGGCATCCAGCGATGCTGACGGCACCGGCCCCCACTTCATGGCATATGGGCGGTCGCCGGTGATCGGAAAGCCGTAGCGCAGAAAATGCTCGCGGTCGGCCAGGTAGAGCAGCTTCATCAGCACGGCCTTCTCGACCGTGCCGAGCCGCTCGACGATGTAGGCCATCGCCTCGACGGCTTTGTCAAGGTCAAATTGGAAGCGAATCGACATGCCTGATACTCATTATCGGCTCAAACAACCTGCCGATCAAGAATCATGCTTTGCCTTCCCGTCCCGATTATAGAACACATCGGGTGCTCCGGGCATCAGGCGGATCTGGCGATCGATGAGCCAGCCGCAGCCCCGTCATCGTGACCCCACCTGTTGCTGCGCGATGGATGGGCCACCCAGGTCAGCGTTTGTAGAAGGTGCTGCCGCGGTAGGCGTACTTGCTGAGGCGGTTGTTGACGTAGCCGGCTTCGAGGATGAGTTCGACGGCGCTGGCGAGGGCGGGCGGGTCGTCGGGTTTTAGGCCGGCGGTCTTGCAGACGGCGCCGGCGAGCTTGACGAGGCCTTTGACGGACGAGGCGGACGCCGCGAGCGCGTCGGCGCGGACGTCGTCGCCGATCTCGATCTGGGTTTTACCGCCGGCGAAGTTCTCGACCACCGGCTCCAGGGCATCCATGTCGAAGTAATTAGACGCTATTTCCTTCACGGCCTCGCCCATGAGGGCGGTGATGAGCTTGTCTTCGGCCTGCTCGTCTTCGGCGAGCATCAGCTCGATCTTTCCGCGGCAGCTCGCGGCGACGTTGGGCAGGTCGCTGATGCGGGGCATGACGCGGGATTCGCCCAGGGCGATACCGCGGCGCTCGGCGTTGGAGACCATGCTCTCGGCACAGGTGATGGAGGCGCGGACCGAGACGCCCGACTGCTGGTTGACGTGCGGGCTGCGGCGGGCCAGGCGGATGAACTCCTCGATGATCTCGCTCATGAAGCGGGGGATTTCGACGCTCACGCCCGAGCCATCGCCCGCGCCCGGTCCCGTGCGATCCAGCCAGGCGTTTTCCTGCGTGATCTGCATCGATTCTTCGATGCTGCGCGGGTAGTGCGTGCGGATGACCGAGCCGATGCGATCTTTGAGCGGTGTGACGATGCGGCCGCGGTTGGTGTAGTCCTCGGGGTTGGCGGAGA
>CAZQEN010000467.1:0-3406 GCA_964591605.1 uncultured Planctomycetales bacterium
GGGTTTTGTTTGGGGATGTTCGGGAGTCGGCCTTGTCCAAACGGCTGTATCTGGAGACCTGGGGCTGCCAGATGAACGTGCTCGACAGCGAGCTCGTGCTGGGGCAGCTCCGCGCGATGGGGTATCAGCTCACGGAGGACTACAAGGCGGCCGATGTCGTGCTGCTCAATACGTGCAGCGTCCGCCAGCACGCCGAGGAGAAGGTCTACAGCCGTCTCGGCGAAGTCCGCAAGGCCAGGCAGCGACGGCCGGGCATGATCGTCGGCGTGATCGGCTGCATGGCCGAACGCGACCATGAGGGCATCCAGCAACGGGCGCCGTACGTCGATCTGCTCTGCGGGCCGGGCAATCTCAACCAGATCCCCGGCCTCATCGCCGAAGTCGAGCAGACGCGGACGCGGGCCATCGCCCTCGAGCACGACCATTCCCGCAAAACGCCCGCCGCGCAGCGCACGCTCCTCTACGACAGCATCGAAGCCCTCGACATGTCACGCGTGGAGGCATTCACGGCCGCTTCAGCAGGTTCCGCCGACAGCAGGTCCCGTCTGCCGGACGGGACCGGTCCGGTCGGGCAAAGTGAACCTGCGGCGGGGATAGGTCCGGCCCGGCAGGCCGGACCTACGCAGGCGTACATCCGCGTGCAGCGCGGCTGCGACAAGTTCTGCACGTTCTGCGTCGTGCCGTTCACCCGCGGCCCGGAGCGCAGCCGCGACCCGGCACATATCTTCGAGGAGGCCCGCAAACTGGCCGATCTGGGGACGAAGGAGATCACGCTCCTGGGCCAGACGGTCAACAGCTACTCGTATCACGAGAACGGCCGCACCGTGCGCTTCGCCGACCTGCTCCAGCGCGTGCACGACGTGAGCGGCATCGAGCGCATCCGATTCGTGACGAGCTATCCGGGTGATTTCACCGACGACATCCTGGAAGCGATACGCGATCTGCCGAAAGTGTGCGAATACCTGCACATCCCCCTGCAGAGCGGCTCGAACGAGGTCCTGCGGCGCATGAAACGCCAGTACAACGTTGAGCAGTACCTCGAGTTGATCGACCGGGCCCGCGCGATCGTGCCGGGGATCTCGCTGGCCAGTGATTTCATCGTCGGCTTCTGCGGCGAAGCGCCCGGCGACCACGAGCAGACGCTCGCCCTGATCGAGCGCGTGCGTTACAAGAACATCTTCATGTTCAAGTATTCGAATCGCCCGGGCACGGCAGCCGACCGCCGCCTGGATGACGACGTCCCTGAACCCGTCAAGCAGGAGCGGCTCATGGACCTGGTCGCGCTCCAGCACCGCATGTCGATCGAGCACCACCGCGCATTCATCGGCCGCCGCGTCGAGGTGCTCGTCGAAGGCTACAGCAAGGCGGCCATCGCAGCCCAGGAGGCCGAGCAGTCGCGCGGCCACGAAGTCTCATGGAAGCGCAGCGACCAGCTCACCGGCCGCACGCGCGGCGACGAAATCGTCGTCTTCACCGGCCCGGAATCGCTGATCGGCCAGCTCGTGAAGGTCGAGATCACGGCGGCCACCGCGCTGACGCTGCACGGTGTATTACCCGCGACCGCCGGCTCGAATGTGTCCGCGGCACGCGCGCTGCCCGTCGTCGTCTGAGGGATGGCCAATTTGGAGTGCGGCGGCTGCGACGCCGCTTTGGCTTTCGGCGGAGCCGGTTGGAGGGAGTGAAACTTCGTCACCGGACGGCCAAAACATGACCAGCCAAAGCGCCTCCGGCGCTATTGAAAACGGCGTCACGGCCACCGCACCCTGGAAGACCGGGCTTGAACGGAGTCGCGCATGATCATCACCATTGACGGACCCGCGGGTTCCGGAAAATCGACCGCCGCCCGTAAGCTGGCGGCGCTCCTGGAGATCCCCTATCTCGATACCGGCGCGATGTACCGCGCGGTCACGCTCAAAGCACTCAGCGCCGGCACACCGCTCAACCAGCCCGATCGCGTGGCCCAACTCGCCCGCGACGCGGACATCCGCGTCGATTGCGGCCCGACGCATGTCCGCGTGGTGATGGACGGCCACGATGTGAGCGAAGCCATCCGCTCGATGCGCGTCAGCGAGCACACCAGCACTGTCGCCCGTATCCCCGCGGTCCGGCAGGTGCTGATCGAGAAACAACGCGAGATCGGCCGGCAGCTCGGCGCCCTCGTGACCGAAGGGCGCGATCAGGGCAGCGTGGTCTTCCCGGATGCCGACGCCAGGTTTATCCTGCTTGCCTCGGACGCCAAGCGGGCCGAGCGGCGTTATCACGAAATGCTGGCCGACGGTGAGGAAGTGGCGTTCGAAGACGTGCTGGAGAATATCCGCCGCCGCGACGGAAATGACCAGACCGAGTGGGCCCCGCTCCTGGTCCCCGGTGAGGCCATCGTCATCGATACCACCCACATGAGCATTGCCGAGGTGGTTGACCGGATGAGGTCCGAAATCGATCGGCTCCGGACGGCCGGGCGGGCGGTGGCCCAGCCGCCCCAGGGGTGACGAGTTTTCGCCAGTAGGCCCCCCGATTTGGGCCCTGCGCGGGTAGAGACTTTCCCGCGGTTTGGAACCGCGGTCGGGTGGTCCTGTCGGCCTCCTCGTACGTATAACACAACGGTGACACCCTCAACGTGAGGGTCGCCGTCGAAGGAGATACTGCAACATGCTTTATTTTGACCCACTGTACTTTCTCATCCTGGGCCCCGGCCTGCTGCTGGCCTTCTATGCACAGTGGCGCGTCAAATCGTCGTTTCACCGCGGGAGCCAGATCCCTACGCAGCGCGGCTGGACGGGCGCCCAGGTCGCCCAGGCCATCCTGGATGCCGAGGGCATCCGGGACGTGGGTATCGAGCCCGTGCAGGGGTATCTGAGCGACCATTACGACCCGCGCGAGAAGATGCTGCGCCTGAGCCCCGACGTGTACCACGGTCGATCCCTGGCCGCCGCGGGTGTGGCCGCCCATGAGGTCGGACACGCGATCCAGCACGCCCACGCCTACGCGCCGCTGAGCATCCGAAATGCGATCGTGCCGATGGCCGGCTTTGGCTCGAACATCGGCATGCTGCTGCTGTTCGTGGGCATCGGTTTCGGGCTGCAGAAGCTGGCGCTCCTCGGCTGTGCGTTGTTCACGATGGTCGTGCTTTTCCAGCTCATCAATCTTCCGGTCGAGTTCAACGCCAGCAGCCGGGCCCGCCAGGTGCTCCTGGCCAACGGCCTGACCACCACGGACGAGGACCACGAGATCGCCCGCGTCCTGAACGCGGCGGCCATGACCTACGTGGCGGCGACGATCACGGCCATCCTCCAGCTCATCTACTTCCTCATCCGCGCGGGAGTCCTCGGCGGCCGGCGCGACGAGTAGCGCTCCCGCACACGGATCACGCCGTTGGGTGGCATGGGCAATGTACTCACTGCCCGTG
>CAZQEN010000467.1:3506-4840 GCA_964591605.1 uncultured Planctomycetales bacterium
GGGTGGCATGGGCAATGTACTCACTGCCCGTGCGCACGAAACACCGGCAGCACGTATCCCGTTGTCCATCGGGATCCATGCCGCCCTGTGTAACGGCGCCAATCATTCCGCATTCCTGATGAGCAGCCCGTGTCCGCTTCGCACCGGCAATACACACCTTGCCCACACCATCTGAATACGGATTTCAGTGGCACAGACCACGCATGTCCGAAATGCCTGAGTTCAGGGTTTGACCGGCCCCGGATCCTCCAGCACCGTCTGCAGCGCCAGCACGGCGTACGCCGTCACGAGATGGGGGTCTCCCTCCTGAAACCGGTCGGCGGAATTGACCCAGCTTCCGTCGGGCTTCTGCAGGCTGATCAGCCGCTCGCACAACTCGGCCCGCCAGTCGTGCGGCTCGCCCTTCGCGTCGATCAGAACGGGCTCGCCCCAGGCCTTCAGGGCCCGCGCAAAGGCGTGGTAGAAGTAGAAGAGCCCCTCCCTGGACTGCTTTCCCGGCATGTTGGGGTTCGATTCGAGCGTGTAATACCGCCGGATCCAGCTCCAGGCCTGCTGCACGCGCGGATCGTCCCGGTCGAGCCTGGCGTAGAGCAGGCTCTTGAACGCCGCGTATGTCATCGAGCCGTAGCTGCGGAGCTGCGTGGCTCCACCGACCTCGATCGTGCCCGCCTTGCTCTCGCCGCCTCCGGCCGGCGAGTAGATGAACCCGCCGTCCTCCGCCCCGCGGGCGAACGGCTGGTCGTTGGTCTGGCTGCTCATCTGGCAGCGCTCGATGAACTTGATCGCCCGCTGAAACACCGGGTCCTCGGCCGGGATGCCGCTCTCGTGCAGCGCCTCGAGCATCATCTGCGTGTTCGAGAGATCCGGCTTGCGCTTGTCGAACTGGCCCGTGCCTCCATACCACGGATGGCCGCTGTCGATCGGATTGCCCTTGTCATCCTTGCTCTCGTCGGTGTACTGCTCGCCGCGCAGGAAACGCTGGGCGGCCTCGATCTCGTCCCGCAGCTCCGGGTCCTTGGCGGCCGCGAGCATCATCAGGGCGACGCTGGTCATATAGTTGCCGTAGCCGGGCTGCGTGTAGATCCCGCCGTCCTTCTGCTGGTGCTTGAGGACGTACCGGATGCCCCGCTGCACGACGTCATGCTCGCGCCCGTACCGCGGATCCTGAATGAAGCCCTTGAGCACCAGCGAACTCACGCCTGGCGCAAACGGTGTGGGCAATCGATGCCATCCGCCATCCTCGGCCTGCTCCTTCGCCAGGTACGCCAGCCCCCGCTCGATCGCCGGCGCCGCCCGCCGCCGCAGCTCCTCCCGCGAGCCCCCCGGCCGCGAAG
>CAZQEN010000468.1:0-4836 GCA_964591605.1 uncultured Planctomycetales bacterium
CGTGCAGGCCGGCTTGATGCGAAGTCTCAGCAGGCGCTGCGAACCGTCATACTCCACGAACTCGAACAACTCATCGGTGAAGGCGGCTTTGATGCGGTCGAGGCCGAGGGCCGCGAGCCGGTAGTGCGGGGCATTCGTGAGCCGAATGGAAACGGCGACGATCCGCCTTCCTGGCTTCTCCGGATGGTCAGCGACGTGAAGCTCGAACGTCGAGCCGTAGTAATCCTGTGCGATCTTCGTGAGCGTCAGGGTCACCTGGACGGGCGGCTCAGTCACTCCGGGCTCAACGGACTCCACCGGCACGGGCACCGTTGGGGGCGGAGCAGGGGCGGCTGACATCGCGGGCAGCTTCTCGAATGCGGCCTCGCTCGTCAGCTCCGCGATCACCGCGGGGATCGCACGTGCCCCGGCCGGGCGCTGGAGGGCCAGATCGACGACGCGGTCGAGAAACGCCTCGCTGCGGAACTCCTCCGGCAGATCGCTGCCGCTGAGTTGCCAGAGGACGATCCGCCGGTCGAGCTCGTCCTGTGCCAGGCGCCGCAGGAATTCCCGCGGTGGCGGCGGAAGCACGATGAAGTGGGCGAATCGCCCGGCCAGCTCGGCGAGCATGCCATACTCGATCAGGTCGGGGGCGGTGATGCATCGGCGTTCCGGCTGGTCGATCTCGGGCATGGGTCCGAACCCGAATCGAGATGACGGGCCGACGCGCCTCTCGATGATCCGGTCGATGCCGTCAAATGCGCCGCAGCCGATGACCAGGATGTTGTCCGTCCGCAGCGTCACCTGCTCCCGTTTATCGCCCGACGGACCGCAGTAGCCGGACCGGAAGCAGGCGATGCTCTCGCCGCCGCTCAGGAGCCGCAGCAGCTCGCCGGCCACGTCCGCCTTGACATCGCGACCCCTGCCCCGGCCCGGCCGCGAGATCTTGTCGATCTCGTCCAGGCAGATCACGCCGATGCAGGCCAGCTCCGCGTCGCCGCCGGCCGCGTCGATGAGCCGGGCCAGCAGACTGGGCACGTCGCGGCCGACATACCCTGCCGACGTGAATTGCGAGATGTCCTCCAGGATGAACGGCAGGCCGAGCACCTTCCCACAGAGCCTCTCGGCCAGGAAGCTCTTGCCGGAACCGGTTGGTCCGACCAGCAGGATATTCTCTTTGGCCGGGAGTCGGGTCGGATCGTGGCCCTCGAACACCGCGTGCAGCCGCCGGACCCACAGCGACAGGGTGACGCACGTTCGTTTGAGCGCGGCCTCGAACGCCGGGCTCCCGCCGAAGCGGACGCCGTGAACACGGGCTATCTGGAAGAGTTCGCCGGGAGAGGGCTTTCCGATGCGGCTGAGGGCGGCCTTGATGGATTCGGACATCTGGATGACCTTCGTGCTCAGACAGGGTTCCCGGCGAGGAGACACCTCCTGTCGCTGGGTAACCGAGGACAAATGGTCCCGTCAAGGCTTGCCGTTTGCCGGCGCCTGCCGCAGGTCATCGAAGCGAGCGGCGGCCAGAGTCGGGCTCGTGATCTCGTAGAACTTCATGCACGTCTGGGCGGACCGATGAGCGAGCAGGGCCGCCAGCTCCAGGGGGGTCAGCCTGAGAATCTGGGCGGCATGCGTCGCGAAAATGTGCCGGAACAGGTGCGGATTGATGGACCGGCCGATCCAGCGAGGCGAGATCTTCCGGACTCGGGCACCGAAGCTGGCGTCCAGCGGCTGGCCGCGTCGGTTCAGGAGCAGGATGTCGCCTTCGACGGGCGGCCGCCCGGCCAGCGCCTGAAAGCCGCGGTGCAGGTAGTCCCGCAGAATGGGCACCAGCTCGACCGACACGGTCGTCTCGAACGCGCGGTGTCCCTTCATCTCATTCGGCTTGAACCGCAGGAAAAAGCGGCCATCCGCCTCGATGAGGTTGTGGCCGACGTGGATCTCGCGGATGTTGCGGGTCCGAAGCGCCCGCGTGACCAGCAGGCCGAGGACAAGGGCATCTACTTGAAGCGTCGCGAGAGCGGCACCGCCGGCGCCGCTTCCACGCCTGGCCGCGGCAGCAACGTGGTCGAGCAGCTTGCTGAGTCCGCTCTGCAGCATCTCGAACGGCACGAGCCGCGCCGCCTTGTCGCGCTCCTGCACTTCGCAGCGGCGAGCCAGGTCGTTGAAGGCATAGACGATTTCATTCGACGATTTGAGCAGGAACCGGTGAAATCCGCGGACCATGCGGAGGAACGCCGGGTGGCCGGGGTTGAGGTGATCTTTGCCGCTGCGGGCGACGAGCCAGTTGAGGTACTCGCGGCATCGGTCCGCGGTCAGCAGCGATGCCCATGTGTGGTCAGTCAGGTCGAGCGCGGGCGATGTGACCCGCAGCCAGCCGAGAAAGCGACAGAGACTCCGCTCATAGCAGTTTTTCGTCACCGCCCGCCACGCCCGCATCCCGCCGACTCGCAGCGGCGAGCTGGCCTCTAAGCAGAGTTGCTGCCATTCGGTCCGCAGGTGCGGCGGCCAGTTGTCGGGGTCGATGGCGAAGCGGCTGGTCAGCGAGGCCGGCAGCGGCTCGAACGCCAGCGGCGGCAGGCTGCCGTCCGCGACGAGGGCTTGCCATGCTGACTGGAGACGAGTGTAGTCCTTCCGCCAGTGCTGATTGCCTGCGGTCTGCTCGACGGACGCCCAATTCAGGAAGTCATTCGAGCTGACCGTGCCCGGCCACAGCCCGCGACCAATGGCCCACTGGACGAATCGGTCATACGCCACGCGGGCGCGCCGCGCCAGATCCGATTGAGGCATCTGCGGCCAGAGTTGCTGGCCGTTGTGGGGGGTCAGATCGATGCCGGCGTCGGCCACAAATCGGTACAGCCGCCGCAGGTAGCCGCGGTAGTTGGAGCGGCTCTGGGGACCCAGATTGGTTTTGGCCATCGCCGCGTCCAGCACGACGAGGGCTTGGTTCTCGGGGATGACACGCAGGTTTTGCCAGTCGCCGTTGCCCAGCCCGCTGGCCACGTACTCCAATGTTCGCCGCGTCATGCGGGCGGCCACGGCCTTGGGACGGGTGCCACTGGCCCAAGCGGTATATATATGGGTATAGCTCACGGTCACTCTGACTGGTCTCCTTTCTGGCTCATGAGCCGTATCGAGCCCTCTGGGTCGATCTGTATCAGGGTGGGGCTCTGGGCGGTGCCCGATACAGGTCTGGCGCAGCTTCTGACAAAGAAGTCAGGAGTTGCGCCCCGTTGTATCGCCCACACGATGAGCGACAACTCGTGCCTTTTCAGGCACTTATGGGCGGTCTCGATGTGGGGTCGAAAGCGGGCGGGTTGTATCGTTTTTGGAGGGCATCAGTGCCCGCCCGCGAGGTCGAAATGCTGTCAGTGTCGCTGGTTGTCGAGCCAGCGGGCGATCTCGGCTGGATCAAAGCGGACAAAGCGGCCCACGCGGACGCAGGGAATCCGCTTCTCCCGGGCCATGACGATGACCGTCTTCCTCGCGATCTGCAGCACGTCCGCCAGGTCATCAGGCGTCAGCAGTCGATTCGGCTTTGTCATGTTTTCACCGCCTTTCAGATCTGCATATACGCCGATTTTCACAAAACTCCTGCATGCGGCTCGCAATTTTTTTTCACTGGCAGCTTGACAACGAGTTTGGATGCGGTTAGGTTTCCAGGTGCCTCGCGGACACGTGCCTCTGGAACACTTCTGAGAGCGGCGGCCCGCGGGTCGGTTCGACCGCGGGCGAGAGAAGCCGCGGCAAACGCCACAGACACGGCGAGTTCGATGAGCGAGTACTACGCACATTCTCTTGCTGGTCGTCCCGAAGAAGAGTGGGAGCCCCTCCTTGATCATCTGAGGCGCGTCGCCGAAGGTGAGGCAGGCATGCTGGCCGGCGCGGCGACATTCGCTGAGGCTTTCGGTGGTGGGGAGTGGGGTCGACTGCTTGGTTGGTGGCATGATATCGGCAAGTACAGCGATCGGTTTCAGAACTACCTGCGGGTGGGCTCCCAGACCGACGAAGATGAGCATCAAGCCGACGTGGGCGGCCGAGTGGATCACTCCACGGCGGGAGCCCAGCTTGCCGCACGCCACGGACAAGCCGGTTTGCTGCTCGCGTACTGCATCGCCGGCCACCATGCCGGAATCCCCGACGACGTAGGGTCTGAATCCTCACTCTCCCTGAGGCTCAAGAAGACAGTCGATTCGTACGTGTCCGCACCGGCAAGTCTGTTGAACCGCACATTGCCAGGTCTCCCCCGGCTGCGGCCGCCCCGTGATTTACGAGGAGCCGCGTTCTCCCTCGCCTTTTTCACCCGGATGCTTTTCTCATGCCTGGTCGATGCGGATTTCCTGGCGACTGAGTGGTTTATGAACCCACAGCGTGCGGGGGCGCGGCCGCGCAGTCAGGCGACGCCGGCTCAACTGCTCGCCGAACTCGCCAAGTACCTCGAAGGCAAGCGTCGTGACGATACGGAGGTGAATCGACGACGCCACGAAGTGCTCTGTGCCTGTCGCGCCAAGGCGGAACTGCCGCCCGGCGTGTTTTCGCTCGAGGTACCCACGGGTGGTGGAAAGACGCTCTCATCCCTCGCCTTCGGGCTCACGCATGCCGCCCTGCATCATTTACACCGCGTGATCTATGCCATTCCGTTCACGAGCATCATTGAGCAGACCGCGGATGTTTTCCGGGCCGCACTCGGGGAGTTGGCCGACAATCTGATCGAGCACCACAGCAGTCTCGAACCTGACGACCCCGCAAGGCAATCAATCTGCTCCCGGTTGGCAGCCGAGAACTTCGACGCCCCGCTGGTGGTCACGACGAATGTTCAGCTCTTTGAATCGCTGTTCGCCTCTCGGTCCTCTGCGTGCC
>CAZQEN010000469.1:0-4802 GCA_964591605.1 uncultured Planctomycetales bacterium
GAACGTCAACATCCCCCCCGATCTCACCGCCAGCTTCAACGGGCCCAATGACAGTTGGAAAATCCGTTCCAACCCGGGCGATAAGGTGCTCGTCGTCGGCGGCATCAATGTGGGCATCGACCGCGACAAGTCCACGTTCGACGGGATCAACGTCAAGGCGGTCGGACGGAGCGGGTATTTCTTCGGCCAGACGGCCCGGAGCAACACGATCAAGAACGCCTTCGTCTACGGAGGCAACAGTACGGCGGTGAACTTCGGCGGCATCGTGATGGACCGGCTCTTCGGGCACAATGTCTTCGATCATCTGACCATCTGGGATATGACCTTCGGCATCATCAGCTCGACCAACAGCAACTGGGTGATGACCAACGGCATCGTCGCCGGCAGCGGAACCTACGGCATGGGCCTCTTCAGCGGCAATCCGAACACGATGAGCTACTCGAACATCTACAACTTTCCGGTAGACAACTGCAACACCAACGGGGTGCTGGGCGACTGCAGCGGCTTCCCCGACGGCGGAAACAACGTGTTGTACCCGTTTGGCCTGGATCCGGAATTTGCCTCGACCGATCCGAACGATCCCCACTTCCTGTGGCTGGCGCAGACGTCGCCTTCGGCGGGAACCGGCAGCAGCGCCGGCGCTTATACCATGGGGCAGTTCAACATGGGTGCGCTGCCGGCGGTTCCGGAACCGGCGACGATGTGCCTGCTGCTTCCGGTGCTGGGGCTGGTCGGCCATGGCCGGGGCGGGAGGCGGACCTGGACAGGGCGGCGCACCTGAAAGATGTCCGGTACGTTTTCGGGGGCAAGTGAATTGCACGATGATTCTCGCCCGGTCGGCGGATCGTTCTTCCGCCGGCCGGCGCGAGGCCAGGTTGTGTTCGTGCGCGGAGTGAAGCTCGCGCCCGGGAGCGCGAGCAGTTGTCTGAGGTTTGCGGTCTGCCGATCGGAGCCCGGCTCACCGGTGGCGGGTTGGCACATCCGCTGTGTGCAGGTTTGCGGAACAGAGAGTTCTCAAGTCCAAGGGATCAGGAGAGGTGGGTCATGTCGATCATGAACAAAGCGATCGCGTGCGGCGTCGGGTACTTCCTGATGGGCGTCTCACTGGCACACGCGGCGCTCTATGAAGTGGGGCCGGGGAAGACCTACGCCACGATCCAGGCCGCCGTGAATGCCGCCGCGGCGACGGATCTTCTGACCACAACTGCGAACACGCCTCCGGCCAGCCCCGTGGACATCGTGGTGTTCGCCGGCACTTATACGGAGAACGTGGATATTCCCGCCGACGGGGCCACTACCCGGAGGTTCAACAGCCAGAACGACCGCTGGACGGTTCGCGCCAATCCGGGGGATCGGGTCCTCCTGATCGGCGGGATCAGCGTGGGCATCGACCGCGACAACAGCACGTTCAACGGGATCAACGTGAACGCGGTGGGCCGGTCGGGCTACCATTTCGCCCAGACCGCCCGCAGCAACAATATCAGGAACTGTTTCATTTACGGCGGGAACAGCACGGCGGTGAACTTCGCCGGCATCTCGATGAACCGGCTCTTCGGCACGAATTTCATCAGCCATGTCACCATCCACGACATGACGTTCGGCGTCCAGAGCTCGGACAACAGCACGTGGACGCTGCGCGACAGCATCGTCTCCTACAGCGGAACTTACGGGCTGGGGCAGTTCGGAGGCAACGCCAATTCGCCGGCCTACTGCGACATCTTCAACGCCCAGAACTGCAACAGCGGCGACATCCCCCCGGGGCTTGGCGTGTGCACCGAGGCCTACGCCGACGGGGGTAACAACGTCAACTACTCGCTGGGCAACGACCCGATGTACGCGTCGACCAACCCGGCGGATCCGGACTTCCTCAAGCTGCGCCCCAACTCCCCCGCAGCCGGGACGGGGCAGACAGCGGGTGATTACACGAACGGGCAGTTGAACATGGGCGCCCTGGAGACCGCCGGCGCCCCCGCGACGCTCGGCGCGTGCTGCTACGGCGATGCCCAATGCATCGACTCGACCAGCACCGGCTGTCCCATCCTGCCCGAGAGTGCCTATCAAGGGGACGGCACGGCCTGCGTCTCGACGAACTGCCAGCCCCCGACCGGTGCCTGTTGCCTGCCGAGCGGCACCTGTGCTGAACTGACGACCGCTGATTGCACGGCGCAGAACGGGATCCACCGGGGCTTATTCACAACGTGCGCGGTGGAGGGTCAGGTGTGCGCGAATACCGGCGCCTGCTGCACGTTGGCAGAGACCTGTTCGGATACCAATCAGGCCAACTGCCTCAATGTGCTCACCGGGCAGTACCGCGGGGACGGTACGGCGTGCGCCTCCACCAACTGCGTGCGAACGCTGCTGGTCGGGCCGGGCAAGCCGTACCTGACCATCCAGGCGGCGGTGAACGCGGCCGTGCTGTTCGATGACCCGGCGGCCCAGCAGGACGTGCCTCCCTTCAAACCCGTGACGATCATCATGTTCGAGGGGATCTACGACGAAATCGTGAACATCCCCCAGGATTCCGCGGGCCAAGTCTTCAACGGGGCCAACGACAGTTGGACCATCCGCGCCGCGCGGACCGCGGATACCGGCAAGGCGGTTGACGACATCGTCATCCTGCGGGGGCGCTTCGATGTCGGCATCGATCGTGAGTTCTTCACGTTCGACGGCATCAACATCATGGCGCCGGGCAACGGCCAGCAGGACTACGGGTACTATTTTGTTCAGACGTCGCGCAGCAACATGGTCAAGAACTGCATCATCTGGAACGTGAAGGATAACCCCGCGACCGGCGGCGACCTCCACGGCAACGCCATCTACAACAACCGCCTGTTCGGCAACAACCGTCTCGATCATGTGACCATGGTGAACAACGACAACGGCATTTACACCCGCGACGTCGCGACCGTACTCATGAGCAACAGCATCCTCGCGTTCAGCACCCGGGATGGATTACGGGTGAGCTCCGGCAGTCTTGTGCAACCGGACTACTCACTGGTGTACAACCCGCCTAACCTTCCACCGGCTGACCCCCTGGTTTTCGAGCAACCGGTGAACTGCCAGTCTGCTTTCCAGTATGGCAGTTGCCCGCCTGACCGCGTGGGCAACGGCGGCAACAACGTGAACTGGCCGCTGGATGCCTCGATGTGCAGTTCAAATCTGTGCTCGGCCGGGCCGCGGGCGGGGCAGGCGTGCGCCACGGACGCAGACTGCGTCGGCCAGGATCCGCAGTTTGTTTCGCTGGACCCGAACAACCTGGGCTTCCTGCGCCTGGCCGCGACCTCGCCGGCCCGCGGGGCGGGCAGCTCGCCGGGCCAATACACCAATGGCGAGGCCAACATCGGGGCCTTGTCCACGGGCGCGCTGCCGCCCTCCTATGAAGGCGCCTGCTGTCTGCCGGACACGAGCTGCACGACGGTCAATATCTTCGGTTGTGCGGCCCAGGGCGGCGTCTGGAACGGGGCAGGTGTTTCGTGCGGTTCGGTGAATTGCTCGATCGGCGCGTGCTGCGATGTGAGCGGCACCTGCGCCGAAACGACGCAGGCGCTCTGCACCGCGGACGGAGAAGGGACGTTCCAGGGCATCGGCACCACGTGCGCGGCAACGACCTGCCCACCCGGACCCCCCAATCCGTTCGCGGACTGGGATCGAGATGGCGACGTGGATGCCGACGATTTCGGGGGCGGCTTCCAGCGCTGCTACACCGGCAGCGGCGGAACCGCCACAACCGAGTGCGAGATTTACGACCGGCCGGAGGTCGGCTTCCCCAGCGGCGATGGCGACGTGGACGGTGAAGATCTGAACGCCTTCCTCGCCTGCGTCAGCGGACCGGAGGTTCCGGCCGACGAGACGTGCGATGATCCACCTCCTCTCTGAGCCGTCCTGACGCCGGTCGCGCAGCCTCGGCGGATGTGAGATCGTTCAACGGGAACGCGCGGCGGGATGCACTTGGCGCTCGCCCTGCCGCGATGGTTCCGCGCGGCCCGTCAGCGGGTCGCAGGTGATTGTCTCATCGGTTTCGATGCCGCCGCTGCCGCGGCGGCGGGCTCATCTCACCACCCATTGATGCGAGGTATCCCATGGCGGAGAGACGCTCACGACGTTCGAGCCGGGCCTTCGCAGCCGCCCTGACGGCGGCTGCGGCCGGTGCTCACTCGGCCGGTGCATTCGAGCCCGGAAAAGAGCACCCCCTCGTGGGCGTGTACAGCGCCCAAGTAGATATGGCGATCCGGTATGGGATCGATGTCCTCCTGCCATCGATTACCTGGTTTGAGGAAAACGCATTTATGAAGGATCTGGTGGAGCGCGCCCACCAGCACCGCATCCAGGTGTACCCGTCGCTGGCGGTCGCCTACGACGGGTATATGGATAAGCACACGGCCTTCGCCCGAGAGCACCCGGAGTACTGGGAGAAGCGCAACGACGGGCGGCTCATTAACGAAGGCAGACATGTGGGCCTGAGCTTCGGCGTGCCAGAGGTGCGGCGGCGCAAGGTGGAGAAGTTCACGGAGATGGTGACGGCCTGGGGCCTTGACGGCGTCATGCTCGACTACTGCCGCTTCTTCGGCAACACCGCGGGTTACCACGAGAGCATCGTCTCGGCATTCCGGGCCCGCACAGGCAGGGATCCAGCGAAACTGCCGGTGGAGGACGACGAATGGACCCGCTTTCGAGCCGGCTACGTGACGGCGTTGGTGGAGGAAATGCGGGCGGCGCTGGACCAGGCGCGGCCGGGGACCAAGATCAACGCCTGTGTTAATCCTGATCCCGCGGAGTGTCTGCGTAACAGCATGCAGGACTGG
>CAZQEN010000470.1:0-4761 GCA_964591605.1 uncultured Planctomycetales bacterium
GGAAGCAACGTCGGCGATCGCACGGCGGGGCGGCCCTGGCAGCCGCGCGGTGAGCTGAACCTTCGATCCGGCACGCCGGTGAAGGATCGAAGGCGGTCCCAGGGCGGCGGCCATGCCGCCCTGGGGTTTTGCGAATGGCCGGCCTGTGAGCCGGGGCGGTTGTGGATAATGCGTCAGCGTTGCGGATTCTGGGGTCCTACAGGGACGTGTGAGTCATGACGGCGCGGGTGAGAGCAGACAGGACCAAGCAACTCGCGGTGTTGCGGCCCGCGGTGGTCAATGAGGCCCGCCATCGCATGGGACTGCGGATCAAGGATCTGGCGCGGACGGCCGGGGTGGGGTATGGATCAGCGGCTCGCGGGGTGAAGGGCGAGCCGATCGGGGCAGATCTGGCGGAGCGTATCGCGTCGGCCCTGGGGCTGCAGCTCGCGGAGACGGCGGCGCCGGATGATGAGCGCCGGCCGGCTTCGGGGTATTCCCCGGAGGCCATGGAGCATTTCTGCAAGCTGCTTAAAGGCCGCTTTGTGGAGGCCATGGAGCAAGCTTATCGGGCGACGACCGCCGAGGCCGGGCGCCGATGTTGGTTTTGGCCCGGCATCGGGCGGGTTCAGAAACTGATCTGCGTCCGGCGCCGAACGGAAGAGGGGGAGGTAGACCTGCTGTGAATGCCGCAGTGCGCTTAACCCAGGGCGTGGAGCGGCCGGCGTCGCCGGCAGACCCTCCGCCCATTCCGCCGGACGCGATCGCGGAGCACGAGCTGAGCTGGTCGCGTTCGACGGCGTGGGACATGTTCAAGAAGTTGGAGCCACTGAGGAGAGCGTGGCGGCATGTAGACGGAACACGATTCTTCGACCGGCATCATCCCAAGGTGCGCAAGCACCTGGCCCGCGAGGCGGGCGTTGCCGATGACGCCTGGAATGCCGCCCCCATCGAACAACAGCGCGAGTCGATGGCGCGATGCCGGTTTCTCGAGCTGGTGGAGGCAAGTGTCTCCAAGCTTGCACCCCGCGTCGGGCGCAAGGAAGCGTATCGCCAGGCGGCCCTGAACCTGGGCGCCCAGGTATTGGGCTACACGGTTCCGCTGCCGACGTTCTACGGCTGGAAGCGCCGTTATGAGAAGTCAGGGCGGAAGCGCTCTTCACTGATCGATGCACGGACGCACGGCGCATCGGACCGCCGGCCGTTCGACGCGCGGGTGTGGGCTCACTTCCTGGGGATCTGGCTCACGCTGGCGTGCCGGAGCATTCGAGACTGCTGGCGGGAAGCGCAGGCGTGGGCGGCCAAACACAACTGCGATTGCCCGGAGTATTCGGCTTTTGCCCGTCGCGTCCGCAAGGAATGGCCGGAGCCCAAGGCAGACTTCTATCGGCTGGGCGAGCGCAAGTGGCGCGTGAAGCACGCGCCCAAGCTCGTGCGCGACAAGCGCGACCTGGCCGGAAACCACACCTGGGAGATCGATCACCTCCGGCTGGATTTCTGGTCGCGCGTCGGCAAGAAGCGCGTCCGGCTCTGGTGCACGCTGATCGTCGATCGGGCCAGCAACCTGATCGTGGGATGGGCCATCACGACGAATCCGAGCAGCGACTCGCTCGCCCTGGCCATCCGCCGGGCCGTCAAAGCCTACGGCGCCCCCTTGGAAGCTGTGCTGGACAACGGCCGCGACATGCAGGCGGGCTCGTTCGGAAATCGCCGCGGCTGGATCGATGAGGAATGGGCGGGCGGGATCTTCGAGCAGATGGGCGTGACGCTGCACTGGTGCCGTCCTTTCACGCCTTGGGCGAAGGGCCAGGTCGAAGCGATGGCCCGGACGATTCACCTGTGCTATGACAAGCGTTTTAAGTCCTATTGCGGTGGCCACATCGACACGAAGCCGGCCGGCATCGACAGGTGGTGCGTGGAGCACCTGGCGGAGCTGCCGACACCCGAGGAAGTGGACAAGCTTTTCGGCGAGTGGGCCGCGTCCTTTGCGGAGCGGCCGTCAGATGCGGAGGGGATCAAGCCGCTCTCTCCCCGTCAGCGATTCGAGCAGACACGCATCGCTAAACGCACTCTGCCTGACCACGTGCTCAATATCCTGCTGCTGAAGCTGACGGGGCCGCGGGCGGTGACCGCCAAGGGCATCCGCCACAACGGTATGTACTACACGTCTGGCGCCGGACATTTGTTCCTGCATCAGGGCAAGCAACTTCGGATCCGGGTCGATCCGGATGACATCAGCTACGCCTGGGCGTGCGACATGAAGGGCAAGCCGCTTTTTGTTCTGCGCCAGAACTACGTGAAGGGCACAAGTGAGGATGTTCGCGCGGGGGCCAAGAGTCGCAAGGCCGCCCGGCGGATCTGCGAGCAGGCGGCAACTGCGCGTCGCCCGGCGCTGGATGACACGCCCGCCGCGATCCTGCGTGCGCAGGTTGAGCGTTACCGGGCAGAGACCGCCATTCACGAGCCGCCCCAGCCACCGCCCGCGCCGCGCGTGGCACCGATTCGCACGCCGGCCACAGAGGCCCTGATCGAAGCGGCCGACACCGTGCGGCGTGAGGAAAAACGCGATCGCGCACGGCGTGCGGCGGCGCCGGCCGAAATCCCGGCCGCCGGCTATACGCCCGATGAGATGGAGTTTCTGGCGGCGTCTTTTTCTGAGGAATCAGACGAAGTTGGTGAAGATTTCACCATGGAGGATTACGTCAATTCGTTGCACGACGAGCTTCCGGCACGGAAAGCCGGCGCCTGATCGTGTAACTGTGATTTCTACTGTTGAGAGGCACGGATGCCATACTATCAAACGGGGAGGCCCCCGTCATGGCCGAGGAAAACAGCTCAGAACGGCCGCGGATTGTGCCTGGCGAACCGGTCGAGCCTGCCGACACGGCTGAGCGATCGTCCGCGGAGCTCGAAGTCCAGGACGCGATTGAACAGGAGGCCCGCGTGATGGTTGCCTCCGTCAATCTTCCCGAGCAGGGACCGATTCCTGAGGATAAAAAGCTGGAGATCTGCGCCCGCGTGAGCGCCCTGCGCGCACGCCACCGCATCACCTACAAAACCATGGTGAAGCAGATTGGCGGGAAGATCTCCGAGCAGGTCCTGTGTCTTATCCTGAACCGCAAGTACAACGCCAGCGATGACGACGCCCTGCGTCGGCTGAACGCCTGGGCGGAGGCAACCGAGCGGCGGATGGCCGCGATGCGTCCGGCCGGGATCTGCGACACGAGCGTTGTGCGTCTCGGGCGATCGGGCTGCGACTACGCGAAATCCCATGGCTGTATCGTGCTCATGACGGGGGCGGCCGGCATCGGCAAGACTTCGATGGCCCGCGTCTATTGCGCCGAAGACATGAACGCCATCTTGTTCCGAATCCAGGTGACACACGTTCGGCCGGCCGGCTTCCTTCGTCAGCTCGCGGACGCCATCCACGTGGAGTGCCGATCGCGGAGTGTTTCCGAGCTCATGGATGCGGTTATCGAAAGGCTGAAAGGGTCGAATCGGCTGCTGATCATCGACGAGTGGCACCGTGCAGAGCGGGCGATTTACGAGGTCGTGCGGGACCTTCACGACGTGGCCGGCGTGCCGGTTGTGCTGATTGGTACACAGGAGGTCGAGGGCCGGGTTCGAAACGCCCGCCTAAAGAAGGGCGAGGTGTGGAGCGATCAATTCTGCAGTCGAATTGGCTGGGTCATTGATCTGACGGCCATGCGTGGCTCCGGCGGGGAGCCGCGGCCATTGTTCACAGAGGCTGAGATCCGGGAGGTCTTCAAGTCTGACCAGGTCAGAATTTCGCGGGACGGCGTGGCCTTCCTGCAGGCCCTGGCGTGCTCGCTGGGCATGGGTTGCCTGCGGGTCGCGGAGAGGTGTTTCGTGATGGCAGAGCGGCTCGCCAGGCGCCGAGGTGCGGACATGATCACCGCGCGCGATCTTCGCAAGGCGTTCTGCCAGCAGGCAGTCCCGGAAGGGCAGGACGATTCGGCGTTGCTCGTAGAGATCGACAAGAAGCAGCGCGAACTGGCGGCTCTGGCGGTGGCGTGATGGGTGAGCCGATTCAACATGGAACTTCAACGCCCGCTCAGCGGCGGGCGATTGTTCTGGCCGGCCGCCAGCGCGGCATGGACCTGGACCAGCTCCGCGGGATGACGCCCGCGGGCAGCTTGCGTGCGCTGTCGTTTGACCAGGCCGCCGCCATCCTCGACCGGCTCCACGATGGCCGGCCGGCGCCGGAACGCAAGCGGCGGCCGCCGCGGCGATCGCGGCCGGGTATCCTGAAGATGGTCACCCTGCGCCAACGCGAAACGATCGCATCCCTCCAGGTTCGGATTGGCTGGGGTGATGAGCGGCTGGATGAGTTTCTGTGGCGCACCTTCGGTCTCAGGATGCAGACGCTGGCGAGCCGTCGCGATGCAAGCCGGATCATCACGATCCTGGGTAGGGTGCTTGAGCATAAGCAGGGGAAGTGTTCCAGGTCTGGTGACCAGGCCGGAAGCCTGACGGCGCCCCCTGAGCCGCCCCGTTGCGCGGGGTGACTCAGGCGGCGTTTTAGGACCCTTTGAACGGGGTTAAAAGGCGGCCTCAACAACCGGCTCGGGCAGGCTCGAGCCGGAAGTTGTGCAAACTACGCAGTTTTCTCAGTTTTCCACGCGGCTCGCGGGGCCGCTTTTTCTATGCGCAGAAATCCGTATGAACTAGTGCAACAGGCGGGTATGAAAAACCGCCTCAGATCAGCGGATGCCGCAAGCTTTTCTAACCTTCGGCGTTCCTTCCGGTTAAGGGACCAGT
>CAZQEN010000471.1:0-4688 GCA_964591605.1 uncultured Planctomycetales bacterium
TCACGCCGATACAGCAGCGCACCTGCCAGGAGTGGTTTCGCACCTACCCGATTCTCGGACACGCGCATGCCGCCAAGGAGCGGTTCGCCGAGATCTATCAGGCACCGAGCCGAGTCGCTGCGGAGGCGCTGTTCGACCGCTGGGCGACCCGCCTCGAGGTGGACGTACAGCCGTACTTCCGGGAGTTGCTGCAGGCGGTCGGCAACCGACGAGTCGATGTTCGGCCAGGATGTTTCCGCCCGGAAGCGGCGGCATGGGCCCCGACCTCCGACATCTCACATCTCACGTCTCACCTCTCACGCCGGTTCTCTGTGTTCTCGGTGCCCTCTGTGGCCACACTCTCCGTTTCGCCCCCGCCATCCGGAGCAGCGCACGTGTTGAATGATGGGGGAATGGCCGGGTGCTCCGCGCGCGCACCGGCCACCCATCAGGAGGCCCGGACCGTGATCCGGCGAATGAAAAAATGCAAAACGAAGCCAATTCACCCCGCCAGGGCCGCACACGTAACCTGCGCCGCCTCAGCCCCTTGCGCGGGAAAACCGGGTCCCCCACGCCGGGCCGCCGGAAAAAGCGAAGCCATTGGGGGGGTCGTTCGGCGGTCGTCCGTTGTCCCGGGTGTCCGGCTGGAGCATGGCGTGTCCGCCCATCTCATCGGCGTGCATCTGTGTCCATCTGTGGTGTCGTCTGCGTCTTCGGACTCGGCACCCGGAGTGTGCCTGCTGCTCGCGCGGCGGTCGCTACGTCGCCGGCCGGAGACGGCCGGCGCTACGGGGTTATTCGGTGGTGGTGTCGGCCACGCGTTCGATGTCGGCGCCGAGCTGGCGGAGCTTGCGCTCGATCTTTTCGTAGCCGCGGTCGATGTGGTAGACGCGGTTGACGCGGGTTTCGCCCTTGGCCACCAGGCCGGCCAGCACCAGCGCGGCCGAGGCCCGCAGGTCGGAGGCCATCACCGGCGCGCCGATCAGCCGCTTCACGCCCTCGACGATGACCGTGGGGCCCTCCTTGCGCAGCCGGGCCCCCAGGCGGTTGAGCTCGGCCACGTGCATGAACCGGTCGGGGTAAATCTTCTCGGTGATGATGCTGTTGCCGTCGGCCAGGCTCAGGAGCGTCATGATCTGGGCCTGCAGGTCCGTCGGGAAGCCCGGGTACGGCTGGCTGGTCACGTCGGTCGGCTCCAGCCGGCGCGAGCTCGAGACAATGACCTCCTCGCCCTCACGCTCGATGTTGACGCCGATGTGCCGCAGCCGGTCCACGACGCCCAGCAGGTGCTCGAGGCGGCAGTTCTTGATCCGGATCTCGCCGTTGGTCACCGCGCCGGCCATGATGAACGTGCCGGCCTCGATGCGGTCGGGAATGATCGTGTATTCGCACCCTTTGAGCTCCCGGACGCCCTCGATGACGATGCGGGGGGTGCCCTGGCCGCTGATCCGGGCGCCGCAGGCGTTCAGGAAGTTCGCCAGGTCGGTCACCTCCGGCTCGCAGGCGGCCGACTCGATGACCGTCCGGCCCTCCGCCAGCGCGGCGGCCATCATGACGTTGGCGGTTCCGGTCACCGTCGAGCCGAACGGCCCGCCCAGGAACAGCTCGGCCCCGCTGAGGCGCTTCGCCTTGAGCAGGACGTCACCGCTGGTGAGCTCCGCATCGGCCCCGAGGCCCTGCAGGCCCAGGATGTGGAGATTGATCGGGCGGTCGCCGATCGCGCAGCCGCCGGGCATGCTGACCTGGGCCCGGTGGCGCTTGGCCAGGAGCGGCCCCATGACGCAGACGCTCGCCCGCATCTTGCGGACCAGGTCGTACTCGGCGTGGCAGTTCATCTCGTCATCGACGCGAAGATGCATGCGGCCGGGGCTTTCCCAGCTCACCGAGACCCCCAGCTTGCGCAGGAGCTCGGCCATCATGCGGACGTCCGAAAGATCGGGGACGCTGTTGAGCACGACCTCGCCATCGCACAGGATGCAGGCCGCCATGATGGGCAGGGCGGCGTTCTTCGACCCCCCCACCTCGACGGTGCCCCGGAGGCGCTTCCCGCCGCTGATCAGAAATGCATCCACGGGTGTGGTTCTCCTGGTCTGTACCGGCCCCTGCTCGCAGGGGGTCTGCGGGGCACTGGAAGGCCCGCCGGCTGTCTGGCCGGCCGTCAGCCCGCGCAGGATTCCGGCGCCATGATGCGGCCGACGCCCGAAGCTGACAAGACCGCGGCGCCCTGCTTTTTGCGCAGCGTGGAAAGCGGCAGATCTGTGATCGGAAGCGGGCACACATGTAGTTCGGAGGACTGCAGCGAAATGCTGCAGACAATCCGGAGAGGAAGCGCACCTGTGTCGACGAATGAAGCGCAACATGCCGGCCCGCCGGTGGATTCGGCGATGCATCCGCGCGCGGTCAACGCGGTGCCGTGGACCCGGCGCCGGCGACGTGCAGGGCGGAGAGGTCTTCCAGGCGGACGACTTCGCGCAGGTCATCCATGAAACGTGACAGTTTGTCGAGGCGCGTCTGGGCCAGCCGGCGGGTGGAATCAAAGTGGAAGCTGTCGCGGATGCGGGCGGGCCAGTAGTTGTATTCGCGCTGGCGTTCCCAGAGAGAGACGATGTCGGCCAGCATCCTTCCTTCGGCATGGATCTTGCGGACCATGAGCCAGATGGAGTGGGGTCCGATCTCGTCGAGGTTCTCGGCATCGGCGAGGACGCGGGCCTCGGGCAGGTCGGTCCGGCGGTTGTTGATCTGCCGGATGATCCGGGCGGCCTGCTGGATGACGCCTGCCCCGACGACTCCGGCGAGGCGCTCGGCGATCCAGTCGGCGGCCAGCTCGCGCTGCAGGTCGGTGGTCGGTTTCAGGAGGATGTCGCGGGGCTGGCATTCCCCGGACCGGGTCTGCAGGAGCCAGCCGGCATCGTGGTAGAGAGCGGCGACCTCGAGGGCGGCCGCATCCAGCGCGGCGGCCTGAACCTCGGGAATGCGCAGGAGCGCCTCAGCGATGCGTGCCACCCGCGCGGAATGGTCCCAGATGCAGGGGTCGGCGGGCGCGCCCTCGATCTTCACCATCAGGTCGCGCTGGGCCCCCTTCCATAGCTGTTCGGCCATGGGCTCCCTCCGCAGCCTGACCCACACCTCAAACTGTCGCGCGGTACACACGGCGCCCGGCTAACGGCGCCGGCGTCCGATTATCCTGCGCGTCCGAAAAAAAGCCACATAATTCTGCCCGGATTGCCGTGCCCCCGGCAGGGAGACCGAAACCGAACCTCTTGTGAACACTGCGCTTTTGCCCCATGATGTGCACCTCACACGCGTCGCCGCCGCAGGCATCTGCATCGATGCGCGAGTTCGCGGCCCGCGATCACCAGGTGACCGCCTCCATGCTGTCGTCGCTGTCCACTGCACGCCGGCTCCTCCGCTCCGCCTCGTTGTACCTGGGGCTTGTGGCATTGTTCCTCTACGGCACGTTCGCCAACGAGCAGTTCCTGACCATCGACAACCAGCGCGACGTGCTCTGGCAGGTCTCCAACAACGGCATCATCGCCGTGGGCATGACGCTGGTCATCCTGACCGGGGGCATCGACCTGTCGGTCGGAAGCCTCCTGTCGGTCGGATCGGTTGTCTGCGCCATGCTGCTGATGGAGCGGGGGTGGAACGCGGCGGCCGTCGCCGCGGTCCCCGCCGCTGCATTGATGGCAGGTGTGGTCGTTGGCATGTTGGCTCAGACCCTCCGGCACAGCCAGTCCGGGAATCCAGCCTCCCACTGGAAATCTACAATATGGGCGCGGGCGGTGGGGCTGATTGTGGCGATTCTGGCCCTTTTGGTGGCGAGCCGGCAATTACCCTCGGGTTTCGGGGTCCTGGGGGTCCTGCTGCTGGTCCCGGCATTCGGGCTGCTGCTCGGCACGGTCAACGGGGTCATCATCGCCAAGGGCAATCTGCAGCCGTTCATCGTCACCCTGGCGATGATGGTGAGCGCGGTCGGCCTGGCCCGGTTCATCGCGGGGGGCGGGGGGCGGATTCACGCCATCTATGTCGATCCAGCGTCTCCCCAGACGACGGCAACGCCGGTGTTCTTCAATCTGGCTTCAAATTTGACGATTCTGGGGCGCGAAATCATCCCGGTCCCCGGCCTGTTCTTCGCGGCCACCGCCCTGCTGGCGTGGATTCTCCTCACCTCGACGCGGGTCGGGCGGTACATCTACGCGGTGGGCGGGAACGAGGAGGCGGGGCGCTACTCAGGCTTGAACACGGATCGGGTGAAGATCCTCGTGTACGGGTTGTCGGGGCTGGTGTCGGCCCTGGCGGCGGTTCTGTACTGCGCCCAGTACCAGCAGGGCAAGGCCGACGCGGGGCTGACCCGCGAGCTGGACGCGATCGCCGCCGTGGTCATCGGCGGGACGAGCCTGATGGGCGGGCGGGGTGGAATCGGGGGGACCATTGTCGGCGTGTTCATTTTCGGGTACCTCAAGAACATCCTGAATCTGAAGGGCGTCCCGACGGAGTTCCAGCAGATTCTTCAAGGAATTATCATCATTCTGGCCGTCCTGCTTCAGGAAGGCGTGTTCGTGCGATGGCTGCGGCGTGCCTATCGCACCGTCCGTGCTCCCGCGGCAGGCTTTCCCGTCAAGGAAGTGAAAACATGAGATTGCGGATTGCGGATTGCGGATTGCGGAACGTGCTGAACATGGCCGTCGCTCTGGGCGTGATGGCCGTCC
>CAZQEN010000472.1:0-4676 GCA_964591605.1 uncultured Planctomycetales bacterium
CATGTGCTGCGCGAATTCCGCGCCAACTGCAAGACGCTGATCGCCCTGGGCGCCAGGTCGCCCAGTGCCCCCTACCGCCCGCAGCAGATCGAGTTCGCCCGGCTCAACCTCACGTACATGGTCATGAGCAAGCGGCGGCTGCTCGCGCTGGTCAAGGAAGGCCACGTCCGGGGCTGGGACGACCCGCGCATGCCCACGCTCGCCGGCCTGCGCCGCCGCGGCTATACGCCGGAGGCCATCCGTGAGTTCTGCAAACGCATCGGCGTGGCCAAGTTCTACAGCGTGGTCGATATCCAGGTGCTCGAGGGCTGCCTGCGTGACGACCTCAACAAGCGGGCCCCTCGCGTCATGGGCGTCCTGCGCCCGCTCAAGGTCATCATCGATAACTACCCCGAGGGCCAGGTCGAGGAGCTCGACGCGGTCAACAACCCTGAAGACGCGTCCGCCGGTACGCGCAAGGTACCCTTCTCGAAGGTGCTCTACATCGAGCAGGACGACTTCCGCGAGGATCCGCCCAAACAGTTCTTCCGCCTGGCGCCCGGCCGCGAGGTGCGCCTGCGCTATGCCTACTTCATCAAGTGCGAGCGCGTCGTCAAGGACACGGCCGGCAACGTGACGGAGCTCCACTGCACCTACGACCCCGCCACCCGCGGCGGCGACGCCCCCGACGGCCGCAAAGTGAAAGCGACGCTCCACTGGGTCAGCGCCGCCCACGCCATCCCCTGCGAGGTCCGCCTCTACGATCACCTCTTCACCAAGCCCGACCCGGACGACGTGTCGGAGATAGCGGTCAGCAGTCGGCAGTCAGCAAGGAATCCGCAATCCGCAATCCCCAATCCGCAATCCGCAATGGGCTCTGACGCCGTCGACGCCGATGCGATTGAGGAAGCCGCCGAAGAAGCCACCGCCGCGGCCGGCCCCGGCTGGCGAGACAACCTCAACCCGAAATCGCTGGAGATCATCCCCGCCGCCCTGCTCGAACCCGGCGTCGCCGGCTCGGCCGTCGGCAAGATCTACCAGTTCGAGCGCCACGGCTACTTCTGCATCGACCCCGACTCACAACCGGGCACACTGGTCTTCAACCGCACCGTCACCCTGAAAGACACGTGGGCCAAGATCGAGAAGAAGGGGGGCCAGGGATAACGCCCCGACGGGATTGGTGATCGATGCCCTGTGTCAGCCGGTTCTACGGAATCTCGATCTACTTCTATGCGGGCGATCACACGCCTCCTCATTTCCACGCCAGGTACGGCGGCGACGACGCTGCCATCGACCTGCGAACAGGTGATATACTCATAGGGGAGATCCCGCCGCGTGCGCTTCGACTGGTTCGCGAGTGGGCACTCCTCCATCCAGTTGAATTGCTGGAAAACTGGAACCGGATGCAATTGGGACAAATGCCCACTGCCATCGAGCCATTGAGGTAGGAACGCATGTACCCCCGGCCAATTCAGATAACATCCGCTGACCATCCTCGTCTGATCTTACGCTTCACGGACGACACGCAGGCCGAGTTGGATTTCTCACCGATGCTCCAGCGCGGCGGTGTCTTTGGCGAACTGCGCGACCCGGCCGTGTTCTCCGCGGTGCGAGTCGACGAGGAGGCCCAGACGATCGTCTGGCCCAACGGCGTCGATCTCTGCCCCGATGTGCTCTACAATCTCGCAACCGGAGCACCGCTTCCCGGCCCGGTCGATCACCCGCCGGCACGCCTTGTCCGTGTATCCCGCGGCGCCGCCGGTGCGATCACCTGATGTTGCTCCACTGATGCGCCTCACCACCATTGCTTTGTTGGCGTGCACGGTTGCCCTCGCCATGCGAGCCGAAGCGCTCGCTTCCACCGGCCTGGACGGCTGCCTCTACACCCTCGACGGTCTCGCGTGCGGCTGGTCGGAGGCTCAGTGGCAACAGGAGGTGGAGGCGATGCGGGCCGCGGGATTTCGCCACGTGATCGTGGCAGGCGTGGCCGATGCCGTCAGACATGGACCGACAACAGCCGCGACATCGGCGCCGAGCCATGCAAATGCCCCGCCACCCGCCGCGCTGACCGCGTGCGATCGGCTGATGCGACAGGCGCAAACCGGCGGGCTCCGGGTATACCTCTCCGTCTGGTCACACCCCCTCTGGTACGGCCGATGGGACCTGGGCGAAGAGATCGAGACCAATCGAACCGTGATCGATCGCCTCGCGCAGCGCTACGCGGCCAGCCCCGCGTTCGCCGGCTGGTACATCCCGCACGAGATCTACGTCATGTGGGACGAGCAGGCGCGGTACATGCGCGATCTGTACCGCCAGCTCTCCGCCCTCTGCAAACGCGCCACGCCGGGCAAGCCCGTCATTCTCTCGCCGTTCTTTGTCCTCGACCGCGACAGCTGGCTCGGTGACTTCCGCCATGCAACGCCGCAGGAATACGAAGACTTCTGGGCGGCCCTGCTGGCCCAGACGCAGATCGACATCATCGCCCTTCAGGACAGCGGCGAGCACCTCTCGTTCTACACGCTCGATGACCGCCGGCCGTTCCTGGCCGCCATGAAGAACGCCTGCCGCCGCGCCGGCAAGACGCTCTGGGTCAACATCGAGACCGGCGAGCTCCACGTCGAGAGCTACGAGGACTACGCCAGGCGCTTCGGCCGCAAGACGCATGTGAACGACCCGCGCACGCGGGCCGCATGGCGGGCCGTTCCGCCCGACAGGCTCAGGGCGAAGGTGCGTCTCGCCCGCGAGTACGCCGATACGACGATCACCTGGGGCTACCGCGAATACTGGGATCCCCTCCGCGGCGCCGAGCCCCAGGCACGTTTTCACGCCTATCTCCTGAGCTCCACTTCCCGTCCGGCACCCTGATCACTTGACACCCCGCCGGGCATGCGTAAAGTGGTCGTATTACGAATGGAATTTTCGTAATACCAGGCACCCAGGAGGCACGCACCTCGGAGGACTCCCATGACACGGACTTCGCTCTGTTCCGCGGCAACCCCCGTCCTGATCGGACTCATCTTTCTGTGCTTTTCTCCCCAGGCCTCCCGCGCTCACGGCGGGGGCACTGGAGATCATCTGGTGATCGGCTACTACCACGGCCACAACGCCGGCCTGGACGGCCCCGCCGATCCCCCACTCCCGCCGACGCTCCTGGTGGATACCCATCCCTGGGAGCTGGCCGCCGTGTTCTACGACCTGCGCCCGCTCCACTCGGTCTTCCTCCAGGGCTGGAACAGCAACCTGCCCGGCTTCGAGCCGCTCGAACCCGCCGATCAGGAGTTCGCAGGCCATGGGTTCTTCTCTTGGCTCGCGGACGACTACCCCGGCGGGCCGGTTGACGTCCGCCTGCACCTCGACCACCTCGACACGGGTTTGCAGGTCCTCAATCCGGCGATGCTGCAGCCCCACCCGTTCCCTCTGACCCTCGGTTCCAGCGCCTTCCATCTGCACTCCGTGTTCTTTGTCGATCAAAGCCGGAATGCCCGGATCGGCGACGTCTACACGGCCACGTTCCACTTGAGCGACGCGAACGGCTCGCTCCTGGACTCCGAGCCGTTTACCGTCCAGTTTCGCGTCGTTCCCGAACCGGCCTCCCTGTGCGCGCTCCCCATCGTTGCACTGGCGCTGAGCACCCGTCGAGCGCAGAGATCCCGCCCGCGGGCCTTTGGCCGCTGAGTGGAAACCATGCGACCCTGGATCCCGTACCATCGCCACATCCCCCCTCGCCCGGCCGCGGCGTTCACGCTGCTCGAGGTGCTGGTCGTGGTCGCCCTCATCGCGCTCCTGGCCGCGATTCTCCTGCCCTCGCTGACCCGGAGCCGCCGCCAGGGCCAGGGCGTGGCCTGCCTGAGCAACATGCGGCAGCTCGCCATCGCCCTGCAGATGTACGCCCAGACCCAGCAGAGCCGGCTGGTCGATCTGGGCTTCACGCACGGCGGCGCCATGGGCTCTGCGGAGGCGGAGAACAAGAGCTGGTTCTACCGGCTGGCCCGCGACTACGGCAACAAACTGGTCGCCCGCTGCCCTTCCGACGACAGCCCGTACTGGGACGAGATCGTGCCGGGCACCAATCCACCGGTCAAGCGCCGAAACAGCTATGCCGTCAATGTCTACAACACCGGAAGGCTGGCCGGCTGGGAGGAGTTCAATCACCTCCCGCGCCACCGTCGTCCGGCCACCACCATCGAGTTCGTCGAGCTGGTGGGTGACACCGGCTATGCGTCGAGCGATCACGTCCACATCGAGACGTATCTCTTTACTGCGCGCGTCGAGGCCGCGCGGCAGATCGCCATCGAAAGGCATCTGAAGCGCGCCAACTACGCCTTCCTCGACGGCCACGCTGCCCGTCATGTCTTCGAGGACACTTATCGCGTGCGGGCCATTGAAAGAGTCAGCGGCCGGTTCGTCCCCGCATGGGCGCACAACATGTACGACCCAAAGGTGGGGTTTTAGAGGTGGTTTACGCAATGGTGATTTCAGAATGCGGATCGCAGAAGGCGGCTGGTTTGCGGCTGCTGGTGCCCGGAGCCCTCATGCTGCTGACCTGCGCAGCGACGGCACAGGCCCATAACGACCATATGCTCATCGGCCGATCGAGCGGGAATCAGCTCAGGCTCGCCCCCGGCGACGGCGTCCAGGACGGAGCTACCATCGTGCTGGATTTCCGTCTCCCGCGCGCGCTGACTGCCCTGCTGGCC
>CAZQEN010000473.1:0-4671 GCA_964591605.1 uncultured Planctomycetales bacterium
CCGGCGCGACCGCCAGCACGGAGATCCAGCCCAACTCGGGCTCGAGGCCCACGCGGTCGTTGCATTGCCGCCGGATGATGGCGCGGATGAATCCCACCACCTTCCCGCCGTCAGTGGCCACAAGGAAGCCCGAATCCTCGCCCGGCCAGTGGTTCTCGTCGCACAGGATGCCGCTCACGAAGCGCGACAGATTGATGGGGTCGCGGCGCAGGGCCTGGTTCCAGACCGAGACGACGCAGTTCACATCGGAATCCTGAAGCGAGCGGATTTCCAGGCGGTTCATGCCGGCGTCCCTCACTCATCTGCCTGTAGTCGAAGGCCGGAGTCTCGCCTCGCGCAGGCGCATCAGGGGTGCGTCCTTGCGCAGTTCCAGCGGCTTGACGACGAGCGTCACCTGGCCTGCGGGCAGGGCGGCCACGCCTATCGTGTGAGGTGTGAACTTCCCGCCCGTCGCTTCCACCTTGCCCTGCAGTTTCACGTCGCCGGCCGACACCTCAAACGTGCCGTCCGCGCTCACGGCGTCTGCCCAGTAGACGAGGCTGATCTCGTAGCTTCCTGCCTTCTCCATCTCGAATGTCCATGCGGCGTGATCCTTGGCGTTGGTCCAGTTGCCGATGTGCACCTGGTCGCCCTGCGCCTCGAGCCGGGCGCGCTGACCGTGCTGGCCGCGGAGTTCGGCGAACAGCGCGGGCAGCACGATCGTGCCGTCGGCCGCCGGCCGGATCGCGAACGGCTCGACCACCGGCGGGCCGTCGAGTTGCACTTCGATGACCGTGGCGATCGGATCCACCGGCGGCGTGGGCTGGCTGATGACCCAGTCTGCGCCGACGCGCCGGGCATCGACGGGACGCGAGCCCCCCGCGGCAAGCCGCCGGGCCGAGCGCACCTCGTTCTTGAGGCCCGGAATGACCACCCGATGGTCGCCGGGCCACGTGAACACGTGCAGGTAGAGCTTGTCGCCCTTGACGGTGGCCCGCCCGTAGAACGGCAGGTACCGGAATGGGCTGGCCGTCGTGCCGTAGATCGCCTCACCGTTCACGTCGAGCCACTGACCCATCGCTTCGAGCGTCTTTGTTTCATTCGGGCCGATGCGGCCTTTGTCGTCGGGGCCGACGTTGAGGAGCAGGTTTCCGCCCTTCGAGACGATGTCGATGAGCATGCGGATGGCATACTCGGGCGACTTGAACTCCGTTTCGTTCTTGTCGTAACCCCACCAGGCGGTAGGGGGGTGTGAGCCGTGGCCGGTGGTGAGCGTGATGCAGTTTTCCCAGAGTTTCGGCGTGCCATCCTCGTTGCGGATGCCGGTGGGGGGGATGTACTGCTCGGGCGTCTCGAAATCCTCAGGCAGGTTCGCCCGGTTGTTGATCAGGATCTGCGGCTGAAGCTCGCGGATCATCGCGTTGATCTTGGCGAACTTGCGTTTGTCGGCGGGATTGTTGTGGTCCCAGCCGCCGTCCCACCAGATACACGCCAGCGGGCCGTAGTTCGTGCACAGCTCGCGCACCTGCCCCTGCATGTACTGGAGATACTTGTCGAAGTCGGGCTTGTGGGCCGTGCGGGCCTCGGCATCCCAGTCGGGCACGGGCGAGTAGTCGGGATGATGCCAGTCGAGGATGGAGTGATAGAAACCGAAGCGCATCCCTTCCTTCCGCACCGCATCGGCCAGCGGTTTCATCGCGTCCCTGGCGTATGGCGTGCGGTCCACGATGTCGTAATCGCTCACCTTTGAGTCGAACATGGCGAAGCCGTCGTGGTGCTTGGACGTAATGACGACGTATTTGCAGCCGGCGCGTTTCGCGAGTGCGGCCCAGGCCTGCGGGTCGTAGTCGCTGGCGGTGAACTGCGGAGGGAGTTTCTCATAGTCGGCCGCCTTGATCTTGCGGACCTTCATGATCCACTCGCCCTCGCCGATCACGCTGTACACGCCCCAGTGAATGAACAGGCCGAACTTGGCGTCGAGGAACCATTTCATCCGCTCCGCCCGGTCGGCGGCGAGGTCGGCGAACCGGATGTTCCGGAACCACAGATCGCTGCTGTGATACTGGAAGCCGATGGGGCCCTGTTTGCTGCGCTGCAGGATCTCCGGATGGCTCTTGCCGTCGGCATCGACCACCACTTCACCGTTGAGCTCGACGGTGATGTGGTCGGCGACGGCGGTGATCCGCATGCGGTTCCACTCGCCCGCCTTCTTGAGCACCTGCTTCTCGGGCGCGGCAATCTTGTAGATCGCGCCGCAGTGCTGGCCGGGCACGATTTTCATCTTCTCGGTGTAAAGCGGGTCATAGTCATCGAGAATCTGGACTTCCATGCCGGCGAAGGTGGGATGCCACGTGTACAGCTCCGCTTCCGCGGGCGAGACGTGCTCGGGCGGGGCGGTGCGCACGATTCGCTGGCCCGGCCGAGGCGCCCGCAGAAAGACGCCGCTGTTGCCG
Source organism: uncultured Planctomycetales bacterium (assembly GCA_964591605.1). Classification (GTDB taxonomy): domain Bacteria; phylum Planctomycetota; class Phycisphaerae; order UBA1845; family PWPN01; genus CAYLLT01. The sequence continues at coordinate 2,433 of CAZQEN010000473.1, forward strand.
GCCGGCGGCACTTTGAATTCAAAATCGAGAATGAAATCGGTGTAGTCCTGCTTCGAGCCCCACCAGGCGCCGCCGCCCTTCCCGTCGCAGTGCAGGACGCCGTCCTTGATGTCCCAGGTCGGCCTGGCGGGGAGTTTGCCGTCCTCGCCGGGTTTCTCCTCCCAGCCCGGCATGGCGTCGTTGATGATGAGGTCCCGCAGCTCGACCGCAAAGGTCCGGGTCGCAAGGAACAGCACGCTTACAATCAGCAGCGAGCGCATGGATGCAATGCTCCATTCAGACGGAAAGGATTCGCATGTTAATACTCCCCCTGCGGGCTCGCCACAAGCCGGGCAGACCCGCCTGGAGGCGCCCCGGCCTCGATTTCACTGCGAGTGCCCCGAGAGATCGGCGAAAACGCGGAAAGCGCCGTGGCATACGGCCGCATTTTGGGTTAAACATGTCGGGCAGCAGTTGCGGATTGCCGCCGCCGGAGACGGCGTCTGGAGGTCGACGCCTCACTGGCGCGGGTGATGACCGTCGGGGTGAAGCTGCCCGTGCCGCCGACCGATGTGCTGATGGGTGAGCTCATCTGCCGCGCAGCAGAGCCGGACAGCCCTGCCTGGGTGATTGCTCGCGAGATGCTGATGTCGATCCGTTAAGACTGCTGCAGCAGGAGTTGGACCGATTCCTCCCCGGCACCAGACATTCCGAATGCCTCAGGGCCGCAAGCGGCTCAAACCCAGGAAGAAGCCGCGCCCGCGCATCTGGCTGATGGGGCTGATCGGCCTGGTCGTGATCGGCGGGGCAGTGGCCGGCGCCTACTTTGCCTTCTTCAGCGATGAGCCGGAAAAGAAAATCGCCGGGCCCCTTGTCGCCCCCAAGGGCACATACTGGTTCCAGGACGACCGCTTCGGCATCATGGTCACGTGGGGCCCGGCCAGCATCACCGGCAAGGAGATCAGTTGGTCACGCGGCGGCGGGCGTCCCTGCGATGAGACCCGCGAGCGCGACGACATTATCCCCCGGGAGAAGTACGACAATCTCTATCACGGGTTCAGCCCGTCGGCGTTTGATGCCGATGCCTGGGTCGATCTGTTCAAACGTGCCGGTGCCCGCTACGTCGTGTTTGTCGCGAAGCATCACGACGGCTTCTGCATGTTCGACTCGAAGCTGACCGAATACAAAATCACCAAGAGCTTTTACGGGCGGGATGTGGCGGCCGACCTGGCCGCGGCCTGCCACCGGGCGGACCTGCATCTGGGTTTCTATTACTCGCTGCCCGACTGGATCCACCGGGATTACTGCTCCCCGAGGCACAACGACTACGTCAAGTATCTCCACGGTCAGATGCGCGAACTGTGCGGCAATTACGGCCCCGTCCACATCATCTGGCTCGACGGGCTGAACCTGCCGCCGACGGACTGGGATGCCCACGGCCTGCTGAAGCTGATTCAGGAAATCCAACCTCACGCCCTCGTCAACGACGGGGCGGGCATTCCAGGGTCCTTCACCACACGCAAAGATCAGATCGGCGGCGTCGAAGCGGTCCTGCCGTGGGAATACTGCACGACCATCGGCACCCAGTGGTCCTACAAGCCCGACGACAAGCTCAAGACGGCGTCCGAATGCCTGTGCGACCTGGTGCGCGTCGCCGGGCGGGGGGGTAACCTGCTTCTCAACGTGGGTCCCCAGTCCGACGGGCGCATCGAGGCCCGCCAGGCCGAGACCCTGCTGCAGATCGGCGCCTGGCTCGAGAAGTGCGGCGAGGGCGTGTACAAGACCCGCGTGGGCCCTTACGAGCCCACCGACCAGTACGTTTCCACCCGCCGGGGACGCATCGTGTATCTGCATCTGCTTGAGCGTCCGACCGGCGCGATCGATCTGCCTGCTCATGGCAGAACGGTCCTGGCCTCCGCCATGCTCACGGGTGGGACGGCCGCGGTTCAGCACAAAGAGGATCGTCTGCTGCTCTCGGTGGAGGTTCCCGAGGGCGAGCAACCCCCCTGGACGGTTCGGCTGGAGCTGGATGCCGTGCCCACGGCCCTCCCCTCAGAGTAGCGTCGCCGGCGCTGCCGGACCCCCCAAGCGGGCGGCGGCGTCCTGCGATCGCAGACGTGTGCCCGCCGAGGCAGACGGCCGATCCGGGGTTATGATACTCACACGATGAGCGAAACCTCGGTTGAACCGCCGGCCCCGATGACCTCTGCCCCGACCCCGGTCGTCCAGATCCGCAACCTGACCATGCGCTACGGTGACA
>CAZQEN010000474.1:0-4647 GCA_964591605.1 uncultured Planctomycetales bacterium
CAGTGATCAGTCCTACGGACGACGCGTGCAGAGGCAAATCCAGGAGCTCGGTCTGCAGGATCGCATATCACTGCTCGGCCCGCTCAACGGCGAGCAGGTGCGCCGCGAACTGGCGGCCGCGAGCGTGTTTGCCCTGGTCTCGCTGGAGGAAGGCTCGCCCATGGGCATCGAGGAGGCCATGGCCGCCGGAGTCCCCGTGGTGACCTCCAACCGGTGCGGGATGCCCTACATGGTGCAGGACGGCCGGACCGGCTATCTCGTGGACCCGACCGATCCCGACGACATCGCGGAGCGACTGGCGCAGATCCTCTCCGATGAAGGGTTGCGAGCACGGATGGGCAGCAAGGCCCGCCAGGTGGCCGCTGAGCGGTTCCACCCGGCCGTGGTCGCCGAGCGCACGCGCGAAGTATACCTCCGGGCCGTTCGGGATCATCACCGCAGCCATCAGAAGAATGTCATCGCCGCCTGTTGAACTCCGGCCATATCCCTACCCCTACCGCGCGATGCTCGCGATCTGCAGTGATCTGGATGAGACCCCGGACCGGCACGTGTACTGGGAGATCATGCGCTTCCTGAACACGACGCAGGATACGTCGATGGGGCCGGGGCTGGGCCTGGAGGTGGGCAACTCGATCTACTTCGACATGCCGCCCGGCCAGTTCTCCTACTGGAACACCGACGACGCCGGCCGGGCGATGGTGCGAGACCTGATCCGCAGCGGGCACATCGACTGCCTGCACTCCTACGGCGACCTGGCGACGAGCCGAAGCCACGCCGGCCGGGCGCTCGACGAGCTCGACCGCCACGGCTGCCAGCTCGAGGTGTGGATCGATCACGCAGTCGCCCCGACGAATTTCGGAGCCGACCGGATGTGCGGACACGGCGACGAGCCCGGACACCCGGCCTACCACGCCGATCTGACCTGCGGCTTTGGCATCCGCTATGTCTGGCGCGGCCGCGTCACCAGCGTCATCGGCCAGGACGCCCCCACGAGCCTGGGCGGCCTGTTCGACCGCCGCCACCCGCTCGCCTCCGCCCGGACGCTCGCCAAGGAGGCGGCCAAGCAGGTGATCGGCCGGCTCGGCTCGGGCAAGTACCGGCCGCACGCGGGCAACCACCTGCTGCGGCCGGCCCGCCTGCGCGACGGCCAGCCGGTGGATGAGTTCCTGCGCTGCAACCCGCACTGGGGCGGGGTCAGCTCGTGCGACCAGGGCCGCGCGATCGAGCACGTGCTCACGCCGGCGTTCCTGGACCGACTCGTCGAGCGTGAGGCCTGCTGCATCCTCTACACGCACCTGGGCAAGATCCACCACCGCGAGCACCCGTTCACGCCGGCCGGCGTGGCCGCCCTCCGCCGCCTGGCCGAGGCCCACCACACGGGAAAGATCCTCGTCACCACCACGCGGCGGCTGCTGGAGTGGAATGCCGCCGACCATGCGGGGCGCTGCAACATGTCCATTCCCTGGACGCGCCTGGAGTTTCCCACTGTCTGTAAAACGGACTTTGAATCTGACCGCGTCTCGATTCTGACCTCCTGAGAACGATTGTGATCAAAGCCCAACAGCGCCGGCCGGCCCGTTCGAAACGGCACACCAGCGATGCCCTGGTGCGACGGGAGCGGGAACCGCACAGAACGCATTTTGACCGTCTGCACGAGTCCGGGCCGCAGCCCGCTCTCGTCAGATGGTCGGCGCTGGTGCTGTGCCACCTCATCGTCGGGCTCGTGAATCTGCTGGCGACGCTTCTCAGGCGCCTCCGCGGCGGCCCGTCGACCCGCCCCGCAACAACCGGGGCCCGTGTTGTGCTCACCGGCAGTTTTGCCTCCGACAACTGGATCGAGGCCCATGCCCGGCCGCTGGCGGAGTCGGCCTACTGCCAGCACCTCTGGATAGTCACCGACGGCCGCTTTGTGCCGATCGACAAAGTCAGTTATGTCTGTCCGCCCGCCTGGCTTCGGCGAATGATCGGGCGTGTGCCGGCGCGCTCCGTGCTCTTCTTCATCACCGCCCTGTGTTGTCGGGCGAATGTCGTTGGCGGATTCCACCTGCTGCTGAACGGTCTGATGGCTCTGGTGCTGGGTCGGCTGCTGGGAGCCCGCTGCGTGTATTACTGCGTCGGAGGTTGGGTGGAAATCCTGAACGGCGGGATCCACACGGAGAGCCGATTGTTCAACATGGTTTCGAAGCCGAGTCCGAGTCTGGAACGCGCACTGCTCAGAGCGGTGAGCCAGATGGACCTCGTTATCACGATGGGGACAGGCGCGCGGCAGTTCCTGCGACGCTCGGGTGTGAGTGCCGCCGTCGAGGTCATACCCGGCGGCATCGACCCGACGCGGTTCAGCCATGGCAACGGGACACGCACATACGATCTGATCACGGTTTCGCGGATGGTGCCGATCAAGCGACTGGACATTCTCCTCCAGGTGGTTCGCCGGGTTGCGGATACGCTGCCCCGGGTCAAAGTCATGATCGTGGGCGACGGTCCCGACCTGAACTCGCTGAAAGCGCAGAGCTCGCAGCTTGGACTGTCTGACAATGTCGTCTTCGCGGGCAGGCAGAGCCGGGTCGAGCGCTGGCTCCGGGATGCGCGGCTGTTCGTGCTCACGTCGGACTCCGAGGGCCTGTCGCTGGCAGTTATGGAAGCCATGATGGCCGGCCTGCCCTGCATCGTGTCGGATGTAGGCGATCTGGGCGATCTGGTGGAAGACGGCCGGAATGGCTGGCGACCCCCGGCTCGCGACATTGACGCGTTCTCCGAACGAATCGTCGATCTTCTGACGAACACAAAGCGGTATCGCCAATTCGCGGCGGCGGCCCGGCGTGCAGGCGGGCTGAACAGTCTTGAGGGGATCCTGGTCCGCTGGGATGAGCTCCTGTGCAACTGGGGCTTTCCGCGGGTCGAGCGTGATATTCCCGCAAAATGGGAGCGAAGCCCCCTGGCCTGGTCCCGCCGCGACGCGTGGGAGCGGACCGGTCGATTCCTGCAACACCGCGCGGCGCGCGCACTGGCCCTGGTTCCACCGGAGATCTGGCTCGGGCGCAGGTTCCGAACCGCCCTGGAGTGGGTCCGGCGCAGCGATACCTGGAGCCGAGACGAAGCGGCGGCCTGGCAGCTTCACAAGGTCCGGCAGATCATCTCGCTCGCCTATGAGCGCTCGCCCTATTATCGCAAGGTGTTCCGCAACATCGGCTTCGAACCCGGGGATCTGAAGGGGCTCGATGACCTGCTGGGGCTTCCACTGATCGATGCCGACACGATCCGGGAGCACCTGCATTCGATGTGCACAAAGTTCCCGCATCCGTACAACGCCGACGTCATCTCAACCGGTGGAACGGGCGGGCGGCCTCTGAGGTTCTATATTGACCGTGACCGCTCGCCTCTGGAGTATGCCTATCTGCTGGCAAGCTGGCAGCGGGCGGGATATCGCCTGCGGATGCCGCTGGCGGTTTTGCGCGGGCGGACCGTTCACGACGTCGAGCCAGGCTTCTACCACGCCTACGACCCGCTGCTTCGTCAGCACTGCTACAGCACCTTCCACTTGAACGACGAGAACATGGCCCGCTACCTGGATCATATGCGCGGCCTGGGGCCATGTTTTCTGCACGTGTATCCTTCGACTGCCGCAGCCCTCGCCCGCTTTGTCCTCCGGTCTGGCATCAACGCGCCGCCGAACATCAGCGGACTGATCGCGGAATCCGAGATCGTCTATCCGGAGCAGCGTGAGCTCGTGGAGAGGGTCTTCGGCTGCCGCTATTTCTCATGCTACGGGCACACGGAAAAAGTCGTGCTCGCTTCAGAGTGCGAGCATTCCACGCATTATCACGTGTGGCCCGGGTACGGGTATTGTGAACTCGTTGATCAGGAGGGCCGGCCGATTTCTTTACCGGGGCAGAGGGGTGAGATCGTTGGCACCGGCTTCATCAATACCGTTGTGCCGTTCATCCGATATCGCACCGGGGACTTTGCCACGTTTGTCGCGGACCGATGCGCGGCCTGCGGGCGGCAGCATCTGCTGCTCGAGGCCGTCCAGGGCCACCGCACGCAGGAGGTGCTGGTGGCATCGGATGGCGCGCTCATCCCCTGGACGGCGATCAACACGCATGATGCCACCTTCTCACACGTGCATCAATTCCAGTTCTACCAGGACACGCCTGGCCGTGCTGTGCTCAACGTTGGTCCGGGTAAGGGTTTTTCAGGCGATGATCAGCGACGGCTGGAGGCGAGCCTCGCGCGAAAGTTAAATGGACGAGTACACTTGACTGTGCGTTTATGCAACGACGTTCGCCAGACGAGCGCGGGCAAGGGAATATACGTCGATCAGCGCATCGCCGTCACGCCCTCAGCAACGGCCTTGGCCGACCGTGAGCGGTCAGGCCACGATTAACGTTCGAAGGCGCCGATGTCATAACCACTCCCGTGTGGCCGACGCAAACCGTCCACATCCCTTTTGATCTCAATACCGTAAAGACCCTGGAACACGCTGAAAGCCTCAACCGGTGCTCCGGCATCTACGCAGGGGCTTCCGGCCGATAGATGAAAATCGTTGTCGGCGACATCCGCATAGACTGGGTCGGCTTGAATCAGGCCAGCGCCCTTGCCAGCCTGGCCTGGCGCGCCACTCAAAAACGTGGCCGGGGTGTAGGTGGT
>CAZQEN010000475.1:0-4642 GCA_964591605.1 uncultured Planctomycetales bacterium
CATTTTCGTGAAGCGAACGGCCGGAGTGGGCGTCATTTCGCCGCAGGACGCGATCGCCTGGGGGCTGACCGGCCCGTGCCTGCGCGGCAGCGGCGTCAAATGGGATTTGCGCAAGAACGTGCCCTACGACATCTACCACCGGTTCGAGTTCGACGTGCCGGTGGCCGTGCCGGGCGGCAGTGACGGCATTCCGCGCGAGGTGGTCGTCGGCGACTGCTGGAGCCGCTACTGGATCCGCATGCTCGAAATGAAGCAGTCGGTGAGGATCCTGCGGCAGTGCATCGCCCAGATGCCCAAGGACGGGGAATTCAAGGCCAAAGTACCCAAGAACATGAAACTGCCCGAGGCCGAGGTGTATTTCGAGGGCGAGAACCCGCGCGGGCAGCTCGGCTTTCTCGTGGTCGGCGACGGCTCGGCGATCCCCAGCCGGGTCAAGGCGCGGGGGCCGAGCTTCTGCAACCTCTCGATCACCACGCACGTATGCCGCAACGTGCTCCTGGCCGACGTCCCGGCGATCGTGGGCAGCATCGATATCGTCATGGGCGAGGTGGACCGGTAGGTGATTGCCAATTGCCGATTTCCGATTTGGAGAGGCGCCGCAAGTTCGTTTTCAATCGGCAGTCGGCAATCGGAAATTGAAAACTGGCAATGGTTTGACGCTTTCGGCGTCGCCGCTAGAATCCGCACTCTCTGTGGTTGAGGCAGGTGTCGTCTCGATATGGCTGAGTTTTCCGCGCAGCAGGCGTTGAGACAGCGATGGGACCCGAGCCTGAAGGGCCGGGCCATCCGGCTGCTGTTTGCGCTGGCCGCCGTCCTGGTCGTGCTGGCCGTCATTGGCTGGGCGCACCTCGCCTGGTTCCGCTTGGCCGATCATCCGCTGCTCATGCTGCTGGCCGTAGGCGGTCCTGTGGCGACCGCGGTGCTGATGGTGGTCGCGGCGGGGGTGGTGGCGATCGCCGGTCGCCTGGGGCCATTTCTCTTCCGATTTGCCGCACTGATTTTCTGGGGCGGCGTAGTGGGGGCGGTACTCGCTGTCTGGGCCGGTGGACTGCTCTTTGGCTATGTCGATCATCTCGCCCGGCAACAGAGCGTGTTCGAACGCGAGGTACGCGGCGCGTTCGGCGCCGATCTGACCGTCGAAGAGATCCAGCGAACGCTTCTCTTCGACCGTGAAGTGCGGGCCAACGAGACTGCTCTGTTCGAGAAGAGGCCGATTCCCTATCCTCCTCACGCGGGGAGGCTGGCGCCGATCGCGTATCTCCTCTGGCCGCTGCAGTTTCAGCTTGTCCGCGACGTGATTTCGCTGGTGGGCGTGATCGCCTTTGTCTCCGTCGTGGCCATGTTCGGCATCTGGTGGGAGCGCAAGGTCGCGGGGCGCATTCAGAGCCGCCTGGGGCCGATGCGCGTCGGAGGCTGGCACGGCTGGGCCCAGTCGATCGCCGACGGCGTCAAGCTGCTTCAGAAGGAAGACATCCTGCTCGAAGGGGCTGACAAGCCGCTGTTCCGCCTCGCGCCCTATCTGGCCTTCGTGCCGGCGGTGTGCGTGTTCATTGCCCTCCCGTTCAGCGCGGCGTGGGTCTTCCGCGACCTCGACGTCGGGCTCATTTTCATCCTCGCCATGATCGGGATCGGCGTGGTGGGTGTCCTGCTCGCCGGGTGGGCGTCGAACAACAAGTGGAGCGTCTACGGTGCGATGCGTGAGGCGTGCCAGATGGTCTCGTACGAGATTCCGCTGGGCATGTCGCTGCTGGTGCCCGTCATGACGGCCGGCGCGCTCAAGCTCTCGACCATCGGCAACCTGCAATCGGGCGGTTTTCACACCTGGCTGGCGTTCGCCAATCCGTTCACGTTCGTCGCGGCCGTGACGTACTTCCTGGCGGCCCTGGCGAGCTGCAAGCGGGCCCCGTTCGATCTGCCCGAAGCCGAGAGCGAACTCGTCTCCGGCTATCACACCGAATACAGCGGTTTCCGCTTCTCGCTGTTCTTCTTCGCCGAATATGCGGAGATGTACGCGGTCAGTGCTCTCGCGTCGGTCTTGTTTTTCGGCGCATGGCACTCACCGCTGCCGGCCGGCCTGGCCGAGCAGTGGTGGGGGAGCGATCATGCCGCCTGGACCATCTGGCAGCAGGGCCTGCACGGCGTCCTGTTCAGCGGACCACTCTGGCTGGTGGCGAAGTCATTCTTCTTCCTTTACGTGCAGATCTGGATCCGCTGGACGCTGCCGCGGATCCGCCTGGATCAGGTGATGTACGCGTGCGTGCAGGTGCTGCTGCCGCTGACGATGGTCGTGCTGCTGGGGAACACCATCTGGGAACTGGCCGTGACGCCGCAGGGTTTGCTGGCGCGGTCGGCGAACGTGCTGATGACAGGGATCGGCGTGGTGCTGGTGCTCGGCTTCGTGGTGATCATGCTCTACGGGTGGATCAACCGGCGGCGGCTGGTCGGGCAACTGGCAATCGATGTCTTACCAGGGTCATGATGACGTGATGCGAGCATTGACGATAGCTGCGTTCCTGGCACTGGGCGCGCCGGGTGCGTCGGTGGACGCGCAGGATGAGAGTCCGGCGACGCAGGCTGCGAAGACGGAGCCGGTCGACGCAACCGCCCAGGAGTCAGGTTCACCAGAGGGTGCGGGAGCCATCGTCGCGCCGGCGTCGACCGTCGAAGCCATCGCCTTCTACATCATCGGCGGGGCGGCCGCCCTCTGTGCGCTGGGCTGCGTCATCTCGGCCAATATCGTCCGCATGGCCACGTGTCTGTTCGGAACGCTGGGCTCGGTCGCCGTGCTCTATTTCCTGATGGCCGCCAATTTCCTGGGGGCGATCCAGTTGATCGTCTACGCGGGCGGTACGCTCATCGTGATCATTTTCGGCGTCATGCTGACCAGCAAGTCGCCGTGGGTGAAGTTTGTCCCGAGGCGGATCGAGGTCATTGCCGGGGCGATCGTCTGCCTGGCCCTGTTTGTGGGACTGGTCACGGCGCTGCGGCGTGTGAGCTGGCCCGCGCCGCGGACCGCGGCGGACGGCTTTACGGTTGAACAGATCGGCCGGTCGCTGCTCACGACGTATCTGGTGCCGTTCGAGCTGGCGAGCGTGCTGCTGCTGGCGGTGATGATCGGGGCCGCGTACCTGGCCCGGGCGGAGCGACGGTGAATCGATGAATCTGGTTCCCATCACACTCACGCATTATGTCGTCCTCGCCGCATTCATGTTCTGCTGCGGCATCTACGTCATGACCATCAAGCGGAATGCGGTGGGAATCCTGATCGGCGTCGAGCTGGTCCTGAATGCCGCGAACATCAACCTGGTCGGCTTCTCGCGTTATCAGGTCGGCAACATCGACGGACAGATCAGCGCCCTGTTCGTCATCGTGCTCGCGGCGGCGGAGGCGGCCATCGCGATCGCGATTTTCGTCAATTACTACAACAACCTGGCGACGATCGACGTCGACCGGGGAGATGCGCTGCGAGGGTGAGGATGCTCCAGTCGCCGGTGCCGAGGGGCTGCCGGGCTGACTTCTTCCGGAGCCGGAGAGGTGAGGGAATCTGGAACGACGATTTGGATCACAGAGGCAAGTTCAGATCCCGGATTTGAGATTTGAAATCTGAGATTTGAGATGTGAGATTTGAGACTGAGATTTGAAATGAAGTGTCAAAGTCGGGAATCAGAGCTGCTATGAAATACAGCCGATTCGAAGATTTGCCTGTGTGGAAGGCGGCCATCGAGCTGGCCGAGGGCATCTTCGCGCTGTTGGAGGATCGAGCGTTCGATCGGAAAGGGGACCTTCGGAATCAGCTTCAGCGGTCGTCTCTGTCCATCAGCAACAACATCGCCGAGGGATTTGAGCGCGGAACGACTGAGGAGCTGCTCACCTTCATCTACATAGCGAGGGGATCGACTGCGGAAACGCGTTCCATGTTGACGTTCTGCGAGCGCCAGCCGTGGTGTTCCCATCTCAAATCTCAAATCTCAAATCTCAAATCTCTGAGTGAGTCGGTGTCCAGACAGCTTCGTGCCTGGGCGGATTCGCTCCAGAACTCGAGCATCAAGGGCCAGCGCCACCTGAACGAGCGATCAAGAGCCGTTGATCAGCAGGACAGACGCGCCGCCGCGTTCTGGAACCATCTCGAGCGCGAGCACGCCACTCGGCTGGCGGCCTTGAGCGGAAGTCTGGCGGCCGAGCAAGTTCGAGAGGGGGAACACTAAGAGATGAGTCAGCTCGAGATCATGCTCGTGGCCGGCGTGGCGATTCCGCTCGTGAGCTTCGTTGTCCTCGCGCTGTTCGGAGCCCGCATCGGCAAACCGCTGTCGGGCTGGGTGGCGACGGCGGCCATCGCGGCGAGCTGCGTGCTTTCGGCGATCGTGCTCGTGCAGTGGCGCGGCATGGACGCGGCGGCACGGGAGGCGGCGGCGAGCACGCTGCACCACCCGATTCTCTGGGCACAGCTCGGCAGCACGCCCCTGACCGTCGGCGTCAATCTCGACAGCCTGACCGTGATCATGTTCTTCATGGTCACCTTCATCTCGACCTGGATCCACGTGTTCTCGATCGGCTACATGGCCGGGCACAGCGACGAAATCGCCGGCACCGTTCGACGGCAAGACGATCCGCGTCGGCGACCTGACGATCGAATGTCTGACCA
>CAZQEN010000476.1:0-4597 GCA_964591605.1 uncultured Planctomycetales bacterium
CCGGCGATAACTAGCGGGCCTCTGGCCGACCGGCGTCGGCCCTCGCCCGGATGGCTTGCGCGTTTTGGGAGATGACTGCCGTGTACCTGACAAAGAACCACATCGTGTGTACCGCTGCGCTGCTGGTGTCATACCCGCATGCCGGGCTGGCCGGAGACCCGCCCAAGCCCGGGCTGATGCGCTTCGAGAAGAAGATGCTCGCCGACAACCTGGGGGAGGGATGCGCGATCGCGGATGTGAACAAGGACGGAAAGCTGGACGTGATCGCCGGGCCGGCGTGGTATGAGGCGCCGACCTGGAAGGCCCACCCCTTCCGGAAGCTGGATCCGACCGGGCCGAACAACGAGTACCTGGGGACCAACGGCGACCACGCGATGGACCTGAACGGCGACGGGTGGGTGGATGTCATCTCGGGCTCGTGGTTTTCGCAGAACGTGCACTGGTTCGAGCATCCGGGCAAGGAGGGGCTCGCGGCGGGGAACATGTGGAAGCAGCACCTGCTGAGCCGGAACTTCGGCGAGTGCGAGGGGACGCTGCTGGAGGACCTCGACGACGACGGCGTGCCCGAGCTGGTGGTGAACCGCTGGACGCCGAATCATCCGGTCACGGCGGTGCGGATCCGGCCGGGCAAGGACGGGGCGATGCCGGAGTTCAAGCGCTTCGACATCGGCGAACACAACGGGCACGGGATGGCGGTGGGCGACCTGAACGGGGACGGGCGCAAGGACATGCTGGTTCAGCACGGCTGGTACGAGGCGCCGGAGGACCGCTGGAGTGGTAAATGGAAGTACCACAAGGCATTCAACCTGCAGCACGTGAGCCTGCCGTTCCTGGTGGTCGACGTGAGCGGCGACGGCAAAAACGACGTGATCGTGGGGCAGGCGCACGACTACGGACTGTTCTGGCTCGAACAGGGTCCGCAGCACGACGGCGAGATCACGTGGACGCGGCACGACATCGACCGGAGCTTCTCACAGCTCCACTGCCTGGTGTGGGCGGACCTCGACGGGGACGGTCGCCCGGAGATCATCACCGGGAAGCGCTGGCGGGCGCATACCGAGGGCGACCCGGGCCTGAGCGAGCCGGTGTGCCTGTTCCGCTTCGTGTTCAATCCCGCCGACAAGGCGTTCACGCGTGACGCGATCAGCTACAACGACGGCGTGGGGACCGGGATGCAGATCCGGACGGTCGATCTGGACGGCGACAAGCGGCTGGACATCGCGGTGGCGGGGAAGACGGGCACGTACCTGCTGCTGAACCGGGGTCTGGCGGGCAGCGGCCAGGCGAAGAAGTGACCACCGGATGAGCAGCACACCCTCTCCACCCGCGCAGGAACGTCCGCCGGTCGACGAAGAGCCGACGCCGGCGCCTGAGAGTTTTGCCGCAGAGGTCTCGCGCCAGGCCCAGGCGGTCTGGCGGGGGTTCCGGCGGCTGGGGCCAGCCGGGCCGCTGGCCGTGGTCGCGGCGAGCACGCCGGCGCTGGCGGGTGTGGCGGTGATCGGGCTCATGAGCCGGATTGCTCCCTGGCTGCAGGCCCACCCGTTGGAAGGGTTTTTAAGCTACGTGGGCGCGTTCACGGTGCTGGGCGGGCTGGCGCTGATGCCGACGTACGCGTACGCCGTGATGGGCGGCTGGGCGTTCGGACTGCGGCTCGGCCTGGCGGCCATGATGACGGCGATCGCCGGCGCATCGACTGTCGCATATGTCATCGGACGGCTGGCCTCAGGCGACCGGGTGGTGCAACTGCTCGAGGAGCACGAGAAAAGCCGCGCGGTCTATAACGCGCTGCTCAGAAGCGGATCCTGGAAGTCGCTGCTGATCGTCACACTGATCCGCATTCCACCCAACTCCCCTTTCGCGATCACCAACCTGGCGTTGTCGGCGGCGCGGGTTCATCCGGTGGCATATCTGGCGGGGACGCTGCTGGGCATCAGTCCGCGGACCGGCTTCGCGGTGTTTCTGGGGGCGGGATTGTCGCAACTGAGCTTCGAGAAGCCGCACCAGACGTGGCTGTTTGTGGGCGGGCTGGCCGCGACGCTGGTCGTGCTGGTGATCCTGGGTTACCTGGGGAACAAGGCGATTGCACAGGTCACGGGGGCGGGGAAGGCACGGGGCGGGCGTTGCCCGCAACCCAATCTGAGATCTGAGATTCGAGACGGGGGAGCTGAGATTTGAGATGAAGATGCTGCGGCTGGTTTTCGGAGTTCTGGCGGCTGCGTGGTGCGGGGGATGCGCGCCGGCGGGGCCGGTGCTGGTGCGGGTGATGAGTTACAACATCCATCATGGAGCAGGGATGGACGGGCGGGTCGATCTGCCGCGCATTGCGGAGGTGATCCGCCGGGAGTCGCCCGACCTGGTGGCTCTGCAGGAAGTGGACCGGGGGGTCGAGCGCAGCGGGGGCATCGATGAGCCGGCGGAACTGGGCCGGTTGACGGGGATGCAGTCGATCTTCGAGAAGAACATCCCCTACCAGGGGGGCGAATACGGGAACGCGGTGCTGACGAAGCTGCCGGTGATCGGGTATCGGAACCATCACCTGCCCCGGTCGCTGCCCGGCGAGCAGCGCGGGATCCTGGAGGTGACGGTGCGCGGCGCGCAGCGGCCACTGCACTTCTATGCAACGCATTTTGACTATCACGCCGATGACGGCGAGCGGATGGCGTCGGTGCGGGTGTTCCGCGAGCTGGCCGCACGGCATATCGATCAGCCGGTGATCCTCGCGGGAGATCTCAATGCGCGCCCCGAGTCACAGGTGCTTGGGGAGCTGCTGACATTCATGCAGGACTCGTTCATAGCGCCGGCGAGGCTGGCTGCGACAGGCCCGGCGTCGCCGGATCCGGAGCAGGAGACGAACGCGGCTTCGCCCGGCACGACGCAGATGGAGCAGGTTTTTACCTACCCCGCCGACCGTCCGGATCGGCGCATTGACTACATCCTGTTCAATCGCGCCGGCGGCCTGACGTGCGTGGAATACCGGATCGTGAATGAACCGACGGCGTCAGATCATCGGCCGATCGTGGCGGTGCTGAGATTGTCGAAATCCTCGGGCGACGGGAGCTGAGTGGCGTTGTCGATGTGCTCGACGACGCTCATGAGCTCGGCGCTGGTCTTCAGGTCGCCCTGCTCTTCGTGCAGCAGGGCAAGATTGCAGAGAACGGCGGCGACGTCGGGATGAGTCTCGCCCAGCGTGCTTTCGACCATGTGGAGGGCGCGGCGATAGAGCAGCTCGGAGAGGCTGCCGCGGCCGGTGGTGCGATACAACTCGGCAAGGCTGTTGAGCACGCCGCCGATCTCGGGGTGCGGCGCGTCGAAGGTGGCCTCGAAGATTTCGAGAGACCGATGCAGGACCTTTTCGGCGACGGCGGTGTGGCCGCGGGCGCGGAGGATGCGGCCGGCGCCGGCGAGGACAGGCGCCAAGAGATAGTGATTCGTGCCCAGGGCGGCGGCCAGGAGCCGCAGCGATGATCGATAACAACGCCACGCTTCGCGGACCTGGCCGCTCATCTCATGCACCTGGGCGGAGATGTAGAGCTGCAGACCCGCCTCAGCATCCTGCGGCTTCATGCAGGTGGCGATGATGTCGCGGGCCTGGTCGAGGAGCCGCGCCGCCTGCTCCTGCGCGCCGCAGGTGGCGGCGAGGCGGGCCAGATGCAGGAGCGTCGAACTCAGTTCTGCCGGATACACCGCGGGCAGACGGCTCATCGCGGCGCAGGCGTCGCGGTAGTGCCGCAGCGCTTCGTCGTAGAGCCCGAGCGACTCACACAGGAAGCCGAGATTGTTCCGGCTCCGGGCGACGTGCGGATGCTGCGGGCCGAGGATCTCGAGGCGCTGGGCGAGGGCCTCCTCGAGCAGCGGGCGGGCGTCGTGGAAGCGGCCGAGCATGCGGCAGGTTTCACCGAGGTTGTTGACGCTGGTGGCGATGCGCAGATCGTTCGCGGGGAACTGGCGGGCGATTTCGAGAGCGGCCTCAAAGGCGGCGTGCGCCGGGTTGAACTGTCCGGCGAGGAAATGCCGGGTGCCCTCCTCGTTGAGGACGTTCCACCGGGCGCTCAGGTCGGCAGCGCCGTCGTCCCGGACAAGGCGAATGAGATTCTGAGCGGGCGACTCAATCTCCTGCGGCCGGGACCGCGCAGGGTCGGAGGGTTGGGTCGTGTCCTCCGGCCGCAAAGGTACCGCATCCATGAGCACCTGGTCCGCTTCACTCAAGGGACGGCTCCCCGTCCTGGTTGCTCTTCCCGAGGTGCCATTGTACTGAACAGATGGGCAAATGCACAGACACTCTGACCGAACACGGCTCTGGTGCCTCCTTCGGTGACACGGTTTCGGTTGTCTGCGCTAGGCCCGGCCTTCAGGCCGGGTTCGGGGCGTCCCGTCGGCCTCGAGCCCGCTTCCAGCGGGCTTCTCTTCCTGCTTTAGCGCCGCCGGTGGCTCAAGCCAGGACGAGAATGCCGGTGAACCGGCATGGGTAATCCGATGCCGCCCGGTGACCCGGCATGAATGCCGGGCCTAGCGCACCCAGCACGAAACTCTCATACCGAAAAGGGCTCTAGGGGCGGGGGGTGGTCGATTCGGGAGCGAAGCCGTGACGGAGGGTGTT
>CAZQEN010000477.1:0-4561 GCA_964591605.1 uncultured Planctomycetales bacterium
GCGGCTCCGTCTGGTACCAGAACGCGGTCGAGGCGATGTCATCCTGCAGCGGCAGGTAACGCCCGCCGTCGCGCCAGCCGATCGCCTGGATCGTGACCGCCAGGTCCTTCTCAAAGCGGATCGGGTCAGTGATGTGCCAGCGGTACAGGCCGAAACGCTGCTGCGAGATGTAGACGCCGTCGGGGCGGATCACCTGCGGCAGGCCGGCGTAGGGCGTCGTGAACTCCTGGTACTGCTTCGTGGCCTTGTTCTCGAAATTGTAGGAGCCGCAGAAGTAATCCTCCGTGCCCGTGCCGGCGATCGTCGGGAAATACTTGCCGCCGTGCTCGGCCACCGCCTCGGCGACGCTCACGCCCGCGGGGATATCGCCATCCATGTAGAACTTGATCTCACCCTCGCCCCACCAGCCGTTGCTGTGCACGCCCCAGGCCATGTACGTGCCCACGTAGTGGCCTTTACCCTTCACCCCTTCGAGAATCGTGTGCACCTTCTTGTACTGCGTCGGGTTCGAGCGGCGGAACTGGGCGTGCAGATACGCCTCGTCATCGGGCACGTCGGTCAGCGTGTAGTCGATCTGGTAATACAGCGTGGCGTCGGCGTCGCCGATGTTCTCCATCGTGATCTTCGCCGCCTTGCGGAACGGCATCGGCCAGTAGCAGTTGAAGGCACTGCCCGGGTTGACGCAGACGGCCAGCGACGACACCTGCGCATACTTACCCCATCCGCAGGCGAAGAAATCACCCACCGGCGCCTCGATGGAGGGGCTGTCTTCGCCATCCCAGTACGCCCGCAGGATCATGAAGCGCCAGTTGCCGGCCGGCGTCATCCAGATGTGCTGGATGCACCCTTCGCCGGCAATGTCGCAGAGCGTGAAGGTGCTCTTGGCCTTGATACGGACGGAGGGCGAGACCTTCCAGCCGCGGCCCAGGTCGCGTGAGGCGTTTTTGCCGGTGCCATCCTCGGCCATGCCGGCCTTGCCTTTTTCGCCCGTGAAGTTTTCGGGGGAGATGGAGCGCGTTTTCGCATCCGACAGGCGTGAGAGGTTGCCCAGGTGCGTGTTCAGACCGTTGTATTTGCCCGACTGGGCAAAGACCGGACCGGCCGCCATGGCCAGCAGGGCGCCCATGATGGCCAAACCAATCATGTGGTGATTCGTCATTGCTTGCGACTCCTTCCTCTTCTGGACAAACGGGACTCGTCACGTGTGGGGAATCATACAGAACCGCCCTACCCGGCGGAAGTGGGCTGTCGGCGATCGGCGGACCTGGGGTCCATGACATGATCCGCGGGATAGGATGCGGCAACCATCAGAACCCGGAGCGTGAGCGACGGGCCTGCCTCACGACGAGAAAAGCCCCCCGACGACAGGCAAGGCTCACTCCCATCGCGCACAAGGCCCCTCACGGACGTTCGGGGTTCTGATCAAGGCTCCGCCCAGAGTGTCACGCCCCCGCGGACCTGCGCAGGGCCGCCGAGGGTGGGCGGGATCACGGGGCCATGTGGACGGGCGCCCGAGAGCCTGTAACCGGGCGCATGGCCGCCGCATCGGAAGGGGCGGTGAGTTTTCTTCAATCATTGGAGGTTGCGGCATGCGTCTGAGTGTGACGATTCTGTCTGGCCTGCTGGTCTCTCTTCCCTGCCTGGCCGAACCGGCAGAAAAGCCTGACATCCCGAGAGTCAACGACTTCGAGGTGCACGCCGGCCAGAAAACCTTCCGTCTCACCGAACACCGCGGCCATTACGTCGCCCTGCATTTCCTGCTCAAGACGGAATGCCCGTTCTGCCTGAAATACACGCGGGATTACGTCCAGAACGGTCCCAGGGTGGCCGGCGTGGCGCACGTTTTTCTGAAGCCGGACTCTGAGGAGGAGATCCGCCGCTGGTCGGGCAAACTCGGCGCGGAAGCGGCCGAGGTTGACATCTACCGGGACCCCGACGCTGCGCTGGCCGAGCGGTACGGAATCCCCGGCGGGTACAGTTTTCACGGCCAGGTCGTGCATTACCCCGCCCTTATCCTGATCGGGCCTGACGGGCGGGAGGTGTTCCGCTACGTTGGCAGGAACAACACCGACCGTTTCACGTTCGATCGTTTCGAAGCGAAGATGGCAGCCCTCTCGCGTCATGCGGATTTCAAGGAGTTCAATCTTGGCGAGGGCGGCCTGGCGCTCAAGGGCTACGACGCGGTCTCATACTTCGAATCCGGCAAGCCGCAGATGGGCAGGAAGGAGCTGGCTTCGACCTATCGCGGCATGACCTTCCTGTTCGCAACCCCCGCTCACCGCAAGCTGTTCGCCGCCATGCCCGAGAAGTATGCTCCGGCGTACGGACAATGGTGTGCCAAGGCTATCGCGGAAGGCGCGAAGGTCGACTACGACCCGGCCAGTTTCAAGATCACCAACGGCCGGCTCTTTCTCTTCTACAAGGGCTGGCTCGGCGATGCGCTGCAGGCCTGGAACAAAGATGAGGCCCGGCTCACACGTGAAGCCGACGTTCAATGGCGAAAGCTCGCTCCACACGACGCCCCGGCGGCGTCGCGCCCGGCATCGTGACCATCACACCGCGACCGCGAAGTTCGTCTCGTGGACGTGAGCTTGACGAGGGGTTCAGCCAATCGCCGGCTTCTCGGCGCAAAGCAGGTCAACCGGCCCGGGTGACAACGGGTATCACCCCAGAGTCGGGAAGCAGAAACATCTCACGGCTCGCGGACGCAGTCGCCCGTATAGGTGATGCGCGGGCCGGCGTCGATCATCTCAAAGTCCGTCACGCGGAGGTTTCGCAGGTCATAGGTGCCCAGGAGGCCGTCCCATTTGTGTGTGGTGAGCCGGTCGCTCTGCGCGGTCAGGGCGATGTTGCCGCCGTCCGAGAGCAGGATGCCGTAGCGCTGCATCGCACGGGCAACCACACGGGCGCCTTCGTTGGGCAGCGTGCTCAGGTCGAACGACGACTTGAGGCGCAGCCGGGCTCCGTACGGCGGCGCGCCGGACGGCCCGCTGGGAGCGCCGATGTGCGTCGCGGGATGCACGTACACGCCCGCGCGGATCCGCGCGTTCGGCAGAATGAAGCGGATGGCGTGATCGATCCAGCCGGCGGCGACTTCGTCGGCCGTAAAAAGCAGTGGTGCGATGGGGAAACCGGCCGCGTCGGCGCTGGTGCAGTTTTCACCTCGCCCCGCCGGCCCGTACTCGCGGCTCATGTCCCAGATCGCCAGGCATCCGCCATAAAAGGTGTCGCCGACAATGTTGGCCCGCCACATTTCGTAAAGCTTCTTCGTCGGCTCGTGGACCACGATGAGATGGCAGTCGCCGTCGCTGGTGCACTCATATCCGCTCTCGCCCTCGAGTGCCCCGCCGGCCGGAATTGGCACCGGAGCGTCGTCGCAGTCCGGCCGGTAGAAGTCGCCGGTCTTGGTGAACGTGCGGAGCGGCGTGCTTTCGTCGGCCGTGAGCACCTCGATCGAGTAGTCGATGCGCATCACGCCCGTACCCCAGCCGCCCACGGAGGCCAGCCAGTTGATCACTGTCGCGGACTCGGCGTCGACAGGGGCGCTCGAGATGTCCTGGTACCACGGGGCGGTCCGCGGGAAATAAACGTAGCCCTGAGGCGTGCAGTGCGGGTCGGCGGGCACCGACGGGCCGCTGTTGCACTCGGCCAGGACGTCCAGATCGCCGGTATCCACGTCGGTGTCGTCGTCGAGATCGGCCGTCGTGCACTGCGGATCGGAGGATACGACGCCCTCACCTGAGACACACCGCTGCAGGACGCCGAAATCGTCCTGGTCCACGTCGCCATCACGGTCGGTATCGGCCGGCGCACACGCGGCCAGCGCCGGACACATGAGAACGATCGCGGCCAGCGGTCTCCTGTATCTCAGCACCATGGTCCACCTGCGCGGCTGAGTTTGTCGATGACTGTCCGTGGATCGCGGGTTGAACGATGGCAATTGTATGCTCCTCCGGCTGGCTGGGCCCAATAACTGCGATAATGGAGCGTCCCAGGCTCCAGGGGAATCTACAATACCCGGACGGCCTCGGGCGGGCGTGGCGGCTTTTCCGGGCCGGGCCGCCGTTTGTGGTGACCCGGGATCCGTCCGGACACCACGACACTGACCTTCCTTCCCGGAAGCATGGGCAGACGCCCTCGGAGGTTCATCCGGGATTCGGCGGCACGATGGAGTGTGGCGGCATCGACGCCGCGCGGGCTTTCGCGTAAGACAGCCACACCGGCGTCACGGCCGCGGCACTCCAGAATCCGACCTGGACATGGCCTGTCATTGTTTTGCGGACGCGCCCATCGGGCTCGCGGTGTCGATTTCTTGACGCTCGTGGGAGATGTCGATACTGTTGACTGAGGGTCCAACCGCCCCGCGCAGGGTGTCCCGGCCAATGGGAGCGATCCACCGCCAGCACCCTGCCGCGTCGGAAGGTCCCGAACAATGTCCCTGGACCGTTTCAGCGCGAGAGCCCACCCCGGAGAGGTGGCAGAGTGGCTGAATGCACCGGTTTGCTAAACCGGCGTGCGGGTGAATGCCTGCACCGAGGGTTCGAATCCCTCCCTCTCCGTT
>CAZQEN010000478.1:0-4550 GCA_964591605.1 uncultured Planctomycetales bacterium
GCCGGGTCTCCATGTGCGGCCCGACCCCGTAGACACGGCCGCTGCGGCGGTTGCGGTAGAAGCCCTTACCCGCGTAGCTGGCCAGTACCGATTCGAACGTGTGCCGTTCCACATCGATTTCCCCCTCCAACTCATGCAGGGTTGTCCGGGCGCCAGAAGCCGGGTCTACAAAGAGCGTCTGGGGTTCCGAGACGCTCCGCAGATTTCGCGCCCGAATCTCCTCGACGCCGAAATCGAACGCTCCAGCCCGCTTGGCTGCCTCCACCGCCTCAAGGTAGCGCTCGTAGAAAAGCTCGAAGAGCCGATTCTGTTTCTCGACGTGCAACACCATGATCCGATTCAGGAATTGCTCGACGTTCGCGGCATAGCTCTCGCGCACCGCGGTTTTCTCTTTGTTCAGAACACCCATCCGTTCCAGGTCGCGAAGGCCGAGCCCCATGTCAATGTGCCGGTTGACCGTGGTCTCCCGATATAGCCGCGTGAGGGCAGCCTTCCCGTACGGGTCCGTGACGTCCTCCGGGCGAAACAGCTCGCTCGATAATGAGTGCCGCTCGCCCTTGGTCAGCGCCCCAAGGGCGGCCAGACGCTTGGAGACGGCGTTCACCAAACGCTTTTGGCCCGCCAGGTCCAGAAGCACGAGCCGGATCACGGGCGCCGATACCTGGTTGGACCGATGCACGCGGCCGAAGGCCTGCATCTGTTGGTCGGCCGACCATGAAAGTTGAAAGGCGTAGAACACGCGGCGCTGCTGGTTTCGGGCCGCCACGTCGGCGTGCACGCTGATGCCCATCGAGCCGGCCCCCGACAGGATGGCCAGCCGCTTCCGGCCGCTCTGGAACAGCCGCGTTTCGTATTCGTTCAATTGCCGCCGGTTGACGCCGTGGAGTTTCCGCCGGACGTAGCGGCCGTTCTCCCACCGGTGGCTGCGGCCGCTGATTTCAGCCACGTTCTGCACACCGAAACGCCCGATCAAGGCATCCATCGGATTGTGCGGGAAGTCCATGTCCGCCACCTTGTCCAGCAACTCCTGCTGCCGGCGCTGGTTCTCGCGGTTGATCTCGGGGTTGCCCGCGGCATCCTCGACGCGAACACTGACGACGTTCCCGGTCACGGGGTCGGTCTCTTCACGGTACTGGTAGATGGGGAACTGCTTCTCGATGAGTTGGACGATCATCTCACGCGGTGTCGCATCCAACTCGGTCGGTTCGATACCTTGGGCACGGGCATCCCGCACTTTCCGGTCGGCCTGGGCCTCACCCGTGTTGAACAGGCTGACGACAACGGACCGGCCTTGCGTCAGGTCCTTCTCGATCTCGGGGATCACGTCGGGCAGAGCGTAAGCCATCATCAGTTGCAGAAAGAACCGCTGCTGGGCCGAGTAGAACTGGGCATACCGCCCACCGTTTCGTCTCTGGCACGCGTTCTGTTCGGCCGCCTCGAAGGCTACCAGAAGTTCTGACCACAGGTCAGCAATCTCGTCATATTGCCCCTGTTCGTTCTCGGTCAGCCGGTGGATAAGCGGTTCGTACTCAACGCCGCTGTCCGGGACGACGGTTCCGTCGGGGAGGCGGGTCAGCCCGTAGCTGATCGTCCGGGCCAGGTACGTCCCCACAGACTTCAGGTCGCGGCAGAGCATTTCCATCGCGGCCACGCCACCCCGCTCCATCGCCACCAGGAACGCCGCGAAATCCGGAAACGGCGCGCCGACGCCCCACAGCCCCAGCCGTTCATACGGGGCCATGTGCCGGGCCTCCGTGGCTCCCGTCGCGCTGAAGTACCGAACGCGGGCTTGCGGGCAGAACCGCTGCAACGTGATGCCCATGTTTCCGCGGAGTGTGCCCTCGTCCGTGGTCGTTCGACCCCTGTGGGGCGTAACGGCCGCGTTCTTCATCAGATGCGCTTCGTCGAAGGCGATCAGGCCATCGAAGTCCGGCCCCAGCCAGTCGGTGAGCTGCTTGAACCGCGGGCGCTCCCCGCCGAAATCCATACTCAGCATCGTGTACGTCGTGAAGAAGACGCCCGATTCGGCCGGAATCGGGGTGTCCGCATCGTAGCGGGCCTGGTGGATGATCCGCAGCGGTACGCCGACGGCATCCCGGTCGCGCTCTGCATCAGCGTGCAGTTGGTGCGAGGCGGAGATATGGACGTGTTTGCGGCGCCCTTGCTGGAACTGCTCGTAGATGAAGGCGTAGATCTCGCGGCCCTTGCCGATCCCCGTGCCGTCGCCGTTCCAGTGGCCGTTGCGCGAGCCATCGGGCAGAAGGGTCTCCGTCGCCTGCCCGGCGTAAATCACATCTTCAAGCTGAATGTCGGAGATGCGGCCTTCAGTAATCACTTCGGCCGGCAGACCGTGCTGATAGGTGGGGTCCGGCGGCTCCACCGATGCCATCGCCGTGGACTCGACCACGTGGGCCGGATGCGGCTGCGTCCCCCGAACAATGGCCTTCTGCACCCGGTATTCCGCGAATACCGTCCCCTCCTCGATGCGCAGCGCCGCGGGCATGACCGCCCGCTGAATCTGGCCTACAGCATCCCCATCCGGTCCAGCGTGCTCAGGAGCAGCCGGGCGGCCCACGTCCGTATCGCGTCCTTTTCCGCCGGAAGGGTCGCCCGTTCCCGATTCAGCTCGCGCATCAACATCCGTACCACCGCCCGTGGGTGCAACTGCACCAAACGGTTCCAGGTGAACCACTGTTCCGTTGTCACCAGCACGTCGGGGATCGGCAGAACGCCCCCTGCCCCGTCCTCCAGCAGGCAACTGATCAGTTCGACCAGGGGGTCCGTCCCACAGGCCGGTTGCTGTTGAAACAGTGCCCTCAATATCTCGCCGGCCTGCCGCCGGATGGTGGTAGCGAACTCGTTCAACGATGTTCTCCTGGGACAAGTCCTTGAGTACCTCATATGCCTCCTGAACCGAAAGGCCGCTCCCGGTGATGATCTCGGATTCACTGGCCGTGGCGCCATCCTTGTCGATGACGATGATCTGGTTATCGAATGAGGTGCCGAACTTGGCATACACGCTCCCGTCCATGCCGAGATTCGCACGGACACGATAGCGCTGTTCAATGTCAGCCCACCAGGCACGAAACGTCGGCCGGTCCAAAGCCATACCCCGCCCGACGATCGCGACCAGCCGGCCGCCGGGCTGGAGACGCAGCAGGGCTTGTTCGACATGACGTGCCCCAAACTCGGTGCTGTGCCCGCGCACACGACCGCCGGTCGCTGAGAACGGCGGGTTCATCACCACTGCATCGTAGAACCTGCCTGCCGGCAGTAGGTTGTCGAGCCGCTCCGCGTCGAGCGCCGTCGGGGCGAATCCCAACAAGGACAGCAGACTCCGACGCCGCTCGTCAATCTCGTTGACTTCCACACTTGCCCCTGTCATCCGGGCCAAGACGGCGATGTTGCCGGTACCCGCGCTGGGCTCCAGGACGCTCATGCCCACGCGCAACGCCGCGGCCATGACCACGAGCAGTGCCTCCGCCGGCGGCGTGCTGAATTGCTGCAGCTCCACCTGCGTGTCATCGCGGCGGACTTGACGGGGCATCCGGGCCTGCACGGCCAGGAGCATCTGGATCGCGCCGGACACGTCGCCCAGGTCCAGGCCCACGCGGTCCAGGTGCAGGTTCATCCCGGCTTCAGCAGCGTCGTAGGTGTCGCGTGCGTACCCGGCTGCACTGCCGAACACTTCTCGGGCGAGTTGGGCCAGGGCATCGTTGTCGAACGCAGCGGTGGGGTCCCGCTCCAGCAGGCCGGCAAACCAGAGTGCCAATTCCGACACCTGCGACAGGTGCTCCGCCATGCCGTCCACTGATTCTGGCGCCGCCGACTCAGGAGAGGAGGCCGAGGAGACGATCGCGACAGAATCGAGCGCGATACCGTCCCTGCCCTCATCCGATGCGGAGGTCTCAACACGCGGGAACCGTTCGGCGGCAAGGTCATCCACCATCGGGGTGCTTGACGCAGCCGTCTCCCGCGAGGTTGTCGCCTCGAAGTCAAAGAGCATCTGCCCGCTCGACCAGAGCAGGGCCTGTTCTGAGGTCTTGTCACTCCCCCCGGACGGAGCGCGTTTTCTGAATCGATGCTGATGAAACTTGGTCACTGACCCTCCACGAGACGTGATGAACGCGTGCTACACAGGTTATGACAGGGAGAAGGCTTGGGATGTCTCTTCCGCGGAAATCGAACTCGTTCCGAACGGTTGCACGATCCGGCGGCGAAGCCGCAGACACGCGTACGGAAGCGTCTCCAGCCCGGCCGTCGCCCGCGCCTTGTTCACTGTCCGGAGGATATTGAGCGCCTGCCGGCGGATGGGTGCGTAGGGCTCGAATGAAAGCCCGCGCTGCAGGGCGAACGTCATCGCTTCCACGGAGCGCTGGCATGCGATGTCCACGAGGTATGCCTTCAGCTCGTGGTACGCGGTCCGGTGGATTCGCACCGACGCGTGCCACCGGCGATCAATGCCACGCCGGCAACCGATGCTGTAGCCCGCGAAATGGATGGGCACCCGCCGCACATCCTGGATGACGGCGGCCTCACGCTCCCAAAAC
>CAZQEN010000479.1:0-4544 GCA_964591605.1 uncultured Planctomycetales bacterium
CGGGTGTGACACGGGCATCCTGCCCGTGCGCTGTGGCACGGGCATCCTGCCCGTGCGCTGTGGCACCGGCGTCCCGCCGGTGGGTGTGCCACGGGCGTCTCGCCCGTGCTGTAGCGGCCGCCCCCCCGTGGCGGCCGGCGGACCCACCCCGATACTCCGGGGTGGGATACACGAAGATCGGCCCCAGGAAGCTGCAATACGACACCGACCCGAGTTCCCGCGATGCCCGATCGCCCCCACATCATCGTCCTGGCCGGTCCAAACGGGGCGGGAAAGTCCACGGTGGCCCCGCGTCTGCTCCACGACACGCTCGGCATGACCGAGTTCGTCAACGCAGACACGATCGCCCGCGGCCTCTCGGCGTTCCATCCCGAAAGCGTGGCCATCCAGGCCGGGCGGATCATGCTGCGGCGGATTCATGAGCTCGCGGTCAGCCGCGTCAACTTCGCCTTTGAAACCACGCTCGCCAGCAGAACGTTCGCCCCCTGGCTGCGGGAGCAGCTCGCGGGCGGTTATGCACTCCACCTGCTGTTCCTCTGGCTGCCCAGCCCCGAACTGGCCATCGCCCGCGTCGCCCAGCGCGTCCAGGCTGGCGGCCACCACGTGCCTGACGACGTGGTCCGGCGACGGTATAATCGCGGGTTGAGGAACTTCTTCGAGCTGTACCAGCCGCTGGCTACGCGCTGGCGGGTGCTGCTGGCGGCCCCTGACGAGCCGGCGATCATCGCGAGCGGCGCCGGGGACCAGACCACCCGCGTCCGGCGCCCGGATCTGTGGAACCAGTTGCTCAGGAGTGCCGGCCGATGATCGCTCAGCCCAATCGGGACGTCCAGGAGCTGCTCGAACGGGATGATCTCATCGAAGCGGCGGTCCACGACGCCGTTCGTGACGCGCTGCGCCAGCATCAGGCTGCGTCGAACCCAATCGCGACGTGGGTGGGAGGACGCATCGTCTGGTCACCGCCGCAGGAGACGAAAACCGCAACGGACGGGCCGACAACACCCTCCGGCTGAGTGATGATTTGCCGTATCCGTGCACCAGGCGAACACAGATCGCTCGAGGCGGGGTACAGCCCTCCAGAGGATGAATGATTCTTCTAAACACCAACCTGCTCGGGACGGGACGGGAAGACGGAACGGGTACAATTGATTGTCTGCATGAAGGCAATCGCCCCCTTCCGGCGTCGTTCGATCGGCGAACGCAAGCAAGACGATCACCCCCGCTCCCGATCCGCGCTGCCCGCCTGTGAGCGGCCCAATCATGCTCTGGTCGCAGCAGCCTGTGGGGGAATTCGGGGGCCCAGAACAGGGTCTTGCTGGTGTGAATCCGCCGGCATCACCGCCCCTGCCCATCCGCCGCCACCTGCGCCGGTCACCGCGTCATGGCCGGTGCCTCGCCCGGAAGCGTATGGATCCCTTCCGCCAGCTCCCGCTGGACGAAGGTCGCCATGGGGTGCCTCGGCCCCAGCCTACGAGCAAGCCCGTCTTCCTCACGTCTCACGTCTCACTTCTCACGTCTCATTCCCCCTCATCCGCCCGCTCCACCCGCCCTGCCGCTTCCGGACCACCCGCCATGTTCTGTAGAAGAAGGAGGACCGTCCGCATGCCACCAACCCCACCCCCCAGCCACGAACCACGGACCACGGACCAATCACAAATCGAAGCCAATTCGCCTGTAACCCACGCTCCAGCAAAATGTTCCCGTCCCGCCCCAGCCCCCGCCACGCACAACGGACCACCGGCCACGGACCAATCACAAATCGAAGCCAATTTGCCTGTAACCCATGCTCTGGCAGAAGCTTCCGCCCCACCCTTGACCGCAGACCACGAACACCGGGCCAGGTCTGGTATAGTCTTCGCCGGCTGGGCCGGAGCGGGTGACCTGTACTGTCGCATGGAGAACGAGGAGATGAATTCGACAACCGGGGCGTATCGGCGGTTTCGGGTGCTGGGAGCACTGGCGGTGGTGATCGCGGGCACGGGCGTCGCGTCCGCGGCCGACGACCGCGCGTGGGCCAAGGATGGGTCGGGCGTGTACGGGTATCGTGATTCGCCGATCCAGCCGTGGTCGGGCTATCACGTGCATGATCCCGACCGGCCGGCGCCGGTGCGGGTGGACGTGGGACCGGGGCCGCAGCACGCGGTGGCACGGCCGCCGTCGGATGCACTGGTGCTGTTTGACGGAAAGGATCTGGCCGCGTGGCACAAGACGACGTGGCGGGTCGTGGACGGTTGCATCGAGGCCACGCAGGGCGAGCTGACCACCAGGGAGAGCTTCGGCGACTGCCAGATTCATCTCGAGTGGCTCGCGCCGGCCGGCTTTCAGGGGCCCTGGTACAACCAGGGAAACAGCGGGGTCAACCTGATGGGGCTGTACGAGATCCAGATCTTCGATTCGTACAACGAGAAGATCTACCCCGACGGGATGGCCGGCGCGATCTACGGCCAGACGCCCCCTCTGGTGAACGCGTGCCGGCCGCCGGGCCAGTGGCAGACCTTCGATCTCGTCTTCATCGCGCCGCGCTTCGCGGGCGCGGAGGGCGATCGGCTGGTCCGCCCGGCGCGGGTCACCGTGCTGCACAACGGCGTGCTGGTGCAGCACGACGAGGAGATCCACGGCGAGGTCGCCCACCGGAGTCTGCCGGCGTATACGAAAAAAGTGAGCGAGGGGCCGCTGTCACTGGGGGCACATTCATGCCCGGTGCGGTTCCGCAACATCTGGGTGCGGCCGATCCGCCCACCGACGGCGACGCGGCCGGGCGGGTGAGGCGCGTTCGGGCCGGGTCGGCTCAGCAGGCACGATCCGCGATGAACTCGTAGAGGGTTTCGTTCATCAGGGCAGTGGACATGTCCGGGATACCCCGCATCTCTTGTGGTGCAGCCGTCCCGGCTGCACCGTGCAGGCGAGACGCCTGCACCACAACCCGCACCGGCTGGAGGCTAGCGCCATACCTGGCTGGCTCAATACTCCCGATCAGTCACGATCCCCGGCTGCGGGACAGGATACCTCCCCTTGGAGTCGGGCTTGAGCGGGGCCGGCGAGTCGGGCGTCAGCTTGTCCAGGCCCGGGGCGAACTCGTGGTCGGAATTGAGGATCTGCTCGTACGTCACCTCGCGCCCGGTGTGGGCGGCCATGCGGCCCAGCGAGGTCACCAGACTGGCCTCGACGCCGCGCTTCGTCTCGTTGTACGGCTTATCGTTGCGGATCGCGTCGACCAGGTCGTTCCATTCGTTCTGGTAGGGGTCGCCCTCGCCTTCCTTGACCTTGGATTCCCAGATCTTGTCGGAGGGCTCAACGCTCAGCCCCTTGTAGATGCTCGAGGGCGGCCCGCAGTCGCCGCCGCGGGAGGCGATGGCCGAGCCCTTGGTCCCGTGCAGATAGCTGGCGTAGAAGTCGCTGCAGCCCGGCATGCAGCGCCCGTCGAAATAGAACTTGGTGCCGTCGGCGTACGTGTATTCCACGCTGTAGCTGTCGAAGTTCTGGTCCACGTAGGGGACGCCCTTGTCGTTGGTCTTGTAGTGGCGCCCGCCCACCGCCTGGGCCTTCACCGGCCACGAGCCCTTCATCCAGCCCAGGTGATCGATGATGTGGATGTTGAAGTCGCTGAAGCATCCGCCGCCCGACCACAGGAAGCTGTGGAAGCGCTGAATCTGGTACATCAGATCGCTGATACCGTCGGGTTTGGGCGTCGAAGCGAAGGTGCCGATGATGCCGGCCATGCGATAGCCGCGCTGAAGCACGATCTCGCCCATCTCGCCGTCCTGCACCCGCTTGGCGAGCTGCTCGAGGTGCCGGCTGTGCCGCGACATCAGCCCCACCCCCACCTTGAGGTTCTTCCTGTCGGCGGCCTCGCCCAGCTTGAACATCCGGCGGGACGTGGGGCCGTCGACGGTCACCGGTTTCTCCATGAAGACGTGGAGGCCCTTCTCGATCGCGTACGTGAAGTGCACCCAGCGGAACGCCGGCGGCGTGCCGAAGATCGCGATGTCGCCGGGCTTGAGGCAGTCCATCGCCTTCTTGTAGGCGTCGAAGCCGACGAACTGACGGTCGGCGGGTACGTCCACCTTGTCGCTGGCCTGCTTGCCGCCCAGCCGATCAAGGCTGCCTTTGAGCCGGTCGGCAAAGACGTCGGCCATGGCCACCAGCTTGATCGGCCCGCTCCGCGTGGACAGCGCGTTGGCCGCCGCCCCCGTGCCCCGCCCCCCGCAGCCGATCAGCGCCACCTGGATCAGGTCGCTGCCCGCCGCGTGGACACTGGGCACAAACACGCTCGTGAGCGCCGAGGCGGTCGCCACACGACCGGTGGTCTTGAGGAAGTCGCGACGCGACGTCGCGCAGCGGGCATTGTCGTTCACGGTTGAATCTGGATTCATAAGCGTCCACATCCTTTGTTAGAGCCGCAGGAACCTGACACGGGCAGACTCAGGGCCTTGAGTCTCAGGGGCCGGAGCGATCCCGTCAAGTGTCCGGGTCCGCTTGGCCGCCTGAGGGGTCCGTGACAGTTTGGGCGGGGTGGCATGGGCAGCTTCGACTTCGCGGAGCGA
>CAZQEN010000480.1:0-4518 GCA_964591605.1 uncultured Planctomycetales bacterium
TCGCGGGGGCGTTCACCGTCTGCGGCGGGACGTAGCACGTGTGGAAGTGGTACTGATGCCGCGAGTGCAGGATCGCCCCCAGGTCGCCGGGCCGGAACGACTTGATCATCGTTCCCAGGTGCATGACTTTCGCGCAGTTTGGCAGGTGCTCGCAGATCTGCAGGCCGTCGAGACTGGTGGGGATTGATTGGAACGTGCTGCCGACGGCCCTGGCCTCCATGCCCTTTTCGAACGGGGTGTACTTCTTCATGTCCCAGGTTTCAGTCTGGGCCTGGCCGCCGGCCATCCAAAGCAGGATCATGGCGTCGGCTTTCGGGTTGTGCAGGAGCTCGGGTTGCGTGAGCTTGGCGAGGGCGCGGCGGGGGGAGGAGCCCCCAACGGCCATGGCCCCGGCACCCGCACCCAGTTTCAGCAGATCACGTCGAGAGATTTCCATGGTTCTGCACCCGGCATTCAGCGATCAGTTCGTAGGGTGGGCTCTGCCCGCCAATTCGCATGACTGCTCTCGGTCAAGGTGGGCGGAGCCCACCCTGCGAAGCTCTCTACGGAGCCCTCGGTCTGCCAGTTCGTAGGATGGGCTCTGCCCACCAATCCGCGCGATGGTCGCCGGTCGAGGTGGGCGGAGCCCACCCTACGAAACTGCACCCGGCATTCAGCGATCAGTCGACTGCTCCGATAGCCTCTTGAGCTCCCGCTCGCGCTCCGACCAGCGCCTGCGCATTTCCTCCTGCCAGCCCCGGACGATCGCCACAGCCTTGTCCCGATCACTGCACGGAGGAATATGGTATGGCTCCAAGGCGTTCACGACGTCTTGAGCGTCGGCATTCATGAGCTGGCTTGCCACTTCAAAACCCGCCTTCCGCAAGGCCCTGCGCGTGGCATGCCCGATCCCATCGATATCCAGAAGCGAGACCTGTTGACGCTCAGCCCACTCGATAATCCGTTGTCGGACTCTGCCATAGTTCGGGTCGGGTAATTCGATCGGCATCTCGAAGTCTCCGAGAGTGGCCCGGGTCGGTGCGGCTCATTGTACCAATTCGATTCACTCCACATCTACCACGCCACCCGCCGCGCCAACGCCCAAGGCGTTGCATCCTGCAGCAAGCGTAGGGTGGGCTCTGCCCACCGTTCTGCGCGATTGTCGCCGGTCGAGGTGGGCGAAGCCCACCCTACTGGATGTACTGGAACTCCGGGCTCATCGCGATGATCCAGATCACGTCCTCCCAACCCGGCCGGCGGGCCTCGACGGATTCACTGGGCCGGCCGAGCATCGGCGTCAACAGCGCGATCTCGTCGGCGCTGGGAGTTCGGGCGATCCCGCGCAGATAGAGGACGGTCAGCGCCTTTTCCGGATCGAGCTGGCCCAGTTCCTGGATCAGCCGCTTGCTGCCCTCGGCCAGCCGCTCGGCCAGGACCTTGCCGTTGCTCATTTCGAGCATCTGCAGCATGCTCGCGTCTTCCATGCGCACCGTGCAGACCTGCTCGCGCGTCGGGCGGCCCAGGGCGAGCTGCAGCGCGTCGGGAACCTTCTGCCGCCAGGCGCGGATGCGCTGGTCCTCGACCTGCACGTCCATCGTTTTGACCTGCGGCCAGTAGCCGGTGAGGTGGCTGACGGCGTCGGCGAACTGCTCGCCCGTGAGGCGGCGCATGGGCGGTCCGACGTAGACCGGGGCAACTTTGTCGGACTTGCGCATCTCATCGGGCGACTCGCTGATCGATTCGAGCTGATAGGCCCGCGAGGTCATCAGCAGCTTGATCGTGTGTTTCAAATCATAGTCGTGGGCCATGAAGTCGTACGCCAGCCAGTCGAGCAACGGCTTGTTCGCGCATTTGGCGGAGATCTCATCCACCGGCTCAAACAGCCCGCGCCCCATCAGCTTCTTCCACAGCCGGTTGACCATTGCGGGCGCGAAATTCGGGTCGCGCACCGAGGTGACCATCTCGGAAATCGCCTTGAGCCGTGCGGGCAGATCGGAATCCGGCGAAATCTTCGCCAGCGTCGTGTTGTGAATCAGAAACTCCGGCGCGGCGATCTGGCCGGTGGGCTTGTCACAGCGGTAGATCTCGAGATTGGTGGGCGAGAAGAAGCTCGCGAGCCCGTACGAATCCTCAAGCAGGATCGGTTTGGTGAAGTGATCGTGGCACGAGGCGCACTTGATGCTGGTCGCGAGGAACACCTGCCCGACGTTCTGAGCGGCCTGCACGGGCGGGCGCTGGCTGGCATTCACGATCCCGCGCCAGTTGATGCCCTTGAGGTAGCCGTCGGGCCCGCCCGGGCCGGGGTTGAGCAGCTCGGCCACCATCTGGTCGTACGGCCTGTTCTCCTTGAGCGCGGCGAACAGCCACTTCGTGATCGGCTTGCGCAAATTGTCGATGTTGGTCTGCTCGTCATTGCGGAGCAGATCGCACCACCAGGCCATCTGGCCCTGTGCGTAGGCGAGGTCATCGGAGAGCAGCGTCTCGATCAGTTTCGGGCGTTTATCGGCATCTTTGTCCGCAAGGAATGCCTGGAGCTGCGTCTCGGTCGGCGGCAGGCTGGTGATGTCGAGGTACGCGCGGCGGGCGAATGTGGCGTCGTTCACAGCTTGCGGATTGCGAATTGCGGATTGCGGATTGTTGACGGGGGTCGAGTGATTAGCAGCCGTTGCGTCTGTTCGCGAACCCCTCGATTGCGCTCCGGGCTCCACTGCGGCGTCGGCCCACCACTGCTTGAGGAAGCGGTCAATGGGGTGTTCTGCGGCGTCCCCGGGCGGGTCGGCGGGACGCGTCGCGGCGGCCAGGTCCTTCCGCTGGCGCTCGCGGAACGCCTTCCAGTCAACGGGCAGCGGGATGGCCCCGACTATCTCGGGCTTGTCGAAGATGGCGCGGACATGCGGGGCGAGCTGGCCATCACCAAGAACCACGGCCGGCTTCCAGCCCGTGTACTTGCCGACGTTGAACTGGCCGTGCAGCCAGCTCGCGCTTTCGGGCTGCGGCGACCACTTCCAGGCTGAGCCGGTCGTCAGGTTGACACGGCGACTCCCGTCAGCGATCTCACCTTCGAGGTAAAACCACGCGGGGCCGCCTCCGTTGCTGACGACTGCGGCGATGGCGTTTCGGCCGGGTTTGAGCGCCGCCGCAATGTCCTGACGGGTCGCTCTCTGCCAGTTGTCGCCCGAAGCCCCTTCGATGCCGTTCACGAAGAGCTTGAATGTGTTGTCCGCCCCGATCGTGATCTCGGCCCTGGGCGGCACGTCAGCCAGATCAAACTCATAGCGGAAGTAGCGCGTCTCAATCGGCGCCTCGGCGAGGGCGTGCGCGTCTGACCAGATCCAGCCCGTGGCCGGCCGGGAAGCGGTCGGCCGGGCGGCAAGCGCCCACGCCGGCGCGAAAGCGAGACAGACGGCAATGCGGACGGCATGCGCCATCGGAGATCCTCGCGTTGATGGTTGAAATCGATGGCCCAAGACATCCAGTATAGCGGCGGGCGGTAACGATGCTCAATTCGGGCCTGACTCCGGCAAAGCTTGAACGGCGGGGGACCTGCGTGTTATTATATAATTCTAGAGTCGCGGGAATACCCTGTCCTGAGGCGAGCGGTGCCACGCGAGCCCGCTTGCCGAGCCTGCCGGAGGGTTCTGATGCAGTGGACAAGCTGCTGGTGCCGTTGGACCATCCCTGCCTCGTTGGTCCTGTGCTTATCCTCACCTGTGCTGGCTGACGAGTACCGCGCGTTCTGGGTGGACGCCTGGGGTGCGGGCATCAACTCGCAGGCCCAGGTCGAGACGCTCCTGGGGCGGGTGGGTGATCCCAACCTCCGCGGGCAGATCCGCGACGCCAACTGCAACGCGGTCGTGATCCAGGTCCGCCGCCGCGCCGATGTGTGCTATCCCTCGGCTTTGGGCGAGCCGTACTACTCCGGGCTCTCGCCGGCCAACTTCAACGCCCTCCAGGCCGCGATCAACGCCGCCCACGACACCACGGGAGGCAAGCAGCGCATCGAGGTTCACGCTTGGGTCGTGGTCTTCAAGACCGCCAAAGGCACGGTGTATTCGCAGCACAGCGACATCAACGACCCTGCCAATTACTGGCCTACGCGGTTATCGAGTACCAGCGGATCCGAGAACAGCGACGGGGCGTTCGATCCGGGGCATCCGCAATGCCTCAAGTACCTCGTCGACGTCGCGATGGACCTGGTCACGAACTTTGACATCGACGGAATCCACTACGACTACATCCGCTTCGAGGCCTCGACCGAGGGCTACAACCCGACCAGCGTGGCCCGCTACAACGAGCGTTACGGCCTGTCGGGCTCGCCGTCCTCGAGCAGCGAGCAGTTCAAGCAGTGGCGGCGGGATCAGGTGACGTCGTTCGTACGGCAGGTCTACGCCCGCATTCAGCCCGTCAAGCCGATGCTCAAGCAGTCGGGCTCGTTCGTGACGTGGAACCCCTCGCCGACCGCGTCCACCCGCGCCGCGTTCATGGCGACGCGGCCTTACTACGACGTGTACAGCGACTGGGACAGTTGGATCCAGGAGG
>CAZQEN010000481.1:0-4515 GCA_964591605.1 uncultured Planctomycetales bacterium
CGGCAGACGAGACCTACCCGTGCACGCCCGAGAGAAGGGCCAGACCGCGCCGCGGAAGGTCCTTATCGGTCGTTGCACAAGCCACTGCGTCCGCTACAATGGGGTAGTCGCGGGACGGATCCCAATTATTCCACGAGACACTCCTGGAGGCGGGTGGATGCTGCGTTTTCAGCGGGCGGAGACGGTCCATGCACGGGGTTGGGGGGGGCTGCCTTCCTGCACCCTGCCTGTGATTGGCATCACGGCCTGGTTCATGGCGGGGGGCGGGGCGGCGCTGGCCCAGCGGCCACTGGGAATCGATGTTTCGCACTGGCAGGGTACGATCACGCTGGCGAACTGGCAGCAGGTCAAGAACTCCGGCCGGGTGTTCGCCTTCACGAAGGCGAGCGAAAGCACGGGATATGTCGATCCGACGTTCACCTCGAACATGACCAACGGGCGGACGGCCGGTCTGTACATGGGGTGCTATCACTTCGCGCGGCCTGAGGTGAATACCGCAAACCCCACGGCAGAGGCCAATCACTTCGTCAACGTTGCGGGGGCTTACCTGGTCGGCGGATACCTGCGGCCGGTGCTTGACCTCGAAACGGGCTCGGGGCTGGGCAAGACCACGCTGTCGAACTGGGTGAACGCCTGGCTGGACCGCGTGGAGCAACTGACCGGCATTGAGCCGATGATCTACACGAATACGAACTACGCGACGAACTATCTCAATTCCACGGTGTCGTCGCGCACCGTCTGGATTGCCAACTGGGGCGGCGATCCGCAGACGGGCAATCCGGGGACGGGAGTGTTCCCGACCTGGGCGTTCTGGCAGTACAGCGCGACCGGGTCGGTGCCCGGGATCAGCGGCAACTGCGACCTGGACGTGTTCCACGGGACGCTCGCGCAGCTCCAGAGCTACGTGATTCCGAGCAGCGTGGTCGTGTGCTCGCCGACCGCGCTGGCCCGGTCCACCACGCTGGGACTCAACGCGGCGTCGCAGTCCTTCATGGTGCGCAACGGGGGGAGCGGCACGCTCAACTACGTGATCGAGTCCGATTCCACCTGGCTTGTGCCCACGCCGCCGAGCGGGGCCAGCACGGGCGAGTGGGACACGATCACGGTCAACTATGCCACGTCGACGCTGCCGATGGGACAGTACACCGGGACGATCACCGTGAGCGACACGAATCCGCTCGTGGCACCGCAGACGGTGACGGTGGAGCTGACCATCGGGCCGCATCCGGCAGATCTGAATGCGGACGGGAAGGTCGAGAGCCTCGACGTGCAGATCGCGATCAACTGCATGACCGGCCCTGAGCTGGGTCCCCCGGGCGTCGGCTGTGAGAATGCCGACCTGGACGGAGACAACGACGTGGACAGCTCGGATTTCGCCACAATCCAGCGGTGCCTGAACGGGAACCTGCCGCCGATTGCAGCGTGTGTGAATTGAGCTCGGTCGATTGAGCGGGATATGACGTGGGCGAGAGGCGACCCCCCCTGGCCCTGCGGACTTCATGGGTGAGCGGTGACGTATCCGGGCTATCGCTGCCGGGTGGGGGTTCGCGCGGACGAGGGGGCCGAGGGCGACCGGGCGGGCGGATCCGGCGAGTGGGCGTTCGAAGACCCGAATCCGAATCCGCGGGCGGGCGGCGAGCCGGACTGGCCGCCGGCCCGGGACGGCCCGGCGACCGCCTCGGGCGAGACGAAGCCCGAGGGCGGGGCCTTCCAGATGCGCGGCAGATGCTCGCTCAGGCGGTTCTTGGCCGCCAGATAGACCTGGAGTTGATCGGGCGGCACGTCATCCATCGAAGCGGCCCGGCGGTAGTAGTCCAGGGCCCGCCGGGGCTCTCCCCGGATTTCACTGAGCACACCGAGGGCGAAGAACGGCTCCGGCTCGTCGTCGTACTTGCGGGCGTCAGCCTCGAAGTGCCCAGCAGCGGCTTCGAAGTCATCGCCGCGCAGGGCACGGATGCCCGCCTCGCTGCGGCTGTGGCGGGCGACCAGCTCGTAGCGGTATTCCACCTCCGTCGGGACGAGAAGACCGACGAACTCCTGCACGCCCTGCTCGACGAGCTCGCCGATGAAGTGATCGACCGGGTCGAGCGGCGCGGCGTGCATACTGCCGTAGAGGAAGTCTGGGGAGGCTTTATCCACCTTCCGATAGGGCGGGGGCCGGTACATCACGATGGTCTGGCCGGTCACAGCGTCGATGAGGGCAAAGGAGCAGTGCACGGTCAGGTGCCGGCTGACCTCCTCGACCTCTTTCATGCCCAGGCCGCCGAGCTCGCCTCCTGCGGACGGCGGCTCGGCCGCGGGGGCGGGGACGGCAACGGGGGCCGGGGCCGGAGCAGGAACCGGGGCGAGGACACCCGTCGGTACAGGTCGCACGACGACCGCGCCGGGGGGACCGATCACGCCCGGCCGGGCTTCATAGCGGCGATCGTACGCGTAGCGCCGATAGCGCAGCGTGCGGGGGTCGCGGCTGCGGGGATCGGGATCGGGTCGGTAGGCGGGGCTGGCTCGCGGATCACGGGGATCCGCGCCGGGCCGATTCTGCCGCAGATACGTGGGTCGGGCATACGCGGGCGCGGGCGGGGGCGGAGCAGGGGCGGGCTGCGGCTGGACCACCACCGCCGGCGGCACGGGCGCAGGCTCCCGCCCGCCATTCAGCATCACTTCGGCGGCCATGCCCAGCAACTGGGCCCAGTCGACGGTGGACTTGCGCGTCTTCTGCACGTCGATCTCGACGGTGATCTCGCTGGCGATGAGGCCCTGGACAGCCAGGAGCTTGCCGGCCCGCTCGGCGGTGGGCCCGTCGACCAGGCCGGCGAGCTGCAGGTCCTTTTCGGCGAGGATTTGACGGGTGTGACGCCGCTGCGCCACCTGCAGCCCACTGCCAAAGCGAGCGGAGCTGTTGGCCAGGAGCGATTCGATCATGTCGGCGGCCATCGTTGACCATTTGCGCTCACGGGCGTCCTGTTTGGCTCCGCGGGTCTGGACGCCGGCGTCGATGACGGCGACCGCCCGGAGCCCGTCCGGGAGGGGGCGCGTTGGTGCAAGTATATAGTTCACAGTGACTTCGGCGCTTTCATCCGCGAGGGTGCCGCCGGCGAGGGTCAGAACGCAGACCATCGGATACAGCAGACAGGGTCGGCGCATCATCGATGGCTCCTCTTAGGGCTCCTCCGCTTCATGAGGACCCCGAAGACCCGTGCAGGTTAGTCGCGACGGGAAGGCATACGCGGCGGCGTTGATGTGACATTAGAAGTCTGCGGGCGGGAGGGGTCAAGGTGAGCGTGCTTTTCGACGTACCCAGGTGTCTATAGGATATACCCCCAAACATCTGCAGACCTCCACTGCAGCCACGGTGAGTTCACCACTTGGAAAGGAAAGGATCTCCATGATCGGCAATCGCGTCTCCACGCGTCGTTTCTCCATCCGGCCGCCCGTCCCGTGCACGCTGCTGTTCCTGGGACTCGTGACGCCCCTCCTGTCACCGGCCGTGGCGGCGGCCCAGGACAAGCCGAGCGCGGCGGGCGCGGTCCAGACAGCCGAGCGGGTCGTGGTGAAGCTTCGGGGCGGGGTGCTCTCGCCCAGGGAGATTCAGGAGGGCTGGATTCTGTTGTTTGACGGAGAAACGATGTTCGGCTGGAAGAGCGAGGGCTCCTGCCGGGTCGCCGATGGCACCATTCACCTGCAGGGCCCGGCGACGCTGACCAACACGACCGCATTCGGCGATTTCGAGCTGGTCATTGAAGCCGCACTCGCCAGGGGCGTCAAAGCCAACGCCCAGGTGGTGCTCAACGGCCATGCCACGCCCCTGCCGGCCAGCGCGATCGGCGCCGCGTCGCGATGGCGGGTCGAAAGCAAAGGCGGGCAGCACACCGTGAAACGCGGCGACTCGGGGGAGGCATCTGAAACCCACCCCGGTGCGAGCCATACTCCGTTGGCCATCCGAGTCCCCGAAGGCATGGAACTGGGGATCCGCAGCGTGAAACTCAAACCGATCCAGCTCGAGCCGATCTTCAACGGGAAAGACCTGACCGGCTGGAAGCCCCTGCCCGACCGCAAGTCGGTGTTCAGCGTCACCGACAAGGGCGAGCTCAACGTCAAGGATGGCAACGGCGATCTGCAGTCGGAGGGACAATACCAGGATTTCGTCCTGCAGCTTGAGGTGATTTCTCATGGAAAGCATCTCAACAGCGGGATCTTTTTCCGGGCTCTGCCGGGTGAATTCTGGCAGGGATACGAAGCGCAGATCCGCAACCAGTGGGAGGGCGACGACCGGACCAGGCCGGTCGACTACGGCACGGGCGGTGTCTACAACCGGCAGAAAAGCCGGAAGGTGGTCTCCAGCGATCATGAGTGGTTCACGTACACGATCGTGGCCGACGGGCTGCACGTTGCCCTCTGGGTGAACGGCTACCAGACGGCCGATTATGTCGATGAGCAGAAACCCGCGCCCTCGGCCCGCAAGGGCTCGTATGCGGGCAAGGGCTGCATCACCATCCAGGGGCACGACCCCACCAC
>CAZQEN010000482.1:0-4465 GCA_964591605.1 uncultured Planctomycetales bacterium
CGGTGAGTTCGGCGGAAGCGCCTTCAATGGTGATGCCCGCTGGCTCCAGATCGCGGTACGAGTCCCCGCCGGCAGCGGCAGCTACATGGCGCTCAGCCCGCGCCAGCCGGTCACCGCGGCGCCCTACGCGCTGAAGGTGCCCGGCGTGGACGGTCATTCCCTCGACGCGGCTGACGGCAACCCCCTCGATGCTCTGCTGGTGGACAACATCGGCAACGTCGGCATCGGTACCGCCTTACCCGCGACGACGCTCGATCTCTTCAGACCGCTGGGGGATCCACAGGTCGGCATCGGCCTGCAGGTCGGTGGATCCTGGAAGGCCGAGATCGCACAAACGCCAGCCAGCATCCTGACGTTCCGCAACGGCGGCCAGGATCGCATGGCGCTCTCGTCCGCCGGTAAAGTCGGCATAGGAACCACTGCTCCGGACCAGACGCTGCACGTGCATAAAGGATCAGCCGGCAGCGCCTCGGGGCACACGAATGCACCGCTCGTCGTCGAGAACAGCACCCACAGCTACATCAATATCCTGTCGCCGGACGCCAGCGAGCGAGGCATCCTGTTCGGCGATCCCGGCTCCAATGCCGACGGTGGGGTGCTCTATAACAGCACCGGCACATCGGACGGGATGCAGTTTCGCACGAGCGGCAATGTCACCCGAATGGTCATTGATGCGAGCGGCAAGGTGGGCATCGGCACGACTTCGCCGACGGCCAGACTGCAGGTGGAAGGGGCTGAGGCCTACGTCCTGAGAGCTGTGTCAACGGCCACCGGCGCCGGCAAGGCCGGGGTGTACGGCGAAACCCAATCGTCCAGCGATGGGGCGGGCGTGGTCGGCTGGGCCACTCATGCA
This sequence comes from uncultured Planctomycetales bacterium, assembly GCA_964591605.1. Lineage (GTDB taxonomy): Bacteria > Planctomycetota > Phycisphaerae > UBA1845 > PWPN01 > CAYLLT01. Next base: position 854 of record CAZQEN010000482.1, read on the forward strand.
ACGGGGCTCCTGACGAGCGGCGTCTGGGGCGTCAATGACGGATCCGAGGGTTACGGTGTGCACGGCGAGGCCAGATCGACCACGGGCTCCGCGGCCGGGGTCCGCGGCGAAACGTACGCCGCCGACGGTCGAGGCGTCATCGGCGTCGCCACGTCCGGCGCATCCTACGCCACCGCCATCTACGGGATCGCCAGCGCGGCCAATGCCATCGGCGTGTGGGGGGCCGCGCCCCACACCTCGGGCAACAACATCGCCGTCGGCGGACAAACCTCGTCGCCCAACGGCTATGCCGGGTACTTCACAGGGGGCCGCAACTACTTCGGAGGCAACGTCGGCATCGCCAACACCGCTCCCAACGTGGCCCTCGATGTCACCGGCAGCATTGAGTACACGGGCACAATCACCGACGTGTCGGACGAACGGCTCAAGGAAAACATCCAACCGGTTGCCGGCGCGCTGGACAAGGTGCGGCAACTGGACGGCGTGTACTTCAACATGAAAGACACGCCCGATCAGCGCGAAGTCGGCCTGATTGCCCAGAACGTCCGGGAGGTCCTGCCCGAAGCCGTCCGCGTTGTCGATCCGAAGACAGGACACCTGGGCGTGAGCTACCCCAGCCTGATCCCGGTGATCCTCGAGGCGGTCAAGGAGATGCAGACGCAGAAGGATGCCCAGATCGCTGCGCAGCAGAAACGGATTGACGAGCTGACCGCGCGGCTGGAGCGGATGGAAACGATGATGGCCCGCTTCACCCAGAACCAGACAGCGGGTGCGCGGTGATGACCCGTGCCAAGTGACTTGGCCCGGCGTGCCTGTTTCCTGAGCGTCACTGGCTGGCGCAGTCGGGATCGGCCGGGGTGTCCGGGCCGCTGTAGCATCGCTGGAACCGCTGCCCGAAGTCGTCCAGATCGACGTCGTTGTCGTCGTCGACGTCGGCTGCCTGGCAGGTGGGCGAGCCATCATGGGAGACGTTCGGCCCGCTGGAACACGACACGAAAGTATCGAAGTCATCGCGGTCAACGTCGCCGTCGCGGTCAAAGTCCACCGGGGCCAGGCCGCAGCGCCGGACCCGCAGAACCCAGTCGCCGCTGGGGCGGCAGTAAGTGGGAAGCTGGCTGAAGCTGGCCCACCCGCCGTTGGCCGGACACGAGAGGGCGCCGCAGTTGATGCCGAACAGCCAGTTCCCCGGCAGGCTGTTCAGGCCGCTGGTGTCCGTGGTCGGAAAGGCGTTGCAGCATGAAGGCGGCGAGGCCCGGCAGGGGTCGGCGGGCGGGCTGTTGTGAGCGTCGATCCGGTAGCCGACGCTGAAGGTATGGCCCGGCTCATCGTTCACGATGATCTGGCCGGGGGCCCCGGGAGGTAAGGTCAGCCGGGCATTGTACGCGTTCGTGCCGGCGCCCAGGACGATGTGGGGATGCGTCGTGCCGTTGGACGACCGGGTCGCGATGAGCGTGCCGCTCGGGGGTGTTCCCTGCCAGACCAGGATCGAATACCGGGTCGTGGTTTCGACGGTGGCGTTGTTCGTGCGGAAGATCATTTCGATCGACTCGATGCGGAAGGGATAATCGTCCGGCGCCAGGACGTAGGAAGCGGCGGCGATCTCTCCCTGCTGAAAACCGGCCTGCGCCGTGTAGCTGCCGATGGTGAAGTCGGCATCGGTGTGTGTTGAGGTGATGGGGCAATCGACCGCCCACACTCGCTGCGCACCAATGAACAGAGAGCCACCTGACAATAACGCGGCCAAAGCCGGCAAAGCTTCAATCCTGCCGCGTGTCATTTTGGCCTCGCGCCTGCACACTGGCTGGATCCCCCTTTCTCACTTAGACGATGCCCCCCACTCACTACGAAAGCGGACCACAACCACTCCGATACCGGCATGAGACGTGGTCCAGAAGCTCGAAAAGGATCTCTTTCGTCGCGGCAAAATGCTCCGAAGCCGGCAGCGCGTCGGCGCTCTGCTGCCAGGGCCCCGAGCCCAGCTCATGTCCGCAGTGATGGATCAGTTGCTGCACATCCCCCGCATGCAACTCCAGGTGAAACTGAAGGGCCAGCGAGGAGTTGAACTCGAACGCCTGGTGCAGGCACGCGTCGCTTTCGGCCAGGTGGATCGCACCCCGGGGCAGGTCAAAAGTCTCGCCATGCCAGTGCAGCGCAATAAACTCAGTCGGCACCGGCGTGAACAGCCGCGAGCGTCGGGCTGCCGCCGTCCGGCGTACAGGGAACCATCCGATCTCTGGATGCGCGTTCCGGTAGACCCTCGCCCCGAGCACCTGGGCCATGAGTTGCGCCCCCAGGCAGACGCCCAGCACGGGCTTGTCCTCCGCCAGGCAGCGCTCGATCAGCCTCTTCTCGGCGACCAGCCACGGAAACTGGTGCTCGTCATGCACGCTCATCGGCCCGCCCATGACGATGAGCCAGTCGAACTGGGATGGGTCGGGCAGGGGCGTATCCGTAAACAGCCGGGTACCGGCGAGCTCATGGCCACGTGACTGAGCCCAGGCGGCGATGTTGCCCGGCCATTCAAACGGGACGTGTTGCAGGTAGTGAATCCTCAATGGTCACCCAGGCCATTCTACTCCGCGCGCGGATTCTGGGTCATGGACGTGGCCTTCTCCTTCCTTCTGCACCTGTTGAGGTCGGCCCGCTCCCTATTGTACAGTTCTTTATATTGACATGGAATTATCATCTTGATACCATATCTCTGTCAAGGTGCGCCGTAGACCCACCTTCGATTCGGCATCCGCACCTTGCACATACGCATCGAAACAGCCGCGCCCACTCCGGACGTCGGGCAGCGAGTCTGGTCATGAATGACGCGTGGCACGCTGAAAGGGGGACCCTCTGAGGACGCCGCGCAGGGGCGAAAGAATCGCCCCTGCCGGCAGGGATTGACACCGCGCCTGTGATGAGGATAAATGGCCCAGCCCGACTCGGCCAGACCCAGACCGGAGAACTTGGACTGATGATGTCCATTCCTCGCCGGAGAGAAATGCCTCAAGTCCTGGTCCCGCGAAACGTTTGCCGGGTTGTGGGACCCGTCACTGCAAACAAGCAGGCGTCATGCTCGATTTCCGGCTGCTCCAGTCTTGGCACCGTGGAGGAGGCGGTCTGACTGATCCAGCGTGCATGAACTGATGGACGTCGAAATCACCGGGCACCGCATGTTCACCTGGAGCCTGCGACGTTGTCGAGTGTGGTACTCAAAGGGCTGATGTGCAGCAGCCCGGCCGCCTCACGTTGAAAGCGGCGGCATTCCTCGTCGCCCGGATGAAGTTTCTGTTGGCTCCGCAGCGCGCGCTGATAGCACTGCACCGCCTGCTCCCGTTCTCCGAGCTGCCCGTGCGCCATGGCCAGAAAGAAGAGTGACTCGCAATCGGCCCGGCCGATCAGGTGCACCACCGCTTGCTTCCACGCACCGGCCTGGTAATGCGCAATACCCCGGGTGCGCGCCGAGAGGCCCTTGTTCGGTTGAATCTCCTCCGCCTTCTCGACCAGTGCGAACGCCCGCCGGACGTCGCGCAGCCGCGGATCGGGGCAGGTCGTCAGGATCCAGGCAAGCGTCCTCAGCTCACTTGCCGCCCTCGACTCATCGGCGAGCTTCTCGAAGAAACC
>CAZQEN010000483.1:0-4443 GCA_964591605.1 uncultured Planctomycetales bacterium
TACGACTTCTACCCGGTGGGCCAGAAGGAGGCGAGCATCCACAACGACGTCGTCTACGAGAAGGAGCAGTACCCCGAGGACCTCAAGGAGAAGGACATCGAGCTCAACGCCGCCCCGGCCACCCGCGCCCACATGCGCGACTTCCTCGCCGCCATCGCCAGCCGCGGCCGGCCCGTCGCCGACATCGAAGAAGGCCACATCTCCAGCGCTTCGTGCATTCTGGCCAACATCGCCATGAAGCTGGGCCGCACGCTCGCCTGGGACCCGGTGAAGAATGAGGTCAAGGGCGACGAGGAAGCCAACCGCCTCCTCAAACGCCTCTACCGCTCGCCCTGGATCCACCCGGGCGAAAAGGCGTAGTCCGGGAGTGCGGCGGCAACTGCGCCCCTTTCATCTGATATCGCCAAATTCAGTTGCGCCACGGCTGAGCAGCGGCCATTTTGATTGACCCCTGAGACTGCCCTCACTATTCTGGTGTATGGCAGCGAGGATGGTCCAATGATGATTAATCTACGGCCACCGTTCGAGAAGCTCGTTCAGGAGAAGGTGCAGACAGGCGAATACGACACCGCCGACCAGGTCGTGGAAACCGCGCTGACCCTGCTGGCTGGTTGTCACCAGCAACCGATTGAGTTTACGCCTGAACACGAAACCCATATCCGCCGCTGCCTGGCCGAAGCCGAGGATGACATTCGGAGCGGGCGTGTCATTGAAGTCGACCAGGAAGGCCTCCGGGCCTTGTGTGATGAAGTAAAGCGGCGCGGGCAGGAGCAGCTTACCGCAAAAGCCCCCCGCCCATGAGTCCGCAATACCGCATCACCGAGCGGTCATTTCAGGATCTGCAACAAATGTCCCAACTCGCTCTGCTCGGCGGCCAGTCCGTCCGAACCGCACCGTTCCCCTCCTGGCCGATCTTCGACAAAACCGACGAAGACGCCCTCCTGACCGCCCTGCGCAGCGGCAAATGGGGCCGCCAGGACGGCGAGCAGGTCGCCCGCTTCGAACGCGACTTCGCCCGCTGTCACGGCGCCGAGCATGGCATCGCCGTCGTCAACGGCACCATCTCGCTCCAGATCGCGCTCATGGCCGCGGGCATCCGGGCCGGCGACGAGGTCATCGTGCCCCCCTACACTTTCCTGGCGACGGCGACCGCCGTCATCATGGCCAACGCCACGCCGGTCTTCGCCGACATCGAGCTCGACACCCTCAATATCTCGCCGAAGGCCATCGAAGCCGCGATCACGCCGCGCACCCGCGCGATCATCCCCGTCCACTTCGGCGGCCTGCCCGCCGACATGGACGCGATCATGGCCATCGCCCGCCGCCACAATCTCACCGTCATCGAAGACGCCGCCCACGCCCACGGCGCCGCCTGGCGCGGCCGGCCTGTCGGCGCGATCGGCCACCTGGGCTCGTTCTCGTTCCAGTCGAGCAAGAACCTCACCAGCGGCGAGGGCGGCATCATCCTCACCAGCGACGCCGATCTCGCCGCCCGCTGCCGCTCGATCCACAACTGCGGCCGCCGCCCCGGCCACGCGTGGTACGAGCATTTCGTCATGTCCGCCAACTACCGGATGACCGAGTTCCAGGGCGCTCTGCTCAATGCCCAGCTCGCCCGCCTCGACGAGCAGGTCCGCCGCCGCGACGAAAACGGCAAACGCCTCATCGACGGCCTGCGCGGCATCCCCGGCATCCGCCCGCAGGCCTATCCCGCCGACTGCACACGCCACAGCTTTCACCTGTTCTGCTTCCGCCTCATCGAAGCGGAGCTGGGCATCCCGCGCGATCTGTTCCTCAAGGCGCTCGCGGCGGAAGGCATCCCCTGCTTCGGCGGCTACCCCTGGCCGCTGTATCGCCAGCGCCTCTTCCTCGACCGCGCCTTCGGCCCCTACGATGGCTGCCGCGGCATCGATTACAGCCAGGTGCATTGTGCCAACTGTGAAACCATCTGCTATCGCGAGGGCGGCTGGCTCGAACAGCGCCTCATGCTCGGCACGACGCAGGACATGGACGACATCCTCAAGGCCATCACCAAGATCATCGAATGCCGCGGCGAGCTCCGCCGGACGTGACCACCCCAGTTGGCGTGACCACCCACACCTGTAGCGGCCGCCCCCGGTGGTGGCCGGGCACCCGCCGCGTCAGATTCCGCTGGTGCGAGAATCCATTCTCCTAGGTGTATAGCGTTCGCGGCCCCGGCCATAGAGCCCGAAGCGCGAGCGAGGGGTTCACGCGATTGCCCGCCCTCCCCTGCCGTTGTGCGTTCATGACTGACACCGCCGGCCCAGTGCAAGAAACTCTCGTGCCTGGGATTGCCAGCAGGCAAGCAGATCCCCCACGTTCACATACGCATCCAGTTCCGCCCGTTCCTCGTCACTGAGCGTACCTTCGTTGGCCTTCTCATTTAAGAACTGGATACGGTCGTAATCTGCCTCTGGGAAGTCGAGATCCAGAAGCCACCGCGCGCGGTCCGAATTCAATCCGCAACCGGTGAGATCGAAAACCCGCTGGAGAAGCTGGGTATAACGGCTCGGCTCCGGCGTCCTGCTCTGCATGCGCGAATCCTCGCCCGTGGTCCCCCAAAACACCCTAATCCTGAACTCTCCCGCAGACAATGGCCCGCTCATGCGCGTCTGAGGTATCATCCGGAACCATGCAGACTTACCCAGGACCCCTATCATTCAAGCTTCTGTCCGCCGCTTTGTTCCTCCCCGGCTGCGCCGCCCCCGCGTCAAGCCGCTTTGAACAGCAGTTCTCGCAGCTCAGGGAGCTCCTCCACGGCCGGCGCGTCGGCCTGCTGTGCTGTCCGACCAGCGTGGACGGCGATTACCGGCCGATCGCCGACCGGCTCGCCGCCGACCCCGCCATCCGGCTCGTCTGCTTCTTTGCCCCCGAGCACGGCCTGCGCGGCGACCGTCAGGCCGGCGAGAAGATCGACGACTACACCGACGAATCGACCGGCCTGCCCGTCTATTCGCTCTACGGCCCGCGCCGCGCCCCCGAGCCGCAGCAGCTCGCGCAGCTCGACGTGCTCGTCTGCGACCTCCAGGACGTGGGTGCCCGCTTCTACACGAAACCCTGGATCACCGCCGCCGCGATGGACGCCGCCGCCCGGGCCGGCAAGTCGTTCGTCATCTTCGACCGCCCCAACCCCATCGGCCTGGCGAAAATGGAAGGCCCGCCGATCCCCTTCGACGCGGGTCTGATCGGCCCGCTCTGGCCCGGCCGGCCGTTCGGCGTCCCCACCCGCCACGGCATGACCCTCGGCGAGCTCATGACTCTCGTGAACGCCGAGTGGGCCGACCCGAAAGCCGACCTCACCGTAGTGCGCATCCCACGTTACGACCGCACGATGCGCTTTGAGGAAACCGGCTATCCGTGGGTGATGCCGTCGCCCAACATGCCCACGCTCGACACCGCACTGGTCTACCCCGGCACATGCCTCTTCGAGGGCACCAACCTGAGCGAAGGCCGCGGTACCACCCGCCCGTTCGAGCTGATCGGCGCCCCGTTCGTCGACGCCCGCAAGCTCGCCGCCCGCCTGAGCGCCGCCGGCCTGCCCGGTGTGCGCTTCCGCGCCGCCTGGTTCACGCCCACGTTCGAGGACCACGCCGGCAAAGCCTGCGGCGGCGTCCAGCTCCACGTCACCGACCGCGACACCTTCGAACCTGTCCGTACCGCCCTGACCATGCTCAAGACGCTCTGCGACCTCTACCCCGACCGGGTCCAGGTCACCGAGTGGGCCTCGCGCCTCATGGGCGTGCCCGACCTGCACACGAAGATCAGGACGACGGACGTCGATGCCCTGATCCAGACCTGGCAGGGCAATCTCAGATCCTTCGCCACCCTCCGCCAGCAACACCTGCTCTACGATCGATGAACGCCCTGTCTCCGCACACGCTTTCGACGCGATGACACCTCGGCCCCCGTACAGGTATCAGCCCCGGTAGGTGCGTGAGATGGTAGGGCGGGTATGAGTTCCAGCCCCGGCAGGGGCATCAGATGGTAGCCCAGGCGCCAGCCCTCGTTGTTCCACACCTCTCGGCCAACCCGAGCCGGAGGGCCACAGGGCGGGGCATGGGTGGATCGTGGCCGTTTGCGGCGCCCCGTTGGGGCTCGGGAGGTTGACGCGTCTGATACCCAGGGCGGCGCTCGCGGTGCTCGCTCTGCCCTGGGCTTGTCACGGGGCCTTCGGCCCGTGCGCCCCGCTCCAGGCCGGCCCTCGTCTCATGAGAGCCAAAGGCCCATCCGCGAGCCCAACCAAGGCCGAGCGGGTCGCATGAGGATTAAAGCCAAGCCGGCCCAGCCGGAGCGGTCACATGAGGGCCAAAGGCCATTCGCAAACCGGCCCAGGCCAGAGCGGTCGCATGAGGGCCAAAGGCCCGGCAACAAGCTAACCTCATGAAAGGCTGTCTCCCTCCGAGCGGTAACATGCTCGGTTTT
>CAZQEN010000484.1:0-4442 GCA_964591605.1 uncultured Planctomycetales bacterium
GAGAACAGGAATCGCCGTCCCTGGCAACGCTCGAATGCCCTCCGGGCAAAGTGGTTATAGCCGCCCGCAAAAACTGCCAGACCCCGGACGCTGGGTTCTCCGCGCCGACCTTACCGCGGCGTCCGATGCAACCGAACACCGCCGCCGCTACCGTGCCGCCGCCGCGCTCGCCGGCCGCGTACGTACCGACTCGGCCGACAGATACGTATCGAACCAGTCCGCAATGAGGCTCATGTCCTTGAGCAGGTCCTTCCACCCGTGCCCCTGCCCGGCTTTCACAATCAGCTTGACCGGGACATGTGCCTCCTCGAGCTTCTTCTCGATCGCCTCCGCCTGCTGGATGGGCACGAGCTTGTCCGCATCGCCATGAATGATCAGCGAGGGCGGATCGTCCGGCGTGACGTGCGTGACCGGCGAGATCTCCCGGGCAATCTCGAGCCGGCGCTCCCGATCCTCGATGAGCACCAGCCGCCGCGTCTGCTTGTCGAGCTCGCGGAACTCAAACGGCGCCTTGAACGCCTGCAGCTCTCCTTCGAGCGCGGTGAACACGTCCCGGCCCGGATCGCGGTAGTTCATGAAATCGGTGGGCGGAAAGAAGCACGCCACCGCCTGCACCCGGCTCGATCCGCGGTCCACCGGATCCTTGGCGTCCGCCGGGCCGGGCCGCCCGGACATCCCGATCATCAGCGAGAGATGCCCCCCCGCCGATCCCCCCGTGATCCCGATCCGGTTCGGATCGATCCGGTAACGGGCGGCGTTGTGCCGGATGAACCGCACCGCCCGGTGCATATCTTCGAGCACCTCCGGAATCGTGTACTTGGGCTGGCTGCCGTGCACCACCGGAAACACCGTGTACCCGCGCCGCAGCAACTCCGGAAACCACTCCGGGTTGATCGCCTCGTGCGACGAAAACCACCCGCCGCTCACCACGAACACGACGGCCGCCCCGTTCGTCTTCTCCGTCGGCCGGAACACATCCAGCGTCAGGGCGCTGCCGTACTTACGGCCATAGATCACGTCCTCCGTCCGAACATACGCCGGCGGCGGATCCGCGACGGCGGCCAGCGGAAAAACACAGACAGTCAAAACCAACAGCCCGATCCCGTAGCGGTTCATCACATGCTCCCAAACTGTGTTCATCATCCCCGAAACGGCGGCGGATTCAGGCAGCCCATCGACACCCGGCCCACATCCAGCCGCCACCAGGGTGGTCCCCGTGACCGGTCCCCCAATGTGGCACCGGCATCCTGCCGGTGAGTCCGCCCGCCGTGGCACCGGCATCTTGCCGGTGATTCCCCCGGGTGTGGCACCGGCATCTTGCCGGTGAGTCCGCCGGTGTGGCACCGGAGGCCGCCGCCCTCACTTCATCTTCACCACGTCCGTCCATTCCGCCTCCTGCGGAGTCATCCGGTGCGGTGTGAAGTTCACCTCCCGCACGTCTTCAACCGTCACCAGGACGGCCGGGTCGATCTTCTTGGCCAGCCCGATCAGCGTCTGCACGTTGCGCCGGGTCGCCACCACAAAACAGATCGTCACCGGAATGTCGCGCCCGCGCCCGGCCAGCTCAGTCACCACGAAACCCGCCTCGCGCAGCCGGTCGGCCAGATGATGCGTCGTATCCCGCGAGAGCAGCCGCACCACCTGGTTGCCCAGCGCCAGCTTCGACTCCAGCCACATCCCCACGTAGTTGCCCGTCGCGAATCCCCCCGCGTACCCGAGCACGTTCAGCGGCTTGTCCAGATGATGCACCACGCTCGAAATCGCCCCCAGCCACACCAGCACCTCGAAAAAGCCGATGCACGCCGCCAGCAGCGCCAGCCCGCGCACGATGCAGATCGTCCGGAACGTCCCGCACGACACGTCCACAATGCGGGCGGCGAAAATCAGAAACGGCAGCCACGCCGCGTGCTGCTCCATCCATTGGTTGATTGCGTCCACGGCCATGAACTCCCTTCTTCGCCGGCGATCCCCGCCGGACCCGCACGTATCATATGCGATGCCCGCCGCCAACTCGCGACCGCTCGACCGCCCCCGCGCGCATCGGAGACGAAGGGTGGCCGGTGTGGCACCGGCGTCTCGCCGGTGTCCGACTGCCCGCGCGGAAGATAAAGCCCCCGCCTCACCCCGCACCCGCGCGCGGCCGGCCCACCATCAGAGCAAATAGCGAGCTGTAGGGAGGTCAATGCGTCGTCGACATGTCGGGCATGCTCAGCGGCCGGAGACCAGCCGCGGATTCCATCTGCTCGGCCGCCGAGACCAGCTCCGTCATGAGCCGTGCGTACAGATTCCGGAATTGCTCGACGGTGATCCGGCCCGTCGCCAGAGTCTGCGCCACGTCATGGGCATCCGGGACATCCCGAATGAGATAGCCGGCCAGGGTGATGCCGCGATGGTCGTAATCGAAGGGATACGGTGTACTGGACAGTGCAGAACGAATCCGCGTGAGCCGCTCGTGAATTCCCCGGACGAGCCCTCGTCCCTGCTCCGGAAAAACATCCTGCCCGGCCGCCTTCGCCAGTGCCTCCGCGGCGTAGTTGAGCTCGTCCAGCTCGTTGATCGCCGGGATAACCTCCTGGAGCGGCGCGAGGCCCGCCAGGATCCGGTCGCCATCGGCCAGAAGATCCGCCGCACCCGCCACCCGGTCCGCCGCTTCCGTCCCGAGCAGCCCCAGCGCCGTCAGCAGGCGCTTCCCCTGGACGACATCCAGCGGCTTCAACCGGGCCTCGCATTTGACGATCTCGGCGCGGGCTTTCGCCTGCATCGACGTGGCCGCCTCGATCGTCGCCTCGGAAAGATAGAAAACCTTCGGGTCGATCGTCAGCTTCGCCTCAAGCAGAATCTGCGCCGCGCGGGCTTTTCTCAGCAGCTTGCGTGCCTTGGCCAGACGCTGCGTATACGGCCGGGCCTGCACCATCGCGGGTTCGAGCTTGCTTCGCATCGCGCGGAGCTGGTTCAGGGATTCCCCAGCGTCGAGCGGCGTCCGAATGCTCGACGCGGGCAGCGGAATGCATCGCGCCGGGTCCCAGGTGGCCTGGAAGTACCGATCCACCACCGCAGACGGGCTCGCGTTCGACGGCTGGGCGGCGGAGCCCGCACCGGAAACCGCCGTCGTCGCCGCGGAGGCCGTCGGCACGAGCCTGACGCTCTCCAGCGAACCGATCGCCCCCTGATACGCAAAGCGCGTCGCCTCGCGGCACAGCATCTCGAAATCGCGGAAGAGAATGCTGGCGGGCGCGTCTTCGCGAAAGGCCCCTGGCTCCGCCCGGCGCTCGGCGTGCACGATCCGCTGGCTGGGCGGGGGATGCGTGTCGAACAGGCCCTGTTTCGACGTTCGCAGCCCCTCTCCAATCGCGTCGACCAGGGCGGCGGGAGCACTCGCGGCCATCGACGCGATGTACGCCGGAAGGCTGTCGGGCAGCCGGCGTTCGCGGTACATCTCTTCGAGCGACTCAAACGCGCGGCCCTGGCAGAAGCTCAGCAGATGTATCTTCAGGAACGTGGGCTCAAAGATGTCGCTGCCGGCCACCACGATCTGGCGGCGGTCGGCGTTAAATTCCATCTGCCGCGAGAGCATGCAGCTGATCGCGTGCCCCAGCATCATGAGCACCCAGAGGATGCCCCGCGAGATGCCCACGAAGAACCGCGCTAACATCGCGATGATCGCCGTCCAGCCCTCCTCGCTTTCCGCGAACTCCGCAAGCGATTGATCCCAAGTGTCGCGCTCGTAGACCACCCGGGCGAACCACCCGTTCACGGAAGACACGATATAACTCAGCCGCATGGCCAGCGCCTGGGAGAAATGGCCGAACTCGTGGGCCATGATGCCCGCGAACTGGCGGACGGTCAGCCCCGCCACCAGCGGCAGGCCGATGAACAGCACCATGTCGCGGCCCAGCAGGCTCAGCCACCCGCGCCGGAAGGCCGCGGCCGCGTTCACATCGAGATCCACATCGATGCGCCGCGGAGCCGGCGCCCCGAGGCTGCGGCACAGGGCCTCGACAAAGTCGAAAAGCAGCGGCTCGTTGTCGCGAACCAGCGAGATCCGCCGTTCCCGCCGCGCCGGCCGGGAAAACAGCGGCTTGATGAGAAAGACAAACAGAATCACGCCGATAATCAAGGGTCCGAAGTAGGCCAGCAGCCGGACCCGGAAGCCCGTCCCGTGCAGGATGTGCACGTGATGGCTGGCGTGATAGTACACTCCGTACCCGACCAGCCCCACGAATCCGACATACATCAACGGCAGCAGAATCATCGTGCAGGCCACGGTCAACAGCCCCAGCAGATAAAGCGGCGAGGCGGGAAACCGCGCCAGCCGCTGCTGGAACGGGGCCAGAAGCCCCTGGGACGCCGGCAACGGCCGCCCAACCTGGGACATGGCAACGGACATGACAAAGCTCCCTGCACCCCCAGTGCAGAGATTATTCCACTTCTAACCCGCAGTC
>CAZQEN010000485.1:0-4426 GCA_964591605.1 uncultured Planctomycetales bacterium
GGCCGCGAGAACGCTCACCGTGCTCTTGCCCACGCCGCCCTTGCCCGCGCCGACGGCGACGATGTTCTTCACCTCGGGCAGGACCGCCTGGCGCATGGGGCCGCTGCGAACCCGGGCGCTGAACTCGACCTCCACCTGCTGAACGCCGGGCAGACGCCGAACGGCCGCCTCCACATCGCTTCGAACCTTGTCTTTGAGCGGGCAGGCCGGCGTGGTCAGCTCGACGGCGACCCGGACGTGGCCGTCGCACACCGCGACGCTTTTGATCATATTCAGCGTGACCAGATCCCGGTGCAGCTCCGGATCCTGTACGGTGCGAAGAACGTCGATGACCTCTTCCTTGCTGATGCTCGGCATCGATGCAGCTCTCTTTCAGTCCTGGAGTGGATCGGGCTCGGACGGTAACGGCTCGAACCCCGTGAATCGAGGGAATATAGTACCGAAACGGTGCGATTTCAAAGATGAGCCCGAATCGCCCCATCTGACGTACAACCGTCATGTTTTATATAAACTACTCGTTGCGTGAGCAGCCCGAATCCGGCATGATGTGCTGCTCGCGTGGGGCGGTCGGCCCCGCCGTCTGACGAGGTGAGGCATGGCTGCGACGATCACGGCAGTATTTCCCAATGAGTGCCTGGAGCTGCAGGAGACCCGGGAGCTGTTTCTGCGGCTGGCCGCACCGGGCAGTCAGCTCATGGGCCTGCCGGCGGCAGGGTACAGCTCGACGCGGGCCGTGCGCGACATGGCCCGCGACGCGAAGACATCGCACGTGCTCCTGCTGCTGCATCCGACGCGGATCGAATTCGGCCAGTTCGGGCTTGAACGGATGCTCTCGGTCGCCCAGGCGACCGGCGCGGGTCTCGTCTACTCCGATTACTACGACATCAAGGATGGCCGCAAAACCCCGCATCCGACGATCGACCTGCAGCTCGGGAGCGTGCGCGACGATTTCAACTTCGGCTCGGTCGTACTGATCGAGACGGATGCCCTGCGAAAAGCCGTGGGTGACTTCGGATCGACCGAGTACGCTCATGCCGGGCATTACCAGATGCGGCTGGCCCTCTCGCGGTTGCGGCCGATCGTGCGGATCGGCGAGTTCCTGTACAGCAAGATCGAGCTGGACACGCGCCGATCGGGCGAGAAGCAGTTCGACTACGTGGATCCGCGGAACCGGGCGGTGCAGATCGAGATGGAGAAGGTGGCCACCGAACATCTCAGGAAGATCGGCGCCTTTCTCGGCCCCCGGTTCGAGGCGGTGAACCTCGAAGAGGGCAGCTTCCCGGTGGAGGCATCGGTGGTCATCCCGGTGCGCAACCGCGTCAAGACGGTCGGCGATGCTGTCGAATCCGTGCTCAAACAGAAAACCTCGTTTCCCTTCAATCTGATCATCGTCGACAACCACTCGACCGACGGCACGACGGACCTGTTGCGCCAGGCGGCGCAGCGCGACGCCCGCGTCATCCACGTCATCCCGCCGCGCGACGACCTGGGCATCGGCGGCTGCTGGACGGAGGCGATTCACCACGACAAGTGCGGCCGCTACGCCGTCCAGCTCGACAGCGACGACCTCTACAAGGACGAACACACCCTGCAGAAAGTGGTCGACGTGTTCCGCAGGGAAAAGTGCGCGATGGTGGTGGGCAGCTACCAGATGGTGAACTTCAAGCTCGAAGAGATCCCGCCGGGCGTCATCGACCACCAAGAATGGACGCCGGCGAACGGGCGGAACAACGCGCTGCGGATCAACGGCCTGGGCGCGCCGCGGGCCTTCTATACGCCGATCCTGCGGCAGATCAACGTGCCCAACGTCAGCTACGGCGAGGATTACGCGGTGGGGCTGGCGATATCGCGCGACTATCAGATCGGGCGGATCTACGAGCCGATCTACCTGTGCCGGCGCTGGGAGGGGAACTCGGACGCCGATCTCGACGTCAGCAAGCTCAACGCGTACAACGCCTACAAGGACAAGATCCGCACAATCGAAATTCTGGCACGGCAGAAGAAGAATCAGGGATAGCATCCCCCTCAGTAAACCAGGAAAGCGGGATTGTTGAAGGAGCCGTGCTTCGTTCCTTTTTTCCTGCGTTCCCGACGGTCGTTCTGTTGCGGTGGTTGAAGGCAGGTGGTTGTGAGCATGGATGTGGTGGCGGAGCATGTGATTCCGGAGAGCGAGGTGGCGGCGTTTGGCGCGGGGTCAGACTGGATCAGCCGCCTCGCGGCACTGTCGCTGCAGCAGCGGCGAGCCTGGCCCATGCTCACGGCCGGCCATGCCGGGCTCGCGACGGCGCAGGTCCGGCATTTTCAGTTCGACGGCTTCGAGGTGCGCACGCAGTTCAATCCCGGCCGCATGGCCAGCGCAGCCGCCCGGGTCGATTCAAAATCGGTCCAGCAACGCCGCTGCTTCCTGTGCCCGGCGCACCTGCCGGCCGGGCAGATGGGCCTGCGTTACGGCGATTACCTGATCCTGTGCAACCCGTTTCCGATCCTCGACGAGCACTTCACGATTCCACACACGGCCCATCGGCCGCAGGCGATCGCGGAGACGTTCGGGGACTACGTGAACCTCGTGCGCGATCTGGGGACGCGTTACAGCGTGCTCTACAACGGCCCCAAAGCGGGGGCGTCCGCGCCGGATCATCTGCACTTTCAGGCGGGCACGCGGGGGTGGATGCCCATCGACGGTGAATATGTCCGGGTGCGCGAGCGGTTGGGTATGGTGATCGCCGAGCGGCCGGGCGTACGGGTGCGGGCCGTGACGGACTACCTGCGGCCGATCATGGCGCTGGAGGGCCGCGACGACGGGGCGATTCGCTCGGCGTTCGCAGCGGTCTACGGGTGCCTGCACGGGCTGTGCCCCGGCGAGAGCGAGCCGATGATGAACCTGATCGCCTGGTGTGACGCGGACGAGTGGACGATCCTCATTTTCCCGCGCGGCCGGCATCGCCCATCGTGCTTCTTCGCGGAAGGAGAGAGCCAGATCATGGTCAGCCCGGGGGCGGTCGACGTCGGCGGGGTGATCATCACGCCGGTGGCCGAGAGCTTCGAGCGGCTGAACCGGGACACCATCCAGACAATCTTTTCGGAGGTGTCCCTGCCCGCCGACCAGTTTGCCTCACTTCAGGAACGGCTCAGGAAGGCCCTTTGACGGCGGCGCGGCGGGGGGCAGGTCCTGTGTGCCGGGTTGCATCTTCCGGTCGGGTGAGTGTTCTCGTGGCCGGGATCCGGCACGGTGAATCCGCGCTATTGCCCTTTTTGGTAACACGGTTTCGGTTGTCCGCGCTAGGCCCGGCCTTCAGGCCGGGTTCGGGGCGTCCTGTCGGCCTCGAGCCCGCTTCCAGCGGGCTTCTCTTCCTGCTTTAGCGCCGGCCTGTGGCGTAGGCCGGGACGAGAATGCCGGTGAACCGGCATCGGCAATTCGATGCCGCCCGGTTACCCGGCATGAATGCCGGGCCTGGCGCACCCAGCACGAAACTCTCATACCGAAAACGGCACTACCATGCGCGGTGCCCTCCAAACCCTTCACCTGCGCTTCGGGCTCTATGGGCGGCCTTCGGAGGTTGGCCGGTGGGGCCGCCGTGTGACACCCCGCGTACGGCCGGTGGAGCTTACGGCTGCTGCACCACGAGTACCTCGTACAGACTGCTCGGCGCGCCCCGCTCTCTCAGGAAGATCCGGTGCGAGCCGGTGGTGGTGCTGGTGAAGCTCACGGTCGTCTGAGCCGTGGTCGGCAGCATCTCCTGCGCGACGAGGTTTCCCAGGTTATCGACAATCCGCGCATCGACGCGGCTGCCAGTGGCATTGCCCTCCACGGACATCGTGACGATTTTGCCGGCCTCGACGGGGTTGAAGTCGAGGACGGTGGGCTGGGCGGGAACCGTGGAGACGGAAGCCAGGGAGACGATCAGCAGCGACGTGGGCTCGGCCGGCTCGATGGCGGTGCCGGGCGGGGTGGAGTCGATGGGCGCCGGGCAACCCTGGCCCATCAGCGTCGGCAGGACGGCAAGCGCTGGTGCGAGGACCCGGAAGCGGCGTGTGCTGAACATGGCGGTCTCCTCATGCCCGGGTCGAGCGTCCAGTACCTTCGGACCCGGCTCATGGGGGAGAATTGGCCGCCCGGGCGGCGGATCTTTCGCGCGGAGAATCGGAAAACACAGGCTGGCGAGGTCGGGAGGAATAGCGGTGCAGGTGTGAAGTCTCGATGAGGTGTTGTCCGTGTCGCCCATGCCGCTGCGGCGCATCTGCGGCCTGCGGATGGTCCGGTCCAGCCGGCCGGGCCTGATGGCCTCGGGGAGCGCTGTTGCCTGCGGGCATCATCGAGACCCCACCCATCGCTGCGCGACGAGTGGGCCACCTCTTGCTGCGGCGGAGAGGCGCTGGGTGCATGACACTTTGGGCGGGCTGTCGGTCGATAGGACTGGGGGGTGAA
>CAZQEN010000486.1:0-4397 GCA_964591605.1 uncultured Planctomycetales bacterium
AGTTCGAGAACAAGGTGACCGGCGGCCGCATCCCCACCGAGTACATCCCCTCGTGTGACAAGGGCTTCCAGAACGCCCGCGGCAAGGGCCCGCTGGCCGGGTTCGAGATCGTGCGCGTCAAGATGGTGCTTGAGGATGGCACTTACCACTCAGTCGACTCGAGCGACATGGCCTTCCAGATCTGCGCCCGCGACTGCTTCGTCGAAACGTTCAAACGCAGCAGGCCGGCCCTGCTCGAGCCGATTTTCAAGGTCGAAGTCGAGTGCCCGATCGAGTACCAGGGTGTCGTCGTCGGCGATCTCTCCAGCCGTCGCGGCCTCATCCACGGCACCGAGGCCAAACAGCAGTTCGTGACCATCACCGCCGAAGTCCCCCTCGCCCGCATGTTCGGCTACGCGACCGACCTTCGCAGCGCCACGCAGGGCAAAGGCACCTTCACCATGGAGTTCGCCAGCTACAAACAGGCCCCCCGCGACGTGCAGGAAGAAGTCGTCGCCGCCTACCGCAAGGAACTGGCCGAGCAGCGGTGAGTCACCAGCAGCGGGGTCTCCTGCTGTCGTCGGACCCGCTTGTGTTTTGGGCCGGGGGGACGATACACTTAGAGTATGAGAAATGCCGGCAGTGCAATCCTGGAGGAAATGCTGGAGCCGGTGACGCGCTGCTTCAACACTGATGCGGCGCGCGCGTTGGTGTCTCTGCGTCTCGATGACCGGGTGCGGGCCCGCGTCGATGAGTTGGCCGAGAGGTGCAACCAGGGCCAACTCAGCGCAGAAGAGATGAGAGAGTACGATGCCTACATCAATGCCAGCACGTTGATCGGTATCCTGCAGTCGGAAGCCCGTCGGGTTCTGGCGGACGCCGGGGCCGAGTGAATGGAGTCGGCGCTGCGTCAACTCGTGCGGCGCCGCGCCGGCGATCGATGTGAATACTGCGGGCTCCCCCAGACCAGCGAACCCTTGACCTTTCATGTGGAACACGTGATCGCCCGGCAGCACGGCGGGGGCGATACCGAGGACAATCTGGCCCTGGCCTGTCATCACTGCAATCGCCACAAGGGACCGAATCTCACCGGCCTGGATCCGGAATCGGGCACCGTCACACGCCTGTTCAATCCCCGCACCGACGATTGGAAGGAGCATTTCCTCAACAAGGAAGGCGAGCTCTTCGGGCAAACGGCGATCGGCCGGGCAACCGTTGTCTTGCTCAAGATGAACGAGCATGGAAGATTGGAGTTGCGAGCCGGAGCGTGATCGAGCGGAAAGCCAGGAGCTTGCTCGCTGTCCACCGAAAACATGAGCACGCTCACCATCCAGCTTCCGGAGTCGCTCAAGAAGAGCATCGAGGAGCTCGCCGCAAGGGAGGGCTGCTCGGTGAGCCAGTTCCTCGCCAGCGCCGCGGCTGAGAAGCTGGCGGTGGTGCTCACGATGGATGATCGCCGGCGCGAGACGGCCGCCGGACGGCGGGACGACCTGGAGAGGTATCTCGCCGCCGTGCCCGACGCCGCCCCGGCCGAAGCGGACCGGCTCGACTGAGGCTTGATCCACCAGGAACCACGCAGCGATCCATCACCATCCCGCCTGAGATCCCCTCGCCAGCCTCATCGCAGCGCGATGCAGGAAATTGACACTCTGACCCTGAAGTTCCGCTCCAGCCAACAGCCACCCGGCGAGGTTCAGGAAGAGGTCGTGGCGGCGTACCAGAAAGAGCTCGCCGAACCGCGGTCAGCCGGACCCACGGCGGCCGCCCTCAAGGGGGGTCCGGTCATCCACTTAGTCGCGAAACCACGTTCCGTGGGCGTTTCAGGGCACTGCGGGGGGGGCAGCGCGGGCAGTTCGCTGATCTGGCAGAAATCTGTCTCCCCAAGAGCCTCACTTGAAGCCCAGAACACGCGGATGTTGGGAATTCGTCAGTTGGAGCTTGATTTCTGTCGACGATATTGAGATGATGCTGTTGACGCAATTGCTTGGTCCTTTCAACGATCTTGCGGGATGATGATCGGTCGGAGGTGCCGTGATGGCGGGAAAAAGCGGCTGGATGTGGGTCGCGGTCTGGGCAGGACTGTGTGGTACGGCGGCCATGGGGGCGCGGATCCGGCCGGGGGCCGATCCGAACCCGGAGCGCGTGATCTGGGCCGACCCGTTCGACAACTACAGTCAGTGGGCGTGGGACAATCAGAACAACCCGGCCTACCAGCCCCAGGGAACCATCTGGCAGGGCGGACCGATGCCCGCCGGCAGCCCAAGCGGTATCTACCCGCGCAAATCGGATGATCCCGTCGCCAATCCCACGAATCCTGACGGCGGATGCGGTGTCGTCCGGCAGACCTCACCCAGCTATTACCTGCTCGCCCGACAGCAGTGGCAGAGCAATCTGTGCCCCAACATCACCACACCGGCGGGTGACGTGGTCGGCCCGGCCACCTTCTGGGCGGGGCCCGACAACTTCAATAACAGCACCTGCACCAGCGGGGGCTGGGTCGAAACCATCGCCGAATACGGACGGGTCGACTGCGTCTGGCAGGCCGCCTCCGGCTACTACACCTCGCTGGATATGTTTACGCACGACATCTCGCCCCGGATTCAGACCTGGTCGCCCCTCCGCCCATGGGATCAGTCGGCTCCGAACGCAGTCCAGGGCACAGACGAGCATCCGCTGACGCTGACCTTCGATCTACAGGATTCCGGAAATCCGGGAAACCCACGGGCATTCGTGAACAACGGGTACGTCGAACTCAACCTGAACGACGAGCACGCTCCGACGGACTACATATGGCGCGGGGACCGGACGAAGAACTATGAAAGCGGCGACCCCGAATGCTGCCCCGAAGGGCCGTACCCGATCATCTGTCAGCAGACGCGGGAGGTGAACGAAGGGAACTTCGAGGGGCCACAGGATCTGCAGTACCTCAACGACCACTGCCCCTCTCTGGTTCCTCCCTACGACCCGCAGACACAAACCGGCAGGACATGGTCGGCGATCGCATTCGGCTTCCTGGCCATCGGGTGCAAGGATCCCTGCACGTGTGCGGAGCAGGGCGTAGCCGGCCACTTGCCCACCATGAACCACCCGATGCTGTTCGACGGAAACGTGTGGCGAGAATTGCGCTCGGGCCGGGGTACGGCGCTGACGCAGTGCCCGCCAAGCTGGGGTGCGGGCCCGCCCTGGGGCGCGCTGGGTCCAGAGACCACGATGCAGGATTCGGGGGGAGGGGCCAGCGGAAACTTCTCATTCGGAGGCGGCGTCCACCGGGTCTACCTCAAGCTGACCACCAACAAAATCCTGATCTGGATGCACACGCAGACCCGTTCGGGCGGTGTGACCACCGAATACGACTACTGCGGTGCATTCGACCGCGTCTACAAGGGCCCGTTCAACCGTATCTCCCTGGGTGTCGGACGCGGCTGCGAACTGCAGGACAAGGCGACGCAGGGTGACTCTTACACCTGCAAACCCGGCGGAACGCCCACGCAGTGTCTGACCTACTCCGAAACCACGAAGGACGGATACTGGCGGGTCCACGCGGATTCGATGGTGCTCCTCGACGGAGTCCTGGTCCGCGATACGCCCGAGGGCGCGTGCTGCAAGCCGGATGGCACCTGCGAGGTGCTACTCCAGAACGCCTGCACCGACGCGGGCGGCGTCTTCCGCGGCGCGAACACGTCGTGCTCCGGCAACATCTGCAACGGCGCATGCTGCCTGCCGCTCAACGAGTGCACGGACACGGCCTACGGCACGTGTGCGGGCAACTTCCGCGGCGTGGGAACGAGCTGTGCGGCCGACGGCTGCCCGTGCCCGACGCCCTGGGCGGACGTCGATGAGGACAACGACGTCGACATGAGGGACTTCAGCTACTTCCAGAAGTGCTTCAACCCGTCGGCGGTTGCCCCGGGATGCGAGTGCTACGACCGCGACACGAGCGGCGGGATCGATCTTGACGACTTCACGAAGTTCACGAGCTGCGCGAAGGGCTCGAACATCCCGTTGACGCCGGCGGAAGTGCTCGACTGCGATACGCCGATTCCGTAAGGTCCACGCAGGCAGACGGTACTCAGGAAGGCGTGCGCCGCTGGGACAGGAGCCAGTCCCAGACGGCGGGATCTTCGTACGTCTGCGTCCACGCGTCGTGGCCGGCGTCGGGATAAACCGTGAAACGCACGTTCCCGCCGGTTTCCTTGAGCCCGTTCACCAGGACCTGTGACTCCGCGAGCGGAACAACCGGGTCCTTGGCCCCGTGGAAGCACCACACCGGCACCGGCTTGAGGCGCGCGACGAGCAACTGCTGCAGGCATCCCCCGCCGCAGATCGGCACGATGGCCGCAAATCGCCGCGGCTGCGCCATCGCCAGCGCCCACGTCCCGTAGCCGCCCATGCTCAGGCCGGTGCAGTAAACGCGATCT
>CAZQEN010000487.1:0-4392 GCA_964591605.1 uncultured Planctomycetales bacterium
ATTCGATGTCCCGGGCACACTGCAGGAACTCAGCCGCTTGGCTGACCGACTCGCCGAGCTGGCGGAATGGCGACGACTCGCTCAATCCGAGCAGCGCAGGCCTTTTCTCACCTCCTTCGATCTCGATCAGCACCTGGACGAGGACATCCTCGATCTGCAGATCCGCTTTGCCGACCTCGCCTTCTCATTGCATGAGCTGCTCAACCGGTCGGATCTGGACGCCGCACCCGAGCAGCGGCAGCACTGGCTGCGGGAGCTCGAGACTCTCGAGGCCCGGGCGGGACGCCTGGTCAGCACCGCAAAGCTTAAAACCTTCTGATGGTTAATGCGTCCGGTGGAGTTTACGCGACATGACGATCATGGATTACTTCGAGAGCCGGTCCCGTTCGCTGGACGCCGGCATGCGCCACGTCAAGGACTTCCACGTCTTCGACTTCAACTACATCCCCGACCAGCCCCTCATGCGCGAGGAAGTCAAGCCGGTCATCGATGCATGCCTGCGCTATCTGAACACGGGCATCGCCAATCATCTCTTCATCTTCGGCAGCCGCGGCTCCGGCAAAACCCTCATGCTCAAGTACGTCCAGCGGCTGCTCAGTCAGAAGGCGGGGGTCGAGGTCCAGTACGTGAACTGCCGTCAGCACAACACGAGTTTCAAGATCCTGGCCCACCTGCTGAGCGTCCGGCCCCGCGGCTGCAGTCTCGACGAGCTCTGGCTGCGCTTCTGCGATTCCTTCGACGGCCGGGTCATCCTGATTCTGGACGAGGTGGACCTCATGTCCGACAAGGACCGCCACAAGGATATCCTTTATCTGCTGGCGCGGTCGCCCCGGAATCACATGGTCATCCTGCTGAGCAACCACCCCAAGTTCCTGAGCCGCCTCGACGACAGCATCCGCTCCTCGCTCCAGCCGGAGATGATCTTCTTCCGCAACTACGACGCGCAGGAGGTCGGCCAGATCCTGCAGGATCGGGCACGCCTGGGTCTGCACGCCTGCCCGCCGGCGCTGGTCCAGCAGATCGCCGCACTGACCGCGCAGACGACGAATTCCGACGTGCGGGTCGCGATCAAAACGCTGTACTACGCCGCGCTCGAACCCGCGAAAGAGCTGAAACCGCTGTTCGACCGGGCCCGGCGGGATCTGATCAGCGATGTGCTGGCCGACCTGAATGAACGGAACCTGCTCATCCTCAAAGCGGCTGCCGACACGCCCGAGCCCTTCGTCAAGGCCGTCTACGACCGCTACTGCCGCCTGAGTCGCCAGGAGCACGAGGAGCCGTTCTCCTACGTCTACTTCTACACGAGCCTCTCGTATCTCCAGAGCATCGGCCTCATCCTCCTGCTCTCCACCAAAGTCGGCCGCACCTACACCAACCGCCTCCAGATCCTCTTCGACCAGGAGCTCTTCGACGCCATCTGGCGGGTGCGGTTCGGGTGAGATATGCCCCTACCGGAGTTTTTTGAGTCAATCAGGCACTACTCACGTCCGACAGTCGCCTCTACTCAATTCCGGCCTCTTTTGCGATAATTCGAACCGACATGACGCCGTACCACAGCCAGTACTGGGCACACGCACTCACGCTACGGCGGGCGGGCGGGAGCATCGAGAACCTGTCGCGGTCGATCTCGAATGCGCGGGTCGATCTGAACCCGCATCAGGTCGATGCGGCGCTATTCGCCCTCCGCTCCCCGCTGTCGAGGGGGGCTGTGCTGGCGGACGAGGTGGGGCTCGGTAAAACCATCGAGGCCGGCATCGTCATCGCCCAGCGCTGGGCTGAGCGGCGGCGGCGCGTTCTGCTCGTCGTTCCGGCCATCCTGCGCACCCAATGGCAGCAGGAGCTGGAGGAGAAATTCTTCCTGCCCACGGCGATCCTCGACTCCCAACAGGCCAGGCGGCTCCAGCAGTCCGGCACCATCAATCCATTCGACCAGCCCGACCGCGTCGTCATCTGCTCATACCACTTCGCTTCCGCCCGGCGACAGGAAATCGTGCAGGTCCCCTGGGATCTGGTGGTCATCGACGAGGCCCACCGTCTGCGGAACGTCTACCGGCCGTCCAGCATCCTCGCCCGCAATGTCGCGGACGGCGTCGGGCACGCCCCGAAACTGCTCCTCACGGCCACGCCGCTCCAGAACTCGCTCATGGAGCTGTACGGCCTGGTCAGCCTCATCGACGTCCACGTGTTCGGCGATGCCGCCTCGTTTCGCGACCAGTTCGTCCGGGCGGTCAACGAGAAGGAACGGAACGCCAACCTGCGGGATCGTCTCCGCCCGATCTGCATCCGCACGCTCCGCAAGCAGGTGGTCGAGTACATCCCGTTCACGCGCCGCGTGCCCATCACGCAGGACTTCCACGCCAGCGACGATGAGCATCGGCTCTACGAACTGATCTCGACCTACCTGCAACGCGAGAAACTCATCGCCCTGCCAGCGAGCCAGCGCACGCTGATCACGCTGATTCTCCGCAAACTGCTCGCCTCGTCCACTTTCGCCATCGCCGTCACGCTCCGCAGTCTCATCGCCCGCCTCGAAAACATCACGCAGGAGCAGGGCTGGACACTCGACGACCTGGAGGGTCTCGACGAGCTGCAGGAGGAATGGGAAGAAGACCAGCCCGGCCCCACCACGACCACCGATAAGCCTATCGACCCGCGACTCCTGCGCGAGGAACTGACCGAGTTGCGTCGATTTGCCGCCCTGGCCGACCAGATCACCGTCAACGCCAAGGGGCAGGCGCTCATACCGGCCCTGAAGGTCGCGTTCGAGCGGGCCGAAACGATCGGCGCAGCACGCAAGGCAGTCATCTTCACAGAGTCGCGCCGCACACAGCAGTATCTCTACGACTTGCTGTCGGCCAACGGATACGACGGCCAGCTCGCAATGCTCAATTCGTCCAATGCCGACCCGCAATCGAAGGCCATCTACGCCGCCTGGGCGGAGCGGCACCGCGGCGACGGCGAGATGGGCCTATCCCGCGCCGTGAACATCAAGTCCGCCATCGTCGAGCACTTCAAGGACCACGCCTCGATCCTGATCGCCACCGAGGCCGCGGCCGAGGGCGTGAACCTCCAGTTCTGCTCGCTCGTGGTCAACTACGACCTGCCGTGGAACCCGCAGCGCATCGAGCAGCGGATCGGGCGCTGCCATCGCTACGGCCAGAAGCACGACGTGGTCGTGGTCAATTTCCTCAACCGCCGCAACGCTGCCGACCAGCGCGTCTTTCAACTGCTCAGCGACAAGTTCAAGCTGTTCGACGGCGTCTTCGGGGCCAGCGACGAGGTGCTGGGCGCGCTCGAATCGGGCGTGGACATCGAGCGCCGCATCGCACAGGTCTACCAGACCTGCCGCACGCCCGAGGAGATCACGGCCGCATTTGACCGGCTGCAGGCCGAGTTGGACGAGCAGATTCAGGCCCGCCTGACTCAGACGCGCGAGGTGCTGCTCGAACACTTCGACGAGGATGTGAGCGCCCGCCTCCGGGTGAACCGTGACCGCACGCTGGAGAGCCTCTCCGAGCGCGAGCGCTGGTTGTTGTCATTGACCCGTACCGAGTTAGACGGCCAAGCCATCTTCGAGCCCGACCGCCCGCGCTTCCGGTACGCCGGCCCCGACGCCCCGGAGGGGCATTATCACCTCGACTGGCGAGAGGCCGAGCGGCTCGGCGACATCTTCTACCGGCAGGACCATCCGCTCGCCCTGCGGCTCATCGAGCGGGCGCTGTCCAGATCGCTGCCGCCGGCCGTCCTCACGTTCGATTACGCCGCCCACGGCGCGGTCATCAGCGTCCTGAGGCCGCTGATCGGCCAGTCCGGCTGGCTGGAACTCTCGAAACTCACCGTCGAATCACTGGAGACCGAGGAGTTCCTGATCCTGGCTGGCGTGACCGATGACGGCGGCGCGCTCGACGAGGAGGTCCTGCGGAAGCTGTTCCTGCTCCCGGCCATATGCATGGAGCCCGAAGCGCAAGCGAGGGGTTGTGGTGCGGGCGTCCCGCCTGCACGTGCAGCCGAGACGGCCGGGGACCCCAGCCGCGGAACATCGTGCAGGGAGACCCCCGCCACGGGCTCAGGCGGGCCGTCGTCAGCCCTCCCGCCCGACCTGGCCGCGGTGCGTGAGCCGCTGGTGGCGGCCCGGCTCAAGGAGGTCGAGGAGCGCAACGGCCGGTTCTTCGACGAGGAGGTGATCAAGCTCGACCGCTGGTCGGATGACCTCAAGCAGGGTCTGGAGCGCGAGATCAAGGAGCTGGACAAGTCGATCCGCGAAGCCCGCCGGGCCGCCGCCCTGGCCGGCTCGCTCCGCGAGAAGCTGGAGGCCCAGAAGACGATGAAGGCCCTGGAGGCCACGCGCAAGACCAAACGGCGGGACGCGGAGAGAGTTTCCGCGTCCCTTAA
>CAZQEN010000488.1:0-4390 GCA_964591605.1 uncultured Planctomycetales bacterium
CTGGGTGCGCTAGGCCCGGCATTCATGCCGGGTCACCGGGCGGCATCGAATTGCCGATGCCGGTTTACCGGTATTCTCGTCCCGGCCTACGCCACAGGCCGGCGCTGAAGCACGAAGAGAAGCCCGCTGGAAGCGGGCTCGAGGCCGACGGGACGCCCCGAACCCGGCCTGAAGGCCGGGCCTAGCGCAGACAACCGAAACCGTGTTACCGAAAAGGGCACTAGTCCAGCGTGGGGTCCGTGACAGCTTGGGCGGGGTGGCGTGGGCAGCTTGCACGGGCAACGTCGGTTTCGCTTCGCGAAGCCGACGCTGCCCATGCCACCCTTGCGGATGCAGACTGCACGGGGGTCAGTCGCACGGGCAGCGAGTATCCCGGCGCGCCGGGACCCATGCCACCCTCTGAAGTGTCACGGGGTTCCCAGCGTGGCCAGGAGCTCGCCCATCTCCTGCGCGGCGTGGTGGTCGCCGGTGCGCTTCGCAACGTCGATCCCCTCGCGCAGGATCGCGGAGGCGTCGTGCATCCGGCCGAGGTTGATCAGCGTGTTACCCTGCTGAAAGTAGGCGGGGATGTAGTCCGGGTGGAGCTGGTTGATCCGCTTGAACTGAGCGACGGCTTCTTCAGGCTGGCCGACCTTGGCCAGTTCCATCGCCAGGGCAAAGTTCAGGAACACATCGTTCGGCTCTGCCGTCAGCATTTTCTGAATCTGATCCAGTCGCGACATCCGGCGCCTCCCTCTTCTGCTGCGCCGCCAGTCTACCGCAACCCCGGCGGCGGCGCGAAGCCGGCCAGACTGCATGGCCCACTGGCCCCGCCGTGGATGGCCCGCTACACTGCCGCGGATGCAATCATCGGACTCAGAGCAGGTGGATTCGTCCTCGCCGGCCGCAGCGTCGACGACGGCCGGCCCGGCGGTCCCGCCGACGCCTTATCTGCTTCGCGCCCTGCTCGTCGGCGCCGTGCTGGCCCTGCCGGTCGGCTATCTGCTCGCATACCTCGCCCCGATGCCCTATTTCCTGGGGCTGTTCTTCTTTCTCCTGCTGGCCCTGCTGGTCGGCGCCTCGATGTGCCGCGCCGCCCGCCCGGCGGCGCCCATTCCCCGCGAGCGGATGACGCCGGTCAGCCTCATCGTCGCTCTGCTCATCTGGACCAGCGTGATCTTCGTGGAGTACCGCTGGTTTCCCGATTACGCGGTGCGGAACGCCGTGAAGATGTCGCTTACCACCAGGATGACCTCTTCCGAGCTGACCACCTACCGCCAGCACGTGCGGAAGGAAGCCCTGGAGCAGTTGAACGCGCGGTACCGTCCCGGCGGCTTCCTCGGCTATCTCCGCTGGGCGGTGACCAGTGGACGCATGGATCTGCCGCGGGGGGGCAGCTCGGAACCCGTGGCGCTCCAGAATGTTCAGCTTCCCGTCGGCTGGATCATCCGGGTGAGTGCATCTCTGGTGCTGCTGCTCTTCGGCGTCGATTCGCAGATGGCCTCGCTGGCACCCAAGCCGCTGCTCAAGGACGAGCCCGAAGAGCACGGCGAGAATGAGTCCTGAATCCCGCGGGCGCGCTCAGAGGGCGAGCCAGCCGGCCCCATGCGGGTCATCCTCCGTTATTCGTGCTCGTACTTGATGACCCACGGGTCCTTCGTCTGCTCCTGCCAGGCGCGGAGCCTGCCGCGCAGGTCGGCCAGCGCCGCCGCGTGGTCGGGGTCCTCCGCGAGATTATGCACCTCGTTCGGATCCTTCTGGAGGTCGTAGAGTTCCCAGCGCGGCCGGTGGAGAAAGGCCTGCGTGGAGCGCGCGCCCAACATCTTCGCGCCCGACTTCAAGATACTCTGCCACGTCGGAGAGCCGAAGATGTCGCTCGCGAACGGGTAACTCAGCTCATGGGCGAGGTTGAGAATCAGCTTGTACCGCCGCGTGCGGATGACCCGCATCGGGTAGTACATGGTCACCTCGTGGAACGTGTGCGAGAGGTAGACCTCGTCCCAGCCGGCGGGGTTCTCCTCGGAGAGCACCGGCAGGAGCGACCGGCCATGCAGCGGGTAGGGGGCTTTGGCCCCGGCAACCTCCAGCAGCGTCGGCGTGATGTCCGCCCACGTCATCATCGCGTTGCAGACAGAGGGCTTGCGATCTTTGCCCGGCAGCCGGATCACGCACGGCAGATGCACCCCCGGCTCGTAGAGCGTGGTCTTGGCTCCGGGAAACGGCGGGCCGTTGTCGCTGATGAAGATCACCAGCGTGTCCTCGGCATGGCCCGTCTTCTCGAGCAGGTCCAGCAGGTGGCCGAGGGCGGCGTCGGCGCGCGAGCTGGCCTGGTAATACTCCGCCAGGTCGCGGCGCACGTCCGGGTTGTCGGGCAGGTAGGGCGGCACCTGGATCGCATCGGGATCGTAGGTCGGAATCCCGGGGGGCGGGGTCTGGGGGTTGCCGAAGCCCCTGCCGCCCGCGCGGTGCGGTTCGGTCGGGCAGAAGTAGAGGAAGAACGGCTGGTCGCCGGCCTCCCTGAGGAACTCTTCGGCACCGCTGACCCGCCGTTGAGTCCCGCGGCCGCCCCCCGTGTACGCGTCGAAGTGATAGAGCGGCTCGGGCTGCACGTGGAACTTGCCGACGCAGCACGTCCGGTAGCCCGCCTGCTTGAGCAGCACGGGCAGGCCGCGGACGAACGGAAGGCTGGTGAAGTTGTGGTACGAATGCTGCAGCCCGTACTGGCCGTTGGCGTGGTTGTAGAGGCCGGTGAGGATCACGCTCCGGCTCGCGCTGCAGCTCGCCGTGGTGCAGAACGCGTGGGTCATGCGGATCCCCTGGGAGGCCAGCCGGTCGAGGTGGGGCGTCTGGACGGTTTTGTCGCCGTAGCAGCCGGCCTGGATGCCCTGGTCGTCGGTGACCATCAGGACGATATTGGGGGGCGCGGCGAAGCAAAGGGCCGCGGCCAGCAACGAGATCACGGCTGCTCGTATCATCGGGCTCTCCTTGAGATATGCGAACCGGCGACCATCATACACGATCCGATGCGCCGGTTCCGGGGTGTCGAGAAGAGACTATCCCCGCGGGGGCCGGAAGAGGTGCGTCGTGGCGCCCAGCGCCAGCTCGGCGCCTTCCATGACCGTCTCCGACAGCGTCGGGTGCGGGTGAATGCTGCGCCCGACGTCCTCGGCCGTGGCGCCCATCTCGATGGCGAGCACCGCCTCGGAGATCATCTCGCCGGCGTTGATGCCGACGATGCCGACGCCCAGTACGCGCCGTGTCTCGGGGGAGACGATGATCTTGGTGAGTCCGTCGTTGCGGCCCATGGCCGTCGCCCGGCCCGACGCGCCCCAGGGGAAGCGGGCGATCTCGACGGGGATGTTCTCGCGCTGGGCCTGCATCTCGGTGAGACCCGCCCAGGCGAGTTCCGGATCGGTGAAGACGACGGCGGGGATTGCCCGGGCGTCGAACTCGGCCGGCTCGCCGCAGATGGCCTCCACGGCGATCTTGCCTTCGTGCGAGGCCTTGTGGGCGAGCATCGGCTCGCCGGCGATGTCGCCGATCGCGTAGATGTGCGGGTCGGCCGTGCAGCACGACTTGTCGATCTCGACGAAGCCGCGGGGACCGATCTTCACCTTCGTGTTCTCGAGCCCGAGGCCCTGGCTGTTGGGCGTTCGCCCGACCGAGATCAGGACGCGGTCGAATTCCTGATCCGGCGGGGCGTCGGCGGGGTTGTCCACCCGGGCCTTGTCGAAGTTCACAAACACGGCCTCACCGGTGTCCTTGAGCTCGACCACCTTGGCGGACAGGTAGATGTTCTTGAATGTTTCCTTGACGTGGTTGTGGAGCACCCGCACGAGGTCGCGATCGGCTCCGGGCAGCAGGCCGTCGGTCGCTTCGACGATGCTCACCTCGCTGCCCAGAGCGGCGTAGACCGTACCCAGCTCGAGGCCGATGTAGCCTCCGCCGATCACCAGCAGGCGTTTCGGGATATCCGGCAGTTCGAGGGCCGACGTCGAGTCGAGCACGCGCGGACTCCTGATGTTGAGCGTCGGAATGACGGCCGGTCGCGAGCCGACGGCCAGAATCGCATGCTCGAACCGGAGCTCGCCTTCGTCCGGCTCGCCGCCGCGCTGCGTGCTCAGCAGGAGCGTCTGAGAGTCCTTGAAACGCGCCCAGGCCTGAATGACTTCAACGCCCCGCGCTTTGGCGAGCTGCCGCACGCCGCTGCCGTTTTTGGCGACGACCGAGTCCTTCCATTTGCGGATCCCGTTCAGATCGATCTGCGGATCGCCGAAGCGCAGGCCCATGTCGGCGGTTTCGCGGGTTTCGGCGATCACCCGGGCGATGTGCAGCAGCGCCTTGGAGGGGATGCAGCCGCGGTGCAGGCAGACGCCGCCGAGCTGCTCGCCGGGGTCGACGAGCGTGACCT
>CAZQEN010000489.1:0-4385 GCA_964591605.1 uncultured Planctomycetales bacterium
CAGGTAGCTGTAGCGCTCGGACTCGAAGTGCAGGATCATGTCGTAGAGCCGCTGGAAGGCATTGCGGACGACGGCCGGATGACTGGCCACGATGTGCAGGTAGTCCTCGAACGTGCCCTCCCAGTGGAGGCTGCGGAACTGCTGCTGATCGATGGTCTTTTCAATGATCGACAGAATGGCGTCTTTGGTCGCCATGACGACGATCCTCCGTGAAACTGAGGGCTATTCGATTGGAAGTCCCGGCCCAAATGAACGGTGGCGTTCCTGCCCCGGGGCAGAAAATCGGCCAGCCGGCCGCCTGCCGGACTGGGCAACCCCCGACCCCTGCATCGCGCCCCATCCACGCAACCCCGCGGGGAAACGATCGGCCTATCCGCCACGATCATAGCCAAGCCCTGCGGTAAAGTCAACGCCAAAACGACCTAACTATCGCATTTGCAAGAACCTATGATCCTTCGACAGGTGAGGGCGATACGCTACCCGGTGCGCGATCCACCCAAAACATCGGCCTGAACGCGGCCGTTTGCCAACAAAAACTGTAAGATATGCCTTGAGCGGGGCGAGAGGGAGCGGCGGGGCGATAGGAGGAGAGAGATGATCAGGCCCGTTGGCTGGATTGCCTCGATCACACTTCTCACGTTTCACTCCTGGGGCCGGGCTGAGGCCCCCTGCTTTCACAGGCTCGGCGGAGTGTCTGCCGACTCGTACGCGATGGCGCCGCCGCGTCTTTCCGGTGATGGGCGGGTCGTTTTCGGCGCGCGGGGTGCTGCGGGGGTCGCGGCGCCCTTCCGCTGGACGAGCCAGGACGGGTTGATCCCGCTTGACGCCGGCGGTTTTGGCCACGTGCTGCCCAGGGATGTCTCCACGGATGGCACCACTTTTGCGGGCGAGGCACTGACGGGGACGCTGCGCACCGCTGTTCGGTGGACGAAGGATACCGGGGTGCGGAGCCTCGGAATCAATGCCGGGCCGGTCGGGAGCTGGGCGTGGGGCGTGTCGGGAGATGGGCTGACGATCATCGGGGGGAGCGGCCAGTCGGGTGCGTCCTCTTATGCCGCCTTCCGATGGGACGGCGGTGCGCTCTTCGTTCACCCCGCCACCAGCGAGGCCACGGCCATCTCGCGTGACGGCGCGTTCACTGTCGGCACCAAAGGCACCGCGTCCGTTCCCGTGCAGCAACTCTTCATCAACGGCGAGCGGCTGGACTTTGCGATGACGCCGACGTCCGTCTCGAGCGGATCTCCCGTCGTCGTCGGCTACGGCGAGGGATTCAGCCCGGCCCCTGGAACGCACGCCCTGCTGTTTCACGACGGCATGACCCAGCCTCAGGTGCTCGACTTTCCGTCATCCGGGGTGCTGCCTCCGAACGCTCGGGCGCTGGATGTCTCCGACGACGGCCGGGTCGTGGTGGGAGAGGTCTCCGTCGGGACGGCGTTCGAGCCGTTTATCTGGGACCCCATTGGTCAGATGCGACTCCTCACGGACGTGCTGAGCGACTGCGGCCTGGGTCCGGGCCTGTCCGACTGGCAGCATCTTCTCGCCGCCACGAGCGTCTCCGATGACGGCCAAACCATCGTCGGCTGGGGCATCAACACCAACGGGCAGCCGGAGGAATTCATCTTCCACATCCCCGAACCGGCTTCGCTCATGACGATCCTGCTGGGCGCCGGTCCGATGATCCGCCGGTGCCGCCGAACCTGAGCGACGCGCCGCCACCGTCCGGGACTCACGGGAGCTTCAACCGGCGGTGGTGGCCAGCTCGGCCGGGAGAGGCCGGGTCGACTTGCACTTGGGGTAGTTGCTGCAGCCCAGGAACTTGCCGCTGCGGCCGGTGCGGATGAGCATCGGTGAGCCGCACTCTTCGCAGGTGATGTCGGTCGGGATGGGTTTGGGTTTGGGCGGCTGGGGCATCTCTGCCTCTGCGCGCTTCTTGGCCTCGCCGCGCAGATTCACCGACGTCCGGCAGCGCGGATAGTTGGTGCACGAGAAGAACGGGCCGAAACGGCCGCTCTTGAGGGCCATCGGCTGGCCGCAGTTCGGGCAGTGCAGCTCGTCCTGCGGCCAGGTCTCGACCACCGGCTTGCCCGTTCGCGTCCAGGCGAAACCCGGCGGAGGCGGGCCGAGTGTCCCGTCCGCACGGCGCGCCGCGGTGACGCCCCCGGCCGCACCCTTGCCGTTGCCGTTGCCGCCGTAGCCGCCGTTCAAGGGGGCGACCGGCCCGCCGTTGGCGGCCTGGGCCGCTTTGAGCTCTTCCAGCTTCTCGACGGGCTTGGCGTTCCGGCACCGCGGGAAACCGCTGCACGCGAGGAACTCGCCGCGCCGCCCGTGGCGGATCACCATCGGCCGTCCGCACTTGTCGCAGTTCACGCCCGCCTCGACCTGCGGCGTCACTTTGCGTTCGAGCCGCACGCCCTCGGGCAGCGGTTTCGTGGCCTTGCACTGCGGATATCGATTGCAGCCCAGAAACGCCCGCATGCCCTTGCGTTTGACCGTCAGCGTTCCGGCGCCGCACTCAGGACACGGCTCTTCGAGCTCCTTCTCGGTCACCAGGCGCAGCGGAACGCCCGTCTCATCGCAGGCGATCGTGTTGCGGCACTCCGGGTAGCCGCTGCAGCCCAGGAACGTCCCCATGCGGGACTGACGCAGCACCATGTCCTTGCCGCACTGATCGCACTTCACGTCGCTGGCCACGGTCTTGAGCGGTTTGCCATCGCGATCGATGTTGAAGGCCCCCTTGCACTCGGGATACTTCGTGCACGAGAGGAAGCGGCCCGTCCTGCCCCAGCGATACACCATCGGCGATCCGCACAGCTCGCACGTGTATTCGCTGGGTTCGGCCTTCGCCGGCTCCATGCTGCCGTGGGCTTCCATGAGGTCCTTGTGGAACGGATCGTAGAAATCGTGCAGCACCTTCACCCAGTCCAGGTGGGCTTCCTCGATCTTGTCGAGCTCGTCCTCAATCTGCGAGGTGAACCTGTATTCCATCACGTCGGGGAAGTGCTCGATGAGCTTCTCGGTGACGATCACGCCCTTGTCGGTGGCATAAAGCCGGCGATCGATCTGATCGACGTAGCCGCGGTCCTGGATGGTCTGGATGATGGACGCGTAGGTGCTCGGCCGGCCGATGCCTTCCTGTTCGAGCCGCTTGACCAACGTGGCTTCGTTGTAGCGCGGCGGCGGGCTGGTGAAATGCTGCCCGGGCTCGATGTCGATCGCGCCGAGCTGCTGGCCGATGGTCATGGCGGGCAATAGCTGCTCGTCGTGCGATTTGGGCAGACCCAGAACTTTGTAGAAGCCATCGAATACCAGCGTGCGGCCGGTGGCCCTGAACTCCGCCTCGCCGATGGCGGTCGGCGCCTTGATCGAGACGCTCGTCGAATCCCACTCGGCCGGCACCATCTGGCAGGCCACGAACCGCCGCCAGATCAGATCATACAGCTTCCACATCGGCCCGCTGATGTGGTGCTTGAGCGACTCGGGCGTGCGGGTCACGTCGGTCGGGCGGATCGCCTCGTGGGCTTCCTGGGCGCGGCCCGCCGAGCCGTAC
The DNA here is from genome assembly GCA_964591605.1 of uncultured Planctomycetales bacterium. Taxonomy (GTDB): domain Bacteria; phylum Planctomycetota; class Phycisphaerae; order UBA1845; family PWPN01; genus CAYLLT01. The sequence goes on from CAZQEN010000489.1 coordinate 3,548, forward strand.
ACCATCGGCGAGTCGGGCAGGTATTTGTCGCCGCAGTGCCCGCCGATCCAGCCCCGGGCCGCCTGGACCGACTCCTTACTCAGGTTGGTCGAGTCGGTACGCATGTACGTGATGAGCGCCACGGGGCCGTCTTCACCCTTGATCTCGATGCCTTCATAAAGCTGCTGGGCGAGCTGCATCGTGCGTGAGGGCGGCAGATGAAGCTGCGAGCTGGCCGCCTGCTGAAGCGAGGCGGTGGTAAACGGCGGGCTCGGCCTGGTGCGCGTGCGTTTGGTCTGGATGTCGCCCACGCGGAATTCGGGCAGCCGCCCGCGGTCGATGCCGCCGATCAACTCGATTTTCTGAAGCCCGAAGCGCTCGTATTCTTTGAAGGACTCGGTGCGGCGTTCGCGCACAACGAAGCCCAGCGCCTCACCGACGCGGACCGCCTGCTCGACCGCACTCGTGAAGCTCGGCTTATGGCCAGCCTCACACCGCCCTTCCGCCTTGAACGGCTGACCGCCAATCGAGGTCAGCTCGGCCTGGATGGCCCGATGCCCCGACAGCCACCCCGCAACGGCCTTCTGCGTGCGGCCCTCGTCCGTGGCCGCCAGCGCTTTCAGGAAGCCGGCGAACTCCGGCGACAGCCTGGCCGCCTCATCGGGCGACATGGCGAAGTACCCACTCACACTCCAGTACTCGGTCGGACAGAACGCGCGGATCTCCTTCTCGCGCTCGACCACCATCCGCACGGCCACCGACTGCACGCGCCCGGCCGAAAGCCCCTTGGCGATCTTCTTCCACAGCAGCGGGCTCAGCTCATAGCCCACGATCCGGTCCAGGATCCGCCGCGCCTGCT
>CAZQEN010000490.1:0-4373 GCA_964591605.1 uncultured Planctomycetales bacterium
GGCACGCTCTCGCGGATGAAGCGGGTGATGTCGGCGTGGAGTCTCTCGAGGTCGGCGCGGTTGTGGTACATCATGTGGCCGCCGGTGTAGTAGGTGCGGGTGACGTTTTTGAGCAGGTCGGCGCCCAGGTCGAGATGATCGATGGTGTATTCGGTGGCGAAGAACGGGGTGGCGAGGTCGAAGTATCCGTTGGCGAACATGACCCGCAGGTAGGGGTTCTTGATCATGGCGGAGCTGAGCTCGTCGGCGACGGACAGGTAGCCGCTGCCGGGTTCGCCGTACTTCCAGGGGCGGACCTTGTCGGAGAGCACTTCGTAGTTGAGCACGCTTTCGTATTTGAGCTCGCGGCGGACGTAGTCGTTGAATGTCGCGCTGTAGACGGACAGATAGCGGGCCAGACTCGGGTCATAGCCGGGCCAGCTCGCGTTGGGGGCGGGGTCGTAACCGGTGATGCGCGAATCGAACCGGCCGACGATGAGCTGGCGGCTGGCGAGCAGCTTCTTCTGGAAGAAGCTCGGGCTGATCCGCAGGTCGGCCTTGTCGATCAGGTCGGCGGGCAGGGCGGTGTAGCGGGCGAGGCGGTCGATGATCTCGCTGCGTTTCGGGGCGGGAAGGCCGTGGCCGAGGGCCAGAGCGGCGGCGTAGTCGGTGATGGCCCAGCGGCGGACCTCCTCGAGGGTGCGGTCGAGGCTGGCGGTGAGCTCGGGGGCAAGGCGTTTGTGGTACCACGCGGTGGCAGTGTAGGTGGGCAGGAACAGGATGTAGGGCAGGTCGTTGAGCTCGCCGGGGCTGAGCGTCTGGAAGTCGAGCACGACGGAGATGAGGATGATGCCGTTGAGCATGATGCCGTAGCGGTCGAGGAGGTGCTCGGAGAGTCCGGCGGCGCGGGTGGTGCCGTAGCTTTCGCCGGCCAGGAACTTGGGGGAGAGCCATCGCTGGTGGAGGGTGGTGTAGAGGCGGATGAAATCGCCGACCCAGGTGATGTCTTCGCGGACGCCGTAGAACTGTTCGCCCTTCTCGCCCTCGGCCGGGCGCGAGAAGCCGGTGCCGACGGGGTCGATGAAGACCAGATCTGTGACGTCGAGCCACGAGAAGTTGTTCTCGACGAGGCGGTGCGGCGGTGGAGGGGAGGCGCCGTCGGGAAGCAGGTCGATGCGGCGAGGGCCGGCAGTGCCCAGGTGGAGCCAGACGGCGGCGGCGCCGGGCCCGCCGTTGAAGACGAAGGTGACCGGGCGATCGGCGAAGTCGGCGTTGTCGGGATGTTCTTTTTCGTAGGCCACGAAGAAGACGTTGGCCTTGAGCTTGCCGGCTTCGTCCTTCATGAGCATGTTGGCGGCGGTGGCCTGGTAATCGATGGTGCGGCCGTCGATCACGACCTGGTGGTCGGTTTTGGAGACTTTCTCCAGAGACGCCGCCGCGGCGGGTTTCTCATCGGCGGGCTGAGTGGCCGGCGCGGTTGCGGGCTTGTCGCGATCACCGTGACGGTGAGGGCGCGTGGCAGGATGCTCCTGGGCGATGGCGGTGCCGGAGAGGGCGAGAATCAGCAGCAGGCCGGTGAAGCGCTCTGTCATCTTGAACCTCGTGTACACATCGAGAACCGCTCCGGGCCGCATCGACCCGGGCCGGCATCCATCATAGCCGATCGCGTAGAATGCACCGCGCCGGTGATGAACGTTCAGCACCGTTCCGGATCGACCTGAGGCGGAGGGATTTGACCGAGGTGAGCCGGGGCGCGACACTGGCGCCGGGACGCGCGGAAGCGATGGGGAGAGGGGAGACCGCGCGGTCCTTGTGCGGTCAGGAGGTCGCCGGAATGACTTGCCGGGAACGGATGCGTGCGGCCATGCGGCATGAGGTGCCGGATCGCGTACCGGTGATGTGCCAGCTTGCCCTGGGACATTACTTCCTGAACAGTCGTCGCCCACCCTCGGAAATCTGGTTCGACAGTGAGGCTTTCGTTCGCACGCTGATCGAGTTCCAGCAGCGGTATCGGTTCGATGGGTTTCTGATCAATCTTCCCGGCCGGCCGGCGAACTGGCGGGAGTACCTGGGCTCGACGGGTCGCACGAGTGAGGGGGAGAAGCTCGGGTGGCGGTCGGGCCTGGAAACGTATGTTCCGGCGGACGACAACCCGCACACCTTCCTGCCCGGTCGACGGCCGCTGCCCCGGGCCGAGTCCGACCGGGTGGATCCGGACGATCCGGCCACATATCGACTGCCGGGCTACGTGTGGAACACGTGGCACGCCCCTTCGCTGTGGGACATCCCGGAGGACGCCGACCTGGCCGCAGCGGCCTCCTATCCCTCGTGGCTGACGAGCGGTTTGCGGCTGGCCCGGCGGTTGTGCCCGGATGTTTCGGTGCACATGGAGGTGTTTTCGCCATTCACGCATCTGCTCGAGGTGTTCGGCTATGAAAACGCGCTGATGGCGCTGCTCGACACGCCGGAAAGGTGCCATCGCCTGCTCGATCGGTTCACGCAGCAGGTGATTGCGCAGGTGGGCTGCTACGCCCCCTGCGGGCCGGACGCGATCCTGATGAGTTCGGCGTTTGCCGGGGCGGGGTTTATCAGCCGGGAGATGTACGCGGAGTTTGTGCTGCCGTACGAGCAGCGGGTGGCCGCGGCGATCGGTGAGTACGCGATCCCCTCGTACGTTCATACGTGTGGAGCGATCGGCGACCGGCTCGATCTCATGGCGGCCACGAACGTGGACGGGATCGATACGCTCGACCCGCCGCCGCTGGGGACGGTCGATCTGGCCCGGGCCAAGGCGGAGTTCGGCGGGCGGTTCTTCTTCAAGGGGAACCTCGATGCGGTGAACTGCATGCTGTATGCCGACGACGACGCGTTCGAGGGGGCGGTGCGCGAGCGCCTCGAGATTGGCCGGCCCGGTTCGGGGTACATCCTGTCTTCGGCGTGCTCGGTGGCGCCGCGCGTCAGGCCGGAACGGCTGGCCCGCATGGTGGAGCTCGCGGAGGAATACGGACGGTATTGACGGGCTGCGCGGACGTCGGCGTCGCGATTAAAGGTCGAGGGCCTGCTTCATGATGGGGGCCAGCTTGCGTGCGATGAGGCCAAAGCCGTAGTCGGATGGGTGGACGCCGTCTCTGGACAGGCCGTCGTGTTCGTCGAAGCCGAGCAATTCCGTGCCGTCGATGAGATACACATTCTTTTCTCCGGCCTGCATCAAGCCGCTGACCGCTTCCTGCACGACCTTCCGCGTATGGGCGCTTTTTTGAGCATAGTCTGCGCTGTGCCGTTCCAGCGATGAGGTGATGGGTGTGATGCAGATGATGGGCACCCGGGGATGCGAGATGCGCACCGTCTGCAGCATGTCCTGATAAGCGGTCTTGTCCTGCATGCCGTATGACTTGCCGAGGTCAAAGACGTAACAACAGGCGGGGATCGAGTTGACCAGGTCGACCACAGTCTTTTCGGCCTTGCCGGCGCCGCCGAAGCCGAGGTTGATGAAGTCGAGATTCAGTTCGCGACAGAGGATGGCCTCGTAGGTCATCCCGGGCCGGGATGCGCCGCTGCCCTGACAGACCGACGAGCCATAGAAGACGACCGGCAGGGGCCTGGCGTATGCGTGAGCGGGCGTTTCGAATCTGGTATTCCGGTCCACGCCGACCGCATGAACCACCACCTCCTGGTGGTATGGAAGGTAGATCACGATGTCCCTGCTCTTGCGGTCGAAGTCCTTGAAGAGCACCAGCTCCTGCCGGGCGCCGGGCTGTTCGGCGACGGCGGACCTGAAGAAGCTGCCGTTGATGTAGACGTCGAAGCCCTTGAGGCTGCCCTGGCTGAGCGGAGTGACGTTCAGCCCGAGCCGGGAGGTGCTGCATCTCAACGCGATGCGGCCGCCGGACGGAGCTTTGCATCGGCGTTTGACGCCGGCCGGCAAGTCGTCGAACTGCTCTTTGGGCAGGCGCCAGAGGTCGGGGCGGTTCCGGCTGAACCAGTGAAGTCCGCGCACGGTGAATTTCGAATCGTCCGGGAACGGCAGCCAATCGAGGCCGGATCGATCGGTCTGGTCGGTTTCGAGCGGTTCCTGGCCCGTGTCGGGCCGGGCTGGTCGAGTGGTCTGAGCCGCGGTGGGCGGCACGGGCAGCGCCAGCGCGATGCAGGCGAGCGCGTGAGCGGTCGTTCGCGTGATCGTTGCCGTGAAGAGTCTTCCCGCTGCGCGGATGCCGTGTGATGGGGTGTCGGGATTCATGTCGGTCGTGTCTCCCGGAAGAAAAACCCTCCTGACGTGAACATCGTAAGCGCGGAGGCCTTGCGCCGCCAGCGCTGCCGCGGAACGCTCGATGGAGCGAGTAGCTGCGTGAGCTGCGGAGACTCTGGACCCGGGTAGGTTGGCGCGGGCGGGGCCT
>CAZQEN010000491.1:0-4355 GCA_964591605.1 uncultured Planctomycetales bacterium
CCCCTGTGGATCCGTCCTGACTTTGACCCGGCCGCCGCGGCCTCTGGGCCTCTCTTTCTGGCCATCGATCTGCCGATCAATGAGGTGGATGGCCTGGGATTCCCGGACGATCTGGAGGCCGGACAGGTTCTGGCCGTGGAGTTCAACACGATCCAGCACGACGACGGGCTCTATCAGATTCTCGGAGTGGAAGTATTCGGCGGAGTGACCGACGGGCTCCTGGGAGCCACCATATTTGACTCGTCGGTCTCCGTCACCTGCCCGCAGGTCCCCCAGTAAGCGGGCTTCAACCGTTGGTAACGAAGGGAGAGAGAAAAATGCTTCTGAGCCGCCTGGCAGGGCTTGGCCTTGCCACCTGTCTGGTCATCGTTGCACCTGCTTCGGCGACCCTCATTGGTGTGGATTGGGATGATGGAAAACTCTACAACGTGTCCACGTCGGACGCCTCGCTCAGCCTGATCGGGCCAACCGGCATCACTCAGCTCTCCGCGCTGGAATATGCACCCGGCGGAACGCTCTACGCGTTCAGCTCCGGGGTGCAGGCCAGCCTGTACACCATCGATCCGGTGACGGCCACCGCCACGCTGGTCGGGCCGCTGGGCATGTTCGCCTTCGAGGGCGGGATCGCCTTTTCGCCCGACGGCACCGCCTACGCGGTCAGCGGCGGCAGCGTCGCGGCCGCCCAACTGCTTCAGCTCAACCTGGCAACCGGGGCGGCCACCGTGGTTGCCACCCTGAGCGGTGGCCCGCATGACGTGAACGGTCTCGCCTGGCGAAGCGACGGCAAGCTCATCGGCCTCGACCGGACGAGCAACGGTCTGATCGTCATCGATCCGGCGACGGGCGCGACTTCGCTGCTGGCGACCGTCGCCACCGACATCGGAGCGACCGGCGGCATGGCCGCCGTCGGCGGCACCGGCTACTTCTCGACGTCCGGGCAGGGCGACGTGATTCCGGGCTCCAACAATCTCTACAGCTTCGATCTTTTCACCGGCGCGTACGCCGTCGTCGGCGGCTTCGTGCCCGTGACGGAGGGCACCGGCATCGGCGGCCTGGCCATGCCGATTCCCGAACCCTCGACGCTGGGAATGCTGCTGCTCTCCTACGCACTGCCGTGGCGTCGAACCCCCCGTCGTCGTGTCGGCGCCTGACGCCCCGCGACCCGAAACGCTGTACGATTTCACCGGGCCACACGCCTGTGCGGGTCACCACTCCCCCGACCCCGCGCAGGCGTGCGGCCGTTTTGGTGCGCACGATCGGAGCCCTCTGCCGGACGGTGCCTCGGCTGGTGAGAGCCTCTCCTCCTTGCCCCGCCGCCCCTCGATAACCGCCGCCGCCGATGTTGCTTTTCGCTCAGGTGACCCATAGATTGGGCGGAGCGTTCGCGGGCTCATGGGGGGTCCGGACGCCCACTTGGGAGATCAGCGTGTTCATGACTTGGATGCGGCGCTGCGCCTGGATGCTCGCCGTCGGCCTCCTGCCGGCGGGAATCGCCTGTCGAGATCGGGATTCGAGCCCCAACTACCACATGGTCAAGGGCCGTGTCACCGCCATCAATCTCAGCAGTGGTGAAGTGGCCATGAACTGCTACGTCCCCAAGCAGAAACGGTATATGGACGTGACGGGCAAACTCGCCCCCGACGCGGAAATCCTGATCAATTCGTCGACCGCCCGGCTCGAGGATGTCCGCGTCGACGACCAGGTGACCGTGACCGGCTACCTTCAGAAGCGGGAAGGCGGCGATCCGCTGTGGGTCGCCACCAAAGTCCAGATCACGCGGAGTGAAGCGGGCACCCAGCCCGCGGCCACCGCTCCATCATCGTGAGTCCTGCCGCCGCACGGCAGCTGCCCGCGCCCCAGCGGTCCGGTTTGACCCCGTCCGGCGCGCTCCCTAGAATCCCGGCGTTGTGATCTGGACGCGAAACGGGCCCCTGGCCGCCCATCCGGCGCCCGCGGCCCACACGACGGAGGATCTTTCATGGCAGGCGGCAATACCCGTGAGTTCACCGAATCCAACTTCGAGACCGAGGTGCTTGAATCCAGCCAGCCCGTGCTGGTCGATTTCTGGGCGGAATGGTGCATGCCCTGCAAGGCCCTCGGCCCCACCATCGACGAACTCGCCAACGAATACGCCGGCCGCGTCAAGATCGGCAAGGTGAACACCGACGACAACCAGTCGCTCTCCGCCCAGTACGGCATCAGCGCCATCCCCACCGTGCTCCTCTTCCAGAATGGCGAGATCAAGGAGCGGTTCATCGGCCTGCGCAGCAAGCGAGACTTCAAGGCCTCGCTCGACGCGCTCGTCGGCGCCGCAACCTGACACCGGAGGGGACCGCGTTTCATGGCCGACATCCATACGCGAGAATTGAACCACTCCAATTTCGAGGACGAGGTCCTGAGCGCCAGCCTCCCCGTGCTCGTGGACTTCTGGGGAGAAGGTTGCCCACCCTGCAACGCATTGGCGCCCACGATCGACGAGTTGGCCGTGGAGTATGAAGGCCGCGTCAGGGTAGGCAAGGTCAACGTCAGCAACGACCCGTCGTTTGCGGCACGCTACGGCATCTCGGCTGTTCCGACGGTGATCCTTTTTCACGAGGGTCAGGTGAGGCAGCAACTGGTCGGGCTGCGTCCCAAGCGTGCTCTCGCAGCGTGCCTGGATGAACTGCTGAACGCCCACCCCGCATGATATTGGGCCGCTACAGGCGATACCTGTCGGGGGCCGACGGAAGTCTCTGGTTGATCCAACCCGAAGATCCCGTCGGTGAGGAATGGGCGGAGTGGTGCCGGATGACGCCCGCGCAGCGCTGGCTCGAGAGCGAGCGGCTCTGGGAGGCGTTTTCGCACTTTCTCACCTTCTCACCTTCGCACTTTCACCCCTTCGCCCTTTCTCACTTTCAACCGTCCAACCGCCGGCATCCGCTCCTGTCGGCAGATGTACCCACGCCAGCAACGGCGTTTCTCTTCCGCGTTTTCAGCCTGCGCCTTTTCGATTAAACTACTACCGTCATTGGGCCGCACGGGCAGGAGAGGAGCCGCACGTGATACGGGCCTGCCGCCCGTTCCGCACGGCCGGGTCGGCCGTCCCACGTGCCGCACTCAGGCGCCTTTTCAATTCCGCGCTGGCTGTTCGCGCTGCCCGCCCCACGAGCAGGAGGAGTCGCATGACCGCAGTCGATGCCGGCGCAATCACCTCGGCCCTGGCCGAAAAGCGCGTTTTTCCCCCGCCGCCAGAATTCGTTCGGCAGGCACACATCCAGTCCCTGGACAAGTACGAGCAGATGTGGCAGCGCTCGATCCACGACCCGGAAGGCTTCTGGGGCGAGATCGCCCGCGACCTTCACTGGTTCAAGCCCTGGTCGAAGGTCTGCGAATGGCACCTGCCCGACGCGAAGTGGTTCGTCGGGGCCACGACGAACATCTCGTACAACTGCCTGGATCTGCAGATCGAGCGCGGTCGCGGCCGGCACGGGGCGATCGTGTGGGAGGGCGAGCCGGGCGAGGTCCGCACGCTCACCTACCAGGAGCTCCTGACCGAGGTCTGCCGCTTCGCCAACGCCCTCAAGGCGATGGGCGTGCGCAAGGGCGACCGCGTCACCATCTACATGCCCATGATCCCGGAGCTGCCAATCGCCATGCTCGCCTGCGCCCGGATCGGCGCGCCGCACTCCGTGATCTTCGGCGGCTTCAGCCCGCAGGCCATCGTCGACCGCGTCGAAGACGCCCAGTCGCACATCGTCATCACCGCCGACATGGGCTGGCGCAGGGGCAAACCCGTTCCGCTCAAAGCCAACGTCAACGAGGCCTGCCAGGCCACCACGCTCATCAACAAGGTCATCGTCTTCCAGCGCGGCGACGGCCGCGCCCCCATGATGCCCGGACGCGATCACTGGTGGCACGACGTCGTCAAAGGACAGCCCGACACCTGCCCGGCCGAACCGCTCGACGCCGAGCACATGCTCTATCTGCTTTACACCTCCGGATCGACCGGCAAGCCCAAAGGCATTCACCACACCACCGGCGGCTACATGGTCCACACCTACGTGACCTCCAGGTACATCTTCGATCTGCATCCCGACGACGTGTTCTGGTGCACCGCCGACATCGGATGGGTCACCGGCCACTCGTACATCGTCTACGGCATTCTCACCAACGGCGTCACCTCGCTCATGTACGAAGGCGCCCCCAACCATCCCGACTGGGACCGCTTCTGGGATATCATCGAGCGGCACCGGGTGACCAAGTTCTACACCGCCCCCACCGCCATCCGCGCGTTCATGCGCCAGGGTGCGCACCACGTCGACAAGCACGACCTCTCGTCGCTCAGGCTGATCGGAACGGTCGGCGAGCCGATCAAC
>CAZQEN010000492.1:0-4322 GCA_964591605.1 uncultured Planctomycetales bacterium
ATGTTTTGTACCTCTCGGCTGCACGCCGATCCGGAAAGGCTGTGTTCTCCTACCGCCTGGCACGTCCATCCGCGCCCCGACCTTGACGTGACCGGCTGGGCCGCGGGCCGGTTCGACCGCCCGCTCCATCCCCGTCCGCTCCCGCAATCGACTCGGCCGTCTGCCGGACCGCCCGGGGATCCCGCTGCGCCATCGCCTCGGCCACTTCCGCCAGCGTGAGCTGGCTCAGACGCGCCTCCACCTGCGGGCGGGTCGTCTTCCACAGCAGGTGCACCGGACAACCCTGATGGTCCGTGCACTCGGTCAGACCCAGCAGGCAGCGCGGCGACCGCGAACGCTTCTCCATGGCCTCGACGACCTCCATGACGGTGACCTCCTCGGCCGGCCGCACCAGCCGAAAGCCGCCCCGATAGCCGCGCTTGGCGATCACCAGTCCCGCCTTGACCAGGGTGTGGAGGATCTGTGAGAGATAGGGGCCGGCGACGCCTGTCTGCGCCGCGATTTCCTTCGACTGCACCCAGCGCCCGCACGATCTCGCCAGAAAACCCGTCGCCATCAGGGCGTAACCCGCTGTCGTCGAAAGTTCGAGCACGAATCACCTGTCCGCACCGGCCGGGCTGATCGCTGACCGCCGCTCCCGACGGTTTTGCGGTACCGCCGAGGCCCCGATCAGCCTCCCACCGTCTATGTACATCTTGATGATCTGCAGGTCAAGAATATTCTTGACAAAATCATCAAGAAAGCGCATGATTCTCTGGCCGGCCCGGCTTCCAGGCGTCCGGGACGCCTTCCGGCCGATCGCCCGGCCTTCGCCCGTCATGAAAGGATCGCATGATCTCCCAGACCGCCGAATACGCCCTGAGAGCCGCGGTCTGCCTGGGCGTGGACGCCCACCGCTCCCTGACCACGCTGGAACTGGCCGCCCTGGGACACATCCCCAGCGGGTACCTGGCCAAGGTCATGCAGTCGCTCTCGCGGGCCGGCCTCGTTCACTCCCAGCGTGGCGTGCACGGGGGCTTCACCCTCGCCCGGCCCCCTCACGAATTGACGCTCCTCGAAGTCATCAACGCGGTCGATCCCATCGCCCGCGTGCGGCCGTGCCCCTGTGCCGGCCCCGGCTCGACCGTGCCGCTGTGTTCGCTCGACACGCGGATCATGGAAGCCGTGGCGGTGGCCGAGGCCCACCTTCAGAGATGCACCATCAGCGATCTCATCCAGCCGCCAACGAACCCGGTCCCAACGCCTGTCTCTCTGCAGGTGAAGGCGCAGACCCGCTGACCGACCGAAGATGTCGGTGCTTCGCAGCAATGGAGTGCGGCCGACCGATCAGACGCGTCCGCGCGTCGCATCCGCGCGCCGGCGTCATTCGATCCGCGCTGCCGGAAAGCTTCGTTTCGCGGAATGCACGTCAGGGACGAACCGGGTTGCCCGGCGTCCAGGGGGGTGGGCAGATCTCGTCCAGCCGGCGCAGGAGTTCCGCATCCACGCGGGCCTCGCTCGCGGCCACCGCATCCTCGATCTGGCTCATGTTCTTCACGCCGAAGATGACGGATGCGATCGCCGGTTGCGCCAGTGTCCAGGCGATCGCCAGCCGTGCCATCGGCATCATCGCCTCGCCCGCGACTTTCTCGATCTCTTCCAGCCGGTCGAACAGCGCGTCGTCGGTCTTCCAGATCCACTCCGGTTTCTCGGCCGCGCGCGAGCCGGCGGGCGGCGCCGCGCCCCGGCGGTACTTGCCCGTCAGCAGCCCGCCCTGCAGCGCCTGATACGGCGTCACCCCCACCGCGTGCTTGCAGCAGAACTCCAGGTCCGGCTGGAACTCCCGGCGCAAGAGGCTGAGCGGTATCTGCGATGACACCACCCGCGGCCAGTCGCGTTTGTCGGCGATCCACAGAAACTCGCAGAGCTGCCACGCCGGGTGATTCGATACGCCAAAGCAGCGGATCTTGCCGGCCTTCGCCGCCTGATCGATCGCGGACAATGTGACCTCGAGCGGCGTCTCGCGGTCCGGCCAGTGAATGATATAGAGATCAATGTAATCCGTTTGCAGGCGCCGCAGGCTCTGATCCACCTCACGCAGGATCGTACTGGCCGCCAGCCCCCGGTCATTGGGGCCCGGACCGTTCGGCGATCCCACCTTCGTGGCCAGCACCACGCGGTCGCGGCGCCCCCGCAGGGCCTTGCCCACCACCTCCTCCGAAACGCCGCCCGGGCTGCCCAGGAATCGCTTGTAGCCTTCGTAGACATTGGCGGTGTCGATGAAGTTGACGCCCAGATCCATTGCCCCGTGCACCAGCCGCACGGCGTCGGCCTCGCCGACCGGCGTCCCGAACGTCATCGTTCCCAGGCACACCGGCGAAACCAGCAATCCGCTCGAACCCAGTACGCGATACTGCATAGAACACTCTCAATCACTTCGCGACAAACTGAAACGCATGCAGATCCGCATTCCGCACGAGGAACTTCACCCGCACCGGCCGGCCCGCCAGCGTGGTCACGTCCATCTTGCCTCCCCAGCTCACCGGGTGGCTGATCTCGTTGGCCGTGTGGATGATGTCACACTGCTCCGGCCCGAAACCCTCGATCGCCGACCCTGTCTCATCCAGGATCCCCACCTGCACCAGCCCCGTCGCCGATGTATTCACATTGAGCACCAGCCTGCTGCCGGCGAACACGAGCGGCGGCGTGGTGAACTCACCCCCCGTGTACGCTCCGCGGACCGAGGTGAAGCCGTCGCGACGCGCGATCAGCCGGCTGATGCAGGCGATGTTCTGGCTCGCCCCCAGACCCACGCCCGTGAGGATCCGCTTGTTCCGCTCGTCGCGGTCCCATCCGTGCAGCCAGTCTCCGGCACGGTAATACAGGTACATCTCGCGGCCGGCCGTATCCGGCACCAGGCCCCAGATCGTGCGGGCGCAGCCCCAGTCGAATTCTCCCTTCATCCCCAGCGGCACGAACGGCCGCCGGTCGTAACGCTCCCACGCGACACCGTCGCGGCTGGCCGCAAACTGGCTGTCCAGCGGCCCGGCATTGGCCGGACCTTCCTTCTGGAACTCCGCCAGCCGTCCCGTGTAGTGATAATACGCCGTCGGGAACATGAAGTACGCGCTGTCCGCCCACGGATACTTCACCGCCGCGCTCATGTAGAAATCCACCGCCGGCAGACCGCCCTCCTGGAGGTCCTCGTCGTCCGGCTCGAACACCACCTTCATATCCTGCACGAACGGAAAGTCTCCCAGATGGTCGGACTCGCCCCACGAGATGCTCCGCGCCCGCCCCCGCTGCTCCGGGCGGTTGTAGCGCACATACGCGACGTATTTCTTCCGCGCATCATCCCAGAAGATGACGTTCTGCGAATCCAGATGGCTGCGCTTCTCCTCTGCCCGCGCGGTGATGACCGACGGGTGCGTCAGCTTCCAGTGGATGCCGTCGCCCGACGAGAAAACCCGCATCCCCTCGCCCTCCGGGCCGAACCGGCACACCATGCGGAATCGCTCGCCCTGTGGGGCGTTCGGATCGAGAAACACCATGCCCCCGTCCTGCCCGAGCGTCACCCCGTTCGCCCCGTGCCCGAACACGATGTTGTTCTGACGGCTGCCCTCGTATTCGATCAGGCCGGCCTGCACCCGCTCCCAGCGAATCCCGTCCCTGGACGTCGCGTAACAGATCGAGCCCCGCCCGTGCCCGGTGTCCCACTGCACCGTATCCATGGCGTGATACCACATGTGATACGTGCCGTTCTCCCACAACACGCTGCTGTAAGGCCCGATCCCGCCCTTCTCCCACGCGCCCTCCGGCTTGACCGTCATCTCCCCGCTCTTGCGCGGCGGATGCACCACGATCTCCACGCCCCTGGCGTCCGCCAGGAACGTCCGATCGATGAACACCTGCCGCCGATCCCCCACCTGAATCGGCCCCGCCAGCGCAGCCGAAGTCACGGCCACCATGCCCGCCGCCGCAGCCATCCATCTGTTCATAAAGCCTCCCGTGGCAATGCTCCTCTGATGATCCGTATCCCCGCCCCTCTCCCGCGGATCGACCGGCGCCGCGTCCGCGCGCGCCTCAGGATAAGCCCTCCCCGCACGATCTCAAATCCTCGTCCTCCACATTCAACCCCGGCCTCTCGCAGCAGGCCCGGTGAGCTCGACCTGTCGTTCTTTACAGCCGAGCCGCCGACCGGCAAACTGTCATGAACGGCTCAAGGCTCCCGAATGTGAGGATAGGCAGGTGAAGGAATACTCGTACTGTACGCACCTGCGATACGGCCAGGGCTACGTGGCCTACCATGTGATCGCCGACCTGAACCTCGCCGGCTGGCGCCC
>CAZQEN010000493.1:0-4316 GCA_964591605.1 uncultured Planctomycetales bacterium
GATGTTGCCGGCGATGATGTCGATGTCGTGGCGCTGGCGGATCGTGCGCACCGTCTCGATGACGTTCTCGCTGTGGCCGTGAGCCGTATCGACGACGATGACATCGACGTCGTTGGCGATGAGGGCCTCCACGCGTTCGTAGTCATGCACGCCGACGGCCGCCCCCACCCGGAGCCGGCCGCGGGCATCCTTGCAGCTCGTCGGGAACAGCCGGCTGCGGTCGATGTCGCGGATGGTGATCAGCCCGGCCAGCCTGCCGTCCGGATGGACCAGCAGCAGCTTCTCCACCTTGTGCTGATGGAGAATCCGCTCCGCCTCCTCGAGCGTCGTGTGAGGCGGGGCGGTGACCAGGTTTTTCTTCGTCATCACCTCGTCAATGGGACGGTTGTCGGAGGCGGGAAGAAATTTCAGATCGCGCCGGGTCAGAATCCCGACGATCTTGTTATCCGGATCGGTGATCGGCACGCCCGAGACGTTGTGGAGCCGCATGAGCTCGCGGGCCCGCATCACCGTCTCGTTGGGGTGCATGGTGATCGGGTCGAGAATGACGCCCGACTCGGAGCGTTTGACCTTGTAGACCTCGCGGGCCTGGGCCTCGGCGGTCAGATTCTTGTGGATGATGCCGATGCCACCCTCCTGGGCCAGCGCGATGGCCAGGGCCGACTCGGTCACGGTGTCCATGGGGGCCGAGACCAGCGGCAGCGGGATCGTGATGTTGCGCGTGAACCGCGTGCTGACGTCGGCCACGCGCGGCACGACGTTCGAGCGCGACGGCACGAGCAGTACGTCGTCAAACGTGATGCCTTCGCCGACGATCTTGTCGGTCATGCCGGGCAGTATCCGGTCTTGAGCGGCGGGGGACGGGGGCTGCGTGATGAGTGACGTGATGTGAGCCATGAATCCATATACCGCCTCGGGCGGGCCATCGTCAAGCGCCGGACAGAGCCGCGCCCGTGAGGGTATGCCCAGTTTTCCGGGAGTCCTTTGAGTGGGTCCCTTCTGCCCTTGACAACCATCCTTGTCAAGGGTCTGCCGGAAGGGACCTCGGTCCGGGACGAATTGAGCCAACCCAGGTCCCGCCCGGTCCCGGCGCGCCGGGAAGATGCCGATGCATCGGGACACCGCAAAAGGCCGGCTCCGCCGCCCGCCCAAGGTGTCACACCTCCTCCGTGACGAGGGGGTTCTCCGGCACCGAGGGCCTTGTGACTTTTTGCCGTCGGGCAGCCGGCGCCATCCGCGTGCCGTTTGGCGCGGCCGGGTGAGGGGCTTCACCGACACGCGGAGGGCCTGATTGGGTTCGTTCTTTCCGGGGCCGTCGAGAGCGGGCGGGCGAATGCAGGGTCAAAACCATTGCTGCCGCGGAGGTTATGGCGGGCCGATCAGATAGGCGATTTGGGTTCGTTTCTGGTTTTCTTGTTCCTGCGGGCATGTCCGGTGTCTCCTGAGTTCGAAAGCGGACCTCTCCCGCTGGTAGAACATCACCAGGACTCCGGAAGATGAGCGGCTTTCCGAATGCGGGTAGAGCGGCGCCGGCCGGCGCGGTCAAGGAGTGCGATGCGACTGGCCGAACCATCGCCAAGCGATCAGCACGCATGAGTCGTCCCGCGTCCCTCCGCCGTGCGGATGGCGGGGGCGTCGCGGCTGGGCTGGCCGGAGGGGGCGCGCCCGAGCAGCGCGAGCAATGTGGGTCAGAAGCGGAAGGAACGATTCTTGCCGTCAGCGATGCCGATCTTTATGATCGGATGCTGAATCAGAGTGGTGCAGGAGCCCTGTGATGCCATTCTCCGATGTGCTGCCGAAGCTCAGTGAGGCGTATGTGGAGAACTCACGTTGGCTGATGGACCATCTCTCAGAAGTCCTTCGCGAGCATCCGAATCTGTGGGTGGCCGTCCAGAATCAGCGCGTGGTTGCGGCAGATGCCGATCTGGGAGTCGTGACTGCTTCGGCGGCTCAATCCGGCCCGCCATCGGACACGGTGTATCAGTTCATCGATGACGGCAGCCTGATTTTCTGCGCTGCGCTCATCTGACCATTCCTGAAATGGCCCGCATCGACCTGGAGATCGCACGGACGCTCCATCAGCCATCACTGGCATCGGGTTACTCGCTGCCAGTGGCCCGGCTCTTGACGAGCATGAGCCTTCGCACCTCAGACGGCTGGACCCCGGCTCACCGTGCAGTCATCGACACCGGCGCCACCGTATCCCTGTTGCCCAGATCGGCGTGGGTCCATGCAGATTTCCGCACCATCGTGTCTGTTCGCACCGCTGGCGTCGTCAATCGACCCGAGTGCATGATTTCCGCAACGCTCGCAACGGTTCAATGCGTACTCCTGCAGGAACACGAGCGCGTGGGGCCGCTGACGATACACGCGTTGCTTGCCGATTCGGACCGCGTGCCGCTCCTGTTGGGCATGTCGGGCGCGCTCGACGAATTGCGGCTGGTGATTGACCTCCCACAGGGCAGCGCATCCCTTGAAGCGCGGGAATCCTGAAGGCCCCAGTCGCTCACACGGCAGAGGACCGCGGTCCGCTCCTCGGATTCCTGAGCCGCGAAATCGTCCGCTCCACGGCGCACCCCTACCGCGAAACGCAGGACATGTTCTCACAGAGATTGGGGCGAGCGTTCGCTCCGGAAGCGGACTGGGACGCACATGCAGATGCGGCACAACAAAAGGAAGCCAATCTGCCGGTTTGCAGCGTCAGCCCGGCGATCACTTTTCGAACCGATGCCGTTGAACGCTTCTCAGATCTGCGTTTATCTGCGGTTCCCTCGTTTGTTGCGGTCGAAGGCCGTGCTGTGCACCCAGGTCAAGAGCCGGGCCGACAACGGCTCTCCCAAGCGGCCGACCGGCACCTCCCGGATCTGACGTGAGGCCGGAACGGCTGGTGATCCGTATAATGGGGTTGACCCGGGCCGGCGGCGCTGGGCCCGGTGGCACCTGGAGACCCTGAATGTCGCTCGTTTCGTCCGTTCGACCCCGATTCGGCAGGTACGTTGCCCTGTTCATCGCCCTGGCTCTCGTGTCCGGCCAGAGCTGTCTCGACCTGGGCACCACGGACCCCGACCGCCCTCAGACGCTGGGGGTGTTCACAGAGGATGCCACCGTCAGCTCGGTCGGCGGCGTGCTGGTGACGGCGGTCGCACCCGGCTCGGCGGCCGAGGCCGCCGGGATTCGGGACAACGACATCCTCGCCCGCCTCGACGGCAAGCTCATCACCGGCGTCTCTGACCTGAGGGCCAAGATCGCGGCGAAGACGCTCGGGCAATCCATCAGCGTCGTGTTCTTCCGGAGCACGGACCCCAACCCCGCGACCGTCTCGATCCCCATCGGCGCGGATGCGGCGGGGAATCTGCCCAACGTACTCGGCTTCTCGGTGGCCGCAGCCACCAATGCGCTCGAGATCACGGCCCTGACGCCGGGCGGGGTGGCGGAGCTGGCCGGCCTCAAGGTGGGCAACACGATTCTGTACATCAACAACTCGCCCACGACGAGTTTGAATGATGCGTGGCGCATCCTGGCGCCGCTGACGGCCGACAGCACGGTGACGGTCCGCTACAACCGGCCCGGCGTGACGCCGCCGGCGACGAACCCTTCGGGGCAGCTCGGCGGCTTCGATCTGCAGCTCAAGGCCGGCGCGGACGCCGCCTCTTCACTGGCTGTGCCGGGGCTTTTTGTGCAGGACCTGACCCCGACCCTGGCCGCTCACTTCGGCTACATCAACACCACCGGCGCGAAGATCACGAACATCTACCGCGGCACCCCCGCGTTCAACGCCGGGCTGCTGGTGGGCGACATCATCATCGGCCTCACGCCGATCGACGCGGGCACCGGGGAGCAGGACGTCTCGACGGCGACCGGCCTGAGCTCGCTGGTTCAGGCTCACGCCGGTCAGAAGGTGCGCCTGCGGTACCTGCGCGGCCAACTCCCGCCCGAGACGGTCGAGCTGAACCTGTCGGGCGTGCCCGCGGAGGCGAAGCAGGCCCCGGCCATCGGCATGCTGCTCGAACAACTGCGCGATGCCTCCGGGAATCCCGCGGGTTTGCGGGTCGAGCAGGTGACGGCGGAGGGACCGGCCGCCACCGCCGGCCTCGTGCGCGAGGACCGCATCACGCAGGTCCACAACTCGAACGTCACCAGCATCGCCCAGTTCTGGGAGCAGTTGCTGGGGCAGTTCGACAGCGGAAACCTCGATGTCGTCATGCAGGCCAGACCCACGCAGGGCTCGCCGCGGTTTGTGGTGCTCAAGCTGGCGGCGGTGGAGTAGGGTGGGCTCCGCCCACCTTTGCCGCCGCAGGGCAGATCGCTGGCGAGGC
>CAZQEN010000494.1:0-4304 GCA_964591605.1 uncultured Planctomycetales bacterium
CGCGCTTCACGAAGCGGGCCAGCGCAGCCCGGCGGGCGGCGAGCTCAGCAGGGGGCTGGATGTCGTCGGACGCAGCGTCGTCGTGACTGGGGGACGGCTCGTGCGGCGGGGCTGTTGCGCCGGCGCCGCCGCGGAAAATGGCGACCGACGAGACTTCGGGATACGCGTCGGTCAGCGTGACGCTCTGGCGGTCGAACTGCGAGTGCTCGTTGCCGTTCACCTCGACGCGGGTGATGTCGCCGGTGCCGTGAATGCTGATCAGGAAAAAACAACTGCCCAGCCGGATGGGGAAACGCTGCTCGAGGGAGGTGATGCCGGGCGGAATGTGCGGGATGAGCGTGAGGCCGTCGGCGGTGTAGAGGTACTCGAAGAGGCCGCGGATCATGGCGGCGGGCGGGCCCCAGGCGTCGTAGGTGAGGTTGATCGGCTGGTTCGGCTGGTACACGTCGCCGCCGAACTGGACGAGCGGGTTGTCCATCCGCCAGCGGCGGGTGAAGGAAAGGAGTGCGTGCATCGAGCGGCGGGCGTCCTCAAACCGGCCGAGGCGGTAGTAGGCCATGATCATCCGCGCCTCGCAGGTCGACCAGTGCCCGCCGTTGACCCAGTGGCCGAAGACCCATATGCTGGTCGGAGGATCTACATACATGTCGTCGTAGCCGGGGTAGTTCGGGATGATAAAGGCGTGGGGCCGCAGCTCAGGGATCGCGGCGATCTGGTTGGAGATCATCCGGGCCTGGGCATCATCGACGACGCGCAGTGCGATGGCGTCGTGATTGGGTGACGACTCGAAGTAGCCGTGCCGGGCGGCGCCGAAGACGCCGTGCCGCGTGCCGTCGGGGTCGAGCGAGCGGATCAGGTACCCCTCGGGGGTGGTGACGGCCGCGAGACCGCGGCGGGCGGCGTCGCGCCGCTGCGTGAAGAGCTGCACGCGCTCCTCGTCGCC
Organism: uncultured Planctomycetales bacterium; assembly: GCA_964591605.1. GTDB lineage: Bacteria > Planctomycetota > Phycisphaerae > UBA1845 > PWPN01 > CAYLLT01. Next base: position 944 of record CAZQEN010000494.1, read on the forward strand.
GGCCATCTTCTCCAGCTCGATGAGCCGGTCCAGCGCGGCGATGCAGGTGACCGAAACCTCGGTGAGGTACGCCTTGTCGTAGGTGCCGTCGGGTTTCTTCCAGCCGGCGAAGCTGGGGGCCAGCAGGTTGGCCGCCGGACCGGCCAGAAAGAGGTTGTTCTTCGGGTCGCGCCGCGTCTCGATGAAGTGGGCGACGCGCTCGAGCATCGGCAGGTAGTGGTGGATGGCCTCGAGATCGCGGCTGATGAGCAGGAGCTCCGCCTGCATGATGATGCCGGCGGCGTTGAAGCCCAGCGGCCAGTCGTGGATCCGGACGTTGCCGTCGCCCTGCTTGGGGTAGATCCAGCCGGGTCGGGCGGCATCGCAGAGATTGCCGTCGGGCGGGACGGCCGCATGCTCGCCCGCCACCTGGACGAACGCGTCGGGGGCGCGTCGACGGCCGTCGCCCATCTGTTTGAACCACAGATCCTGTGAGTTCTGGAGCCAGGTGACGTAGGGCTCGGTGTAGAAGGGCAGCGCACCGTACGTCGTGCCGTAGCTGTTCTGGATCCACCAGGCGTCCCAGGTGGGCCCTTCAACCAGGCCGTTCCAGGCGGGCATGTACAGCATGCCGAGGCTGGGCCACTCGGGGTCGGGCGTGAAGAGGCGATAGGCGGAGTCCAGCAGTTGAAGGTATTCGACGTCGCCTTCGCCGGCGAACCACCGGCCCTCGTATCGTTCGGCGTGGACGGCCGAGGCAACGGCCAGTCCGAGAGCACTGCACCACCAGGATCTGAGCGTGTTCCTCATGACGTGCTACTCAGCCCTCCGCACGCAGACCAGCATGCCCTGGCCGGCGGTGAGCCACAGCTCCGCCCCGATGGCGGCACGGCGGCCGTCGACCGGAGAATATACCTCCATCGGCCGATCTGCGGCGAGCCGGATCTGCACCCTGGCCGAGCGTTCGAGACTCAGGTTCACGAGGATGACGTGATCGGGTTCGTCCGCACCGGCAAACTCGCCGATCATGAGCGGTTCGGCACACTCGACGGCCTGAACCAGCCGGCCGGGGAGGGCGGGAGCGCCTGGCAGCAGCGTCAGCCCGCTGAAGCCCACGCCGGTGGAACGCAGGCGGTTCATGATCGGGCCGATGACCCGGAGCTGCTCGTTCACCATCCGCAGGTACGACCACGTGACCGTGCGGCGGCCTTCCTTGTCGATCGGGGCGTACTGGTAGCCGCCCTGCGTATAGCGGTACCACGAGACCCCGCGCCCCCCGGCCGCCAGCGTCGTCCAGGCCTGCAGCAGCAGGTTGGCGGGGGAGGGCACGGTCGCAAACGGACGGATCTGGTTGCTCGAGACGATGTTCCAGAACGGCAGGTCGTGCTCGAGGGCGACGCGGCGCACCTCCAGCAGATCGCGGAAGTATGCGGCCGCCTTCGCGGGGTCGCGCAGGTCCTGCGAATACTGCACCATGTAGTTGTCGTAGCTCAGGAACTGCGGCTTCACCTCGCGGACGTAGCGTTCGAGGTATTCCGCGAAGGTGGCGGTCTGAAGCTGCGAGGTGTCGGTCGCGCCGAGGGTCGCGTAGCCGGGAAACAGGTTGATGTACGCGAGCTTTCCGGGGGCGTGCGCTTTCACCGCGGCGACGATCCTGCCCAGATAGGGGAAGCTGCGGGCGCCGGGTTCGTCGCGGATGTAGTAGCCCAGGACCGCCGGGCTGTCGCGCGTGAGCTCTGCGAGCCGGCGCACCTGCTGGTCGATCTGTTCGTCGGTGAGCCGCCGTTTGGGGTTGGCCAGGCCGCTGTCGGGCTCGGGATACACGATGGCCCTGAGCCCCAGCCGCTCACAGGCCGGCACGTCGGATGCCCGCACGAAGCCGGCGATGGTGAAGCCGCACTCGGCTGCACTCGCCAGGCCGCTGCGGCGGTCGGCGTCGCCGTCGAGGGCCTGCATGCGGTCCCACGGCAGAATCGGAAAGAAGTCAGGACTGGGCGCTTGAGCATGGGTCAGATGGGTGAGCAGGCTGACGGCCATCATGGTGATGAAAGCCGATGTCCAGGCCGCCAGGTGCGAACCGGCGCCGGTGCGGGTGGGTGGATTCATGTCGGACCCCTGGACGGGCGCTGCCCGTCGCCCGGGCAACGGCCGAAAACATGAATGTACGCCTGAACCCGTCAACACTCCACTCCGCGCGAGGGCGGCAGTTATCGGCGGCTCCATGACAGAATCGGCGGGGTGGCATGGGCAGTTTCGGCTTCGCGGAGCGAAGCCGAAGCTGCCCGTGCGGGCATCCCCCCGGGTCCCGGCGCGCGGGGACCCATGCCGCCCGCCGAAAGCGTCACGCACCCGTTATCGGTGGACTTGCGGCGCCGCGGGCCGGTCTGACCGCGCAAGCTTTGCGCTGCGGAGGGTGCGGGGGGTGCGCCGGCCTGACAGACACTTGTGGCCATCCTACAATAGGGGCAAACGGCGCTTTGACGGAGGTCGAACATGCGCGGAGTTCTGCTGGTTCTGCTGACGAGCGGTCTGTCTGTGCAGAACTGCAACATCACGTGGCCGCCCGGCGGCCGGGCCTGCACCACCGAATTTCGCTACGGCCTGACGGTGGAGGTCACCAGCGCCGCCACCGGCGCACCCATCACCAACGCCACGTTGACCCTGACGGAGGGGTCGTACGTCGAGGCGATGGAGCGCTTCCCCACCGGCGACTATGTGGGCGCGGGCGAACGGGCGGGCACCTACACGCTCACCGCGGAGGCCTCCGGCTTCCAGACCAAGACGGTCAGCAACATCGTGGTGACGGCCGACGAGTGCCACGTCAAGGGCGTGCGACTCGAGGTCGAACTCGAACCGTCAGCCAACTGATCGGCGTGCCGCAAGCGCGGGGGCCGGCCCGGCGGTGCAGACTGTGCGGGTGGCGCTGGTGTGTGTCAGTGGCTCAGAGCAGCAAGAGCCTCTATCGCGGAATGCCGCCAGCATGAGGTGACGCCGACGGTGGTGAGGTAGGCCACCCACAACAGCGCGAAGCAGGCCAGCCGTGTCCCGCGCTGATTCAGGAGCAGAAGTCTGATCGCGACGAAGGTACAGGCCATCAGCAGGGCCATTCCCAGGTGATCCGGCCGGGGGTCGTCCACCGGCCCGCTCCGCAATCCGACCGGCTGGAAGACAGAATCGAGCGCCATGAAGATCAGCCCCGCCGCTGCCAGGGCCGCCACACCCAGACAGAGTCGGAAAGGCCACCCCCGCACCAACTCGGCCGGCACTCTTCGCCTCCCGATCACGAACGGGATCTCGATCCCGAGCACACCGACGATCAGGTCTCCGCAGCCGGAAACTCCCGGACGCGATGGTCGTAATGCCGGGCGAGCAGGAAGTCATC
>CAZQEN010000495.1:0-4237 GCA_964591605.1 uncultured Planctomycetales bacterium
GCCATCCCCGCCGGCGAATGGAACGGCGTCACCCACAAACGGATCGGCGAGTGGATCCAGCAGACCGCGGCCATCCCGGTCGCCGAGTACGAGAAGCTGGCCGCCCAGTTCAACCCCGTCAAATACGACGCCGAAAAGTGGGTCCAGATCGCCGCCGACGCGGGCATGAAATACATCGTGCTCACCAGCAAGCATCACGACGGGTTCTGCCTGTGGGACAGCAAGGTCAGCCCATACGACATCATGGACGCGACGCCCTACAAGAAGGACCTCGTCAAAGCGCTCGCCGACGCGTGCCAGAAGGACGGCCGGGTGCGCCTCTGCTTCTATCATTCGATCATGGACTGGCACCATCCCGACGCCCAGTCGATCAACAAGCCCGGCCACTACAGCGCGAACGCCGCGGCCAAAGAGGGCTACCAGGCCAATCCGAACTTCCCCCGCTACGTCGAGCAGTACATGAAGCCGCAGCTCAAGGAGCTGATCACCCGGTACAAGCCGGCCGTCATGTGGTTCGACGGCGAATGGATCCCTGAGTACACCGAGGAGATGGGCCACGACGTCTATGCGTTCTGCCGCAGCCTCGACCCCGCGATCATCGTCAACAACCGCGTCGGCAAGAGCCGCCAGGGCATGGGCGGGATGAGCGCGAGCAAGGAGTCCGCCGGCGATTTCGGCACGCCCGAGCAGGAAATCCCCGCCACCGGCTTCCCCGGCCTCGACTGGGAAAGCTGCATGACGATGAACGACACCTGGGGCTTCAAGAAGAGCGATCACAACTGGAAGTCGACGGAAACCCTCATCCGCAACATCATCGAGACGGCCAGCAAGGGCGGGAACTTCCTGCTCAACGTGGGCCCGACGGCCGAGGGTGAGATCCCCGAGCCTTCGGTCGAGCGACTCGCCGTGATCGGCCGCTGGATGAAGGCCAACGGCCAGTCGATCTACGGCACGCACGCCAGCCCGTTCGAGAAGCTGCCCTGGGGCCGGGCCACCCAGAAAGCGGACGTCGTCTACCTGCATGTCTATAACTGGCCGTCAGACGGCAAGCTGCAGGTGCCCCTGTCGAACCCGGTGAAGAAGGCCTCCCTGCTCAGCACCGGCAAGGCGCTCCAGACGGCCGCAGTTGATAAGGGCGTGACGATCAACGTCCCCGACGAGGCGCCCGATAAAATCGCCACCGTCATCGCCCTCGAAATCGAAGGCCCGGCCAGACCCGTCAAAGACTGAGCGCGGATCCGACCCCATCCCCTGCGTGTGACGCTTCAGGCACGACGTCCATCAGAACCGGGAGCGTGAGCAACCGGCCTGCTGCACGAGGGGAACCGTGTCCCATCGGCGAGCACGCCCCTCACCGACATTGCGCATTCTGATGCTTCGGCTCCCTGATGTGCTCCCGACGAAAACATCCCGCACAAGCCCATTTTTTCGTTGACAGTCACTTTCGATTTGTGTAAACACGTAGCTAGATCATCGTCTGTGTGAAGCATCCTGAAGTCGCTGGGCCACGCATCGCCTCGCGGAGAGAACAGACTCGCGGACACGAGCCGGCGGCGGGATCCCAGCGATCCGTGCCTGGTGTCGGGTGCGCTCTTTCCGTCTCTGGACCGGGATTTCACCTCTGCGCAGGCGGATCGACGTGTCGGCCGTCGGTCGTGAGCAGCAAGAATCAGCAGCACGTCGGCACCGCCCCGGGCGGGAGTGACAGCATCAGATTCGTTTTGACGTGCGTGCGGCTTTGCCCGGTCATGCCGGACAGATTCGCATCGGCATCTCGTGCTCGCGCTGCGGCGGTTCGGACCGCCACGCGGCGGCAGTTCAATCGAGGAGGAAGGATACATGCTCGGGCAACCACACTTCTGCCGTTTCGGTTCCTGCCTGATCTTCGCGGCCAGTCTCCTGGGGTCCGGCCTGATCGCCAGAGGTCAGTTCCCGGCCAATACCCCGGCCACCCGCGAGCAGTTCGGTACTACCGCCACCGTCAACACGCCGTTCACCCGGGCCAACTGGAGCCTGGATCCCGGCTGCACGACCGGTTACGTCAACAGCTTGGTCGCCCGCGGCTGGGGTAACGTCCCGCTCATCATGCTGCGCGGCAATACGGGCACGCGCATGGTCAAGGACCTCAACCCGGGCTCGGGTAGTTCGGACTTCGGCGACATCTCGCAGCACGGCCTCAACGTTATCACACGCCTGATGTTCTCGGCCAACGCCAACACCGGTACGAACGGCAAGGAGCTCTATCGCGCTTACCAGGTGCTCTACCCGACCACCCTGCTGGAGATGGACATCAATTCGGGTCCTGCTAGCTCCAACCCGTCTAATTTCTTCACCACGGTTTCAACCGCCACGGTCGGCGGCATGCTTTTCACCGCCGATGACGGTACGAACGGCGTGGAACTCTGGAAAGCGGAGACACCGGTGGGAACGACCGGAACTCCCCCAGCGCTTGGCATTCCCGGCTTTTTTGCCGTGCAGACGGCCATGATCGCGAACATCAACGCCAGCGGCAGTTCGAACCCGAGCGGCTTCTCGAACGCCGGAACCACCATCGTCTTCGCCGCCGATGACGGCGTGGCCGGCCGCGAACTCTGGAGCACCGCCGGCGTCATCGGCGGAACCACTTCGCTGCTGCTGGACATCAACACGACCCCTTCCAGCAGTGCCTCCTCAGACCCGCAGTTCTTCACGCAGGTCGGCAGCGGAACTACCGCGCTGACGTATTTCACGGCCGACGACGGCGTGAACGGCCGCGAGCTCTGGCGCACTGACGGCACGACCAGTGCCGCCCCGGCAGGTACCGGAATGCTCAAGGACATTGTCGCCGGCGCAGCCGGCTCCAACCCGACGAATCTGGCCTCCGGGGCCGGCACACTGCTGGGGAGCACGCTCTTCTTCACCGTGGACAGCGACGGGGCGGGCGGACAGGAGCTCTGGAAGAGCGGCGGCGCGCGGGACGGGTCGAACACGGTGATGGTCAAGGATGTCGGCGGCAGCCCCGCCCACCCCAAGGCCGTCGGCAGCCTCAACCTCATGTTCTTCATCCTCGGCAACGCTCTGTGGAAGAGCGACGGCACTGACCCCGGCACCGTTGCGGTGCAGACGTTCACGTCGATCTCCGGTCCTCTGGTCACGGCAGGGGGACAGATATACTTCGCCGCGGATAACGGCAGCGGGGCCGGCGTGGAACTCTGGAAGAGCGACGGCACAACCACCTCCATGGTCCTCGACATCAATGCCGGTGCGGGCAGTTCGTCGCCGACGAATCTCTTCCCCATGGGCAGCACGATCTACTTCTCGGCCGATGACGGCAGCAACGGGCGCGAGCCCTGGCGCACCGACAGCACGCTGGGCGCCGTGATGGTCATGAACATCAACCCCGGCGCGGCCAGCTCGAACCCCGCTCGCTTCACCAGCTTTGACGGAACCGTGGTGTTCACCGCCGCCGACGGCACGCACGGCACTGAGCTGTGGCAGACCGATGGCAACCCCGCCCCGACGGTGCTGGGCGTGAGCCACAAGTGGAACCTCGAGCCGGTCATCTCCGGCCTCGCCCCCGGAAAGATCGCCGTGGCCGCCACCAACAATGATCCTTTCGTCGTGGGTTGCAACCTCGTTGACGCGCCGACCTCAGGCGGCGGCGACAATCGTTACGAGTGCAAGCAGATCGCCCACCAGTTCAACGGCCTCATTGAGATCACCGACGGCGCCGACCGCGCGCCCGTCGTCATCTCACAGGTTGACTGCGACGACGGCGCCGGCTGGACGCGACCGCGGGCGGCCCTGAACGGCGACGGGCAGCCGCACAATGTGATCGCTGCGGGGATGCTCGCCATCATGGACCAGAATCCCTGCGACACCGCCGCGTTCGGACCCAACGCCCCCCCCGTCCCGGCGGAGAACAGCCCTGCCGTCCCGGTGATGGAGGTGCCGGTCATCTATGACGGCCTGAACTGGCGGCCGATGAATCTGGCCAACTTTCCGGACATGAAACAGAGCATTCCGGGCAGCACCCTGGTGAATCAGATGGGTCAGGTGACATCGGCCGTGCCGCCGGCGAACGTGAGCAACGACCCGCAGGTCGTCACCGTCGTGAACCCCTGGGCGACCAAACGGTTCATGATTCTGCGGATGATTGTCCGCACGGATTCGTTTGACGTCATCTGGAGCAAGCGGCAGGGGGCCGATGACGGTCTGCCGCAGGATGTCGTCTGGATGGTGACCGTCCCGCGCCAGT
>CAZQEN010000496.1:0-4200 GCA_964591605.1 uncultured Planctomycetales bacterium
TGGGATAGTGGGAAGGGGTGAAAGTGAGAAGGTGAGAAGGTGAGAATGTGAGACAGTGGGAAAGTGAGAAGGTGAGAAAGAGGTTTTGCTCCGGTGGCTTTCGCCGCCGCGAGGGTGAGGTGAGAAAGTGAGAAAGTGAGAAGGTGGGAAAGTGGGAAGGTGGGAAGGTGAGAAAGTAAGAAAGTGGGAAAGTGAGAAGGTGGGAACGTGAGAAGGTGAGAAAGGGAGTGAGGGCGGAAAGGGGAGGGCGCAGGGTGGGATTTCTGTTGGTGTTGGGGGGGAGGGTCAGTCGAGGCAGTTGGGGTTTCCGATTTTGTCGGGCCCGCTCATGCAGGCGAGGAAGAGGGAGAGATCGGCCTGGTCGACGTCGCCGTCTGCGTCGAGACGGGCGAGGGCGCAGTCGGGATCGGTCTGGATGATTCCCTCGCCGCTGATGCAGAGCTGGAAGCGGGCGAAGTCGGTCTGGTCGACGTCGGCGTCGTCGTCGAAGTCGGCGGGGACGACCGGCAGGTCGGCGGCCGGCACGAAGGTGGTGAGGCTGTAGGCTTCGGCGGCGAACGAGGCGGACGAGCGGTTTCCACCGTTGAGGGGGATGAGCACGCGGCCGCTGACCACGTCGGTGAGCGAGTGACCCTCGGGATGCGGCGAGGCAAAGCTGAGCGTGATCGTGCGGGGCGTGGCGGAATCGTTGATCACCGCGAGGCGATCGCCGTGCCAGCGGGCCGCGATTTCGTCGGGCAGGTTCGGCGAGACTGTGCCGGCAAAGGGGGCGGCGGTTCCGGCCGGCAGGGCGCGGAAGGCCTGCGAGAACTTGCGCAGCTCGATCTCGTGCCCGAGCGTCGGGCGGTTCCAGCCGAGCCAGGTCATGGTGTCGGGGTCCTGGCGGCGGAGGGACATGGTGGCGGGGGCGAAGAAGTGCCGGCCGAAGGCGGCGGGCGTCGAGGTTCGGAAGTAGCCGAAGGGGTTGAGCGGGTCGCCGAACTCGAAATAGGGATGCCGCGTCTCCTCCCAGTAGCACTGGTAGAAATCGACCGCGCGGCCCTGGGCGGTGCGGTAGAGCTCGGCCAGGCCGGGGGCGAAGTGGAAGAGTCGGTAGTTTTCGTAGTTCGTGCCGAGGGGCGGCCCCCAGCGGGAGTTCACGTAGTAGCGATCCTCTGCGACCATCATCCCGCGGGCAATGACGATTCCCGTGTCGTTCTCGAACAGGTGGGGATCGTAGCCGTGGTAACGCAGCAGGTTGTAGGGGGTCTCGCCGCTGGCCCATTCGACGTTGGTGGCGGTCTGCTCGGCGGGCAGATCACACTGCACGTAGAAGATCCAGTCGGATCGGTAGCTGCGGATCAGGTCGCGGCAGGCGAGCCAGAACTCGCGCGTCCTGCGGCAGCGCCAGTTGAGCCAGCTCTCCCATTCGGCGGGACGGGCGGTCAGCCAGGTGTAGGCGGTTCCGGGCGGAGAGACGGGCACCGCACTGCCGGTCGCGTTTTTGAATGACTGCAGATCGAAGGGGGAGTATCCCGACTTTCTGGCGCTTTCCCAGTTGACCTCGTCGGTGGCGTAGCAGGTGCCGAACTTGCCGTTGACGCGGATGCCGATTCCGCGGACGGCGGGTGCGGAGGCGGTGCGGCTGGCGATCTCGCTCAGGAGGGTGGTGATGATGCTCTGGGTGGCGGGGTGGAGCGGGTCGAGGGCGGGGGAGCCGAAGGCCCGGACGATGTCGCCGTCGGAGCCGATCTGGCGGGCTTCGGCGGGGACGGCCAGGCCGTTGGTGCCAGAGGGGAGGACGGAGGTGATCAGTGGGACGACCTGGATTCCGCTGGCTTGGGCGATCGGCGGCAGCTCGGAGAGGAGGTCTCCGGCCGCGTTCCAGTCGAAGTAGGCGCTGCCCTCGTACCAGGCGCGCTCGCTGCGATCGGCGCCGTTGATCGCGTTGAAGACGACGTAGTTGAATCCGCAGTGGGCCAGGTGCTCGACGAGCCGCTGGAGGCCGGCCTGGCGATGTTCGAGCAGGCGGGCGGGCGTTCCGAAGTGGCCGTAGAAGTACCAGGGGTGGGTCATGTGGATGCCGATGAGGCGCCGGTCTCCGGCGTGGCGGGGGAGTCGCTGGGGGACGGGGGTGGCCGGCATGGGATTGACGAACCGGAAGCACCACATCTGCGAGACGGCGGCTCCGTCGCTGCTGGTGCGGGTGACGTAAGTTCCCTGGGTGGAGACGACGACGCGGACGGCGGTCTGTTTGGGGTGAAAGATGAGGGTGATGTTGAAGGGCTGGTGATCGACGGGCAGCTCGCGGCCGGTATAGACGGCGAGGCCGACGTCGGGCCCGAAGATGCGGCCGTCCTGCGTGCGATCGTAGGTTTCTCCGCCGCCCCAGGGATCGGTGGTGGGCTCGCTCTGGTAAGGCGGCGCCCAGGTGGTGGAGGGGAACGGGGGCGTGGCCAACTGGGATCCGAACAGGACGGGGTCATGGTGCTGGATGGCCAGATCGGTGTAACGTTCCCGATCGTTGGAGGACTCGGCCACGAGGAGATGCGGCACGCCCGCGGTGCCGCCGGTTGCCAGGTCGTAGGAGTAGTAATAGGTGGCGAAGCCGTCGTCCGGGGCGGCGGTCACGCGGAAGGTTTTGCCGCTGATATTCATGAGCCGCGAGGGCTTGTTGGGGTGGGGGTTGGTGTTGAAGGGATTGCCGGGCAGCGGCACGTCGACGGAGGGGACGATGTTGGCGTCGCTGAAGTTGTGGGTGGTTCCCGTGCAGTCGACGTAGTCGGTGAGGGCCACGACGACGGGTTCAGGGACGGCGTGGGCGGCGTAGTTGCCGGCGACGGTCTTGAGCAGGGTGGGCAGCGGGATGGCGGGATGGGCGGCGTTGTGCTGTGCCAGATCCACGTAGTGGATGGATTCTTCGTCGACCGCGCGGTAGGCGATGCCGTCGCAGTCGATGGTGGCATCGCCGGTGATGGTGCAGACCGCGCAGGCGGCGGGGGGGGCGGGCAGGGCCAGGAGCCCGGCCAGGTAACCGATGACGCAGGACCCGCGATCCATCCGGCGTGAAAGTTTCAAGGCGGTCACCTCGCGCGACGCGGTGGGATTATACCGCCGGGCGGCGGGCTGTCCCAGTGATTCCTTTAGGAATTTACAGCCTCTTGAGGACGGACGGCTTGATTTGAAACGGTTCACCTGTCATACTGTCGGGAGACAGGCAGGGAAACAAGTCTGCAGTCGGCGGCGGGCCCGGTGCCCGCGGCCGGTCGTCGCGGGTCAAGGATGTGCTGGAGGTTGCGGGCTCGATGCGTTGCGCCGGATGGTGGGTGGCGGCCGTGCTGGGGTGGGGGGTTTCCGCCTGCGCGGCGCCGGCGTTTTACGTGCCGGCGGACCCGGCGTTCACGATCGTGGACAGCATGCGGGCGTCGGTCCGGTTCACGACGCAGCGGTGCCTGGTGCCGGCGTCCCATGGGCTTCGGGCCAACTCGACCTTTGTGGACCCGGAGGGCCGGCCGGCCCTGTGGCACGAGTTTGGAGCCCTGGAAGGGGTGGGTTGGGCCGCTAACGCGGTGGGTGGGGCGATCCACCTGATCCGGTATGCTCGATTCATGGGGGAAGCTGCCGTGGAGCGGCAGGGGCTGCAGGTGCTGGAGCACACCGTTTATGACGGATACGTGGATGCCCAGACCGGCCGGCTTCAGCCCTATTTTGACCTGACGCAGAAGCGGTTTTTCCTCAATTATCTGCATGAGGACATCAACAACACATGGTTTTGTGCGGGTTCGGCGGCCAAGGTGGCTCTGCAGTACCTCGAGGCGGGCGACCTGTCTCGGGGGACGCAGCTCGGGGACGACAGCCGAGCCTGCGGGGTGCGTCTGGCGGGGTGGCTGCGAGATCACGTGGAGCTGGCTCCGAACGGGTGGATTCCGCGGCGGTCCCGGCCGGATGGGAAGCCCTACCCGTTCAAGGCATTTGGCGACGAGCCGGATGCGTTGTTCGACTGCAGCGGTGACGGCCTGTATTTATTGTGGCTGTACGCCGATATGACACGGCGGGGACACGAGGGGTACCGAGACCGCATCGACCGCCCGTTGAAGGCGTTTGTGGAGGCCGGCGGCTTTTTTGGCAGCATGAATCACGACACGTATGACCCTCAGGAGAACGTGTGCTATGCGGTTGCTTTCCGTCTGCTCCGGCGCCTGTCTGAGTGGAGGCTGTGCC
>CAZQEN010000497.1:0-4184 GCA_964591605.1 uncultured Planctomycetales bacterium
ACGCCGTGGGGCATGCCGGAGCGCAAGATGTACCTCTCGTTGAATCGGGTGACCGCGGGCGGCAAGCTGCCGTGGACGGAGTTCGTGGCTCTCGCGGGACGGACCGGTTTCGACGCGGTGGACGTCGATCTCGAGGCCGTGCGTCAGCTTGGTGCGTCGAAGACGCGTGATCTGCTGGCACAGCACAAGGTCCGGCCGGGTGTGTGCGGCCTGCCGACCGAGTTCCGCAGGGATGACGCCACATTCGATGCGTCTGTCAGGGAACTGGGCGAACTGGCCGCCCTGGCCGCGGACATCGCGTGTCCGCGGATGGTGACCTGGGTGCCGCCCACGTACGAAGCGCCCGGGCGCGAGATGCGCGGCGTGCTCAAGCGGCGATTCACGGAAATGGGCAAGCGGGCCGCGGCACACGGCGTGCGCCTTGGGATGGAGTTCATCTCCCCGCAGCACTTCCGCGACGCGGTCCCGCCGGAGCACGTCTGTGTCTGGCAGATGGCCGACATGCTCGATCTGTGCGCGTCATGCGGCGAGAACGTGGGCCTCCTGCTCGACTCGTGGCACTGGCATCACGATCCGGATGCGACGGTGGACTCGATTCTCCAGGCCGGACGCGAGCGCATCGTCCACGTTCACCTGAACGACTCGGCCGACCTGCCCCCGGCGCAGATCCGCGACAACCAGCGGTTACTGCCAGGAGAGGGAGTGATCAAACTCGGTGCGTTCATCGGAGCGCTGCGTCAGATCGGGTACATCGACGCCGTCTCGCCCGAGATCTTCGGCCGGCTGGAAGGTCTCTTGCCCGATGAGGCCGCCCGCCAGTCGCTGGAGGCCTCGCACCGCGTTCTTGGCGGAGACTGACCGGAAACAGGACATGCCCGAGCCGTCATGCGACGAACCCGGGCATGCACCCCGGAATGGGTCGTGTCATTCCCATGTTGCGGCGCGATCCTGCCGCGTCCACCATCGGCCGCCGCGGAGGGCGGTTGTCACAGCACCGCCGCCTGCGCGGGCTTCACGGTTTCGCCGGGCGGATGCAGTAGACCTTATCCGCCAGGCGCACGGTCACTTCCTCGGGCAGCGTGAGGTACTGGTTGAGCTCCGAGGGCTGGGCGCCGGCCAGCCTGAAGTAATCGTCGCTGAACTGCTCGATGAGCACCGCCTTCGCCTCATCCTCGGGCGTGAGGGTTGACTCGATCCAGCGGCCCTCCTTACGGAAGAAGGTCCTGGAACCGATCTGGCGGACGGTCTCGACCACCCGGCCCCGGCCGTCCTTGTCGTGGGTCACCGTGATATCGCCCAGGCCCGGCTTGTAGGCTTTGGCGGCCGCCTCGGTCATGGCGGGAGCGGCCGGTGCGCCCAGCGAATACGCGTCCCTGTAGGCGGACTTGAGCCGCCGCTGCGACTGCGCGGCCCCGCCTTGCACCTCACCAAGGGCCCGCAGCTCGTCTCCGGCCTGCCGCCGCAGCATCACGCCGGCGGCCAGCGGCACCTCCTCCTGGGCAAGGAACGATGTGTAGGGCGTGAGAATACCGTACTTCTTGCTGAGTCCGACCAGCTCGTCCACCAGCTCCTGGTTCTGCCCGTGGAGGTCGAGCTCGTCGATGATCACGCCGATGCGGCGGGTGGCCCAGATCCGCTCGACGAAGGCGTACGAACCGCCTGACGACGCGGACGCGAGGTCGACATCGAGACTCATGCGGTAGGGCTCCTCGCCAACCCGGCCGCTGATCGCGACCTTCGCGCTGCCCGGCTTCTTGTAGCGGCCGACCCACACGAGCTGACCGCCGTCGAAGAGATCGGGCAGCGTCTGCGGGTACGTGCGGTTCACGTCGGTCCCGTCGAACGTGATCGTGATGCCCGTCAGCACGGGGCTCGACAGGCGGCTGTAGAAGCGCGAGACCGACTCTTCGAGGTTGTCTTCGGGCTTGACGTATTCGCTTACGCCGCCGTTGCCGCCGCTGAGGCGGTCGAGCAGCCGGGCGTTCACGTCGTAGCCCACGCCGAACACGAACAGCCGCGCGCCGACCTTGTTGGCGGCCTTCGCATTCGCGGCGATGGTCAGCTCATTCTTCTCGCCGACCGTGGGCAGGCCGTCGGTCAGGAAGAGCACGTAATTCGGCCGGCTGCGGTCCTGCAGCATGCTGAGCGAGACGCGCAGGGCTTCGTCAATGTTCGTGCTTCCCCCGGCGGCGATGTTGTCGACGAACCGCAGGGCTTCCTCGCGCATCAGCGAATCGTATCGCTGCAGTTCCGGCTTGAACGCCTGAACGCTGCTGTCATACGCGACGATGTTGAAGAGATCGCCGTCACGCAGGTTGTTGACAACGAACTTGAGGGCCTCCCGGGCCTGCTCGATCTTCTTGCCGCTCATCGAGCCGGAGCGGTCAAGCGTGATGACCACGGTCTTGGGCACAGGCTTGCTGCGATCGGTCCGGACCGACGGACTGGCCAGCAACAGGAAGTATCCGTCTTCTGTGTCGAGCGGCCTGCAGCTCAAAACGCTCGCCCCGAACTGCCCGTCCTGCAGAGCATAAAAGACGCGGAAATCGCCGGTGGGGATGGTGTTGTTCTGCTCGAATTTGACGGTTGCGTGGTGGTCGCCGCTGCGTTCGATGGCCACATTGTGGCTGGGCGAATAGATGTTCTTGAGGGCGGCCTTGCTTTCGATGCGGACGGTGACGCTGAGCCGGCCGATGGGCTTCTCGGAGTGTTTCTGCGTGCTGAGCGGGTAGACGAACTGCACCAGGTCGCGGTCGCGCCGGCAGAGGAACGTGGCCTTGAGGGTGACCGTCCGCTGCTGGCCGGCGGGGATGGGGAACACGCTGGTCTTGAACAGGCCCCGGCCCATGTATTCGAGCAGGGCGGGGTCTCGCTGTTTGCGGACGATTTCCTCATAGATCCGCCGAGCCTCATCCTTGGGCAGGATCTGCCCAGGCATCTCCCTGCCGTCCACGAGCAGGACCAGGTCCTGCACCGCCCCTTCCTCAGGGAGCGGGAAGAAGTACTCGGCCTCGATGGTGGTGGGCCCGGCGTTCTTAAACACCTGCGTCACCTGGGTTTGCGCCACCTGTTCGCGGATCGATGCATCCACGGTGACCTGCGGGATCTCGAACGGCCGCGGGATGGGCGCGATCCGGTCCCGGATGACCAGGACCTGTGACGGGGCGGCAGAGACGAAAGAAAGTACAGCGGCGACAACTCCAAGACGCGAGGACATCACGGGACCTCCCAATCGGCGATTCAGCGGCTACTCACCGAGTTGGACGCCGAGGAAGCCCGGAAGTTCCCGAGTGGCGGTGCGGATACAGCGGCCAGTGGGCAGGAGACCGCCCACCCGTCCTGTTGCCGATCGGGCTGGCCAGCTCCGTCGACACTTACGCCAGGGCGGTGCGGCGGGAGCGGGTGCCGTTGGCGCCGTTCAGCGCGCTTTTGGGGCCGGCGGCCTTGGCGAGCTTGGCCGCGATGTCGGTCTTCTCCCACGTGAAGCCCGGGCCGGTGCGGCCGAAGTGGCCGTTGCGGGCAGTCTCGCGGTAGATCGGACGCAGCAGGTCGAGCTGCTGGATGATGTCGTAGGGCCGGAGCGGGAAGAACTCGCGCACGAGGTTCGAGAGACGCTGCTCGTCGATCTTGCCCGTGCCGTAGGTGCTGACGTTGACGCTCACCGGGTCGGCTACGCCGATGGCGTAGGCGAGCTGAACCTCGCACTCGTCGGCCAGGCCGGAGGCGACGATGTTCTTGGCGATGAAGCGGGCGGCATAGGCGGCCGAACGATCGACTTTGCTGGGGTCCTTTCCGCTGAAGGCGCCGCCGCCATGACGGCCGCGGCCGCCGTACGTGTCGACGATGATCTTGCGGCCGGTGAGCCCGGAATCGCCGTGCGGACCGCCGACGATGAATCGGCCGGTGGGGTTGATGTGGTACTTGATGCCGTTGGTGCGCCAGAGGTCGGGACGTTCGCGCTGGATGACGGGTCGGATGATCTTATCGACGATCTCCTGCCGGGCAGCCTTCGACATGTTGCCGCCGCGTTCGCAGCACTCCTCAGTGTGCTGAGTGGAGATAACGATCGCGTCAATCTCGACCGGCTGATGGCCTTCGTATCGCACCGTGACCTGGCTCTTGGAGTCGGGCCGAAGCCAGCGGATCTCGCCGGACTCGCGGGCCTCGGTGAGCCGCTCGACGAG
>CAZQEN010000498.1:0-2729 GCA_964591605.1 uncultured Planctomycetales bacterium
GTCAAAGTCATCGACAACCCCCACGTGACCATCGACGAGCTGATGGAGGTTCTGCCTGGCCCCGACTTCCCCACGGGCGGCACCATCTGCGGCCGCAAGGGCATCGAAGAAGCCTACCGGACCGGCCGCGGCACCATCACCATCCGCGGCAAGACCCACATCGAAGAGCTCAAGAACGGCAAGAGCCTCATCATCATCGACGAGGTCCCCTACCAGGTCCTCCGCAGCACGGTGTATGAGAAAGCCGTCGACTGCCTCAAGAGCGGCCGCCTGCCCGAGGTCGCCGACATCCGCGACGAATCCGACCGCAAGCACGCCACGCGCCTGGTCGTCGAGCTCAAGAAAGACGGCAACGTCGACCTCGTGCTCAACCAGCTCTACGAGTTCACGCCGCTGCAGACGAACTTCAACGTGATGAACATCGCGGTGATCAACCGCCAGCCGCGCACGCTCAACCTGCGGCAGATGATCGACATCTACATCGATCACCGCAAGGACGTGATCCGCCGCCGCACGGCCTTCCTGCTGCGCAAGGCCCGCCAGCGGGCGCATATCGTCGAGGGGTTGATCCTGGCCGTCGGCGACATCGACGAGATCATCCGACTCATCAAGGAATCGCCGGACCCGCCGACCGCCAGACAGCGGCTCATGGCCCGCGGCCTGCGGCTGCCCGAGCAGGGCGCGTTCATCAAGATGCTCCCCCAGGTGTTCGTGCGCCGATCGACCGCGGCCGACCAGTTCCTCACCGGCGCGCAGGCCGACGCCATCCTGGCCATGCAGCTCCAGCGACTCACCGGCCTGGAAATGGAGAAACTCGCCGCCGAGTACGTCAAACTCACCGAGGAGATCGAGGGCTACGAGGCCATCCTGCGCGATGAGACCCTCGTGCTCGACATCATCCGCGAAGACATCTACGAGATGAAGGAGAAGTTCGGCGACGCCCGCCGGACGCAGTTCGCCGAGGCCGTCGGCGAGTTCCAGATGGAACACCTCATCGCCGACGAGCAGGTCATCGTCACCATCACCCGCGAAGGTTACATCAAGCGCGTCGAGGTCGACGCCTACCGCAAGCAGGGCCGCGGCGGCAAGGGCGTCAAGGGCAGCGACACCAAAGAGGGTGACTTCCTCGAGCACCTCTTCAGCGCCAGCACGCACGATTACCTGCTGTTTTTCACCAACCGCGGGCGCGTCTACTGGCTCAAGGTGTACGATATTCCGGCCATGGCCCGCACGAGCCGCGGCCGCTCGATCGCCAATCTGCTCCAGATGCAGGACAACGAGGTGCAGAAGGCCGTCCTGCCCGTGCGCGAGTTCGAGGAGAAGTTCGTCTTTTTCTCGACGGCCAAGGGCGTGGTCAAAAAGACGCCGCTCGCCGCCTTCAGCCGCCCGCGCCCCAGCGGCATCATCGCCATGGGCCTCGATCCCGACGACGAGCTCATCGGCGTTGACATCACCAGCGGCAAGGACGAGATCGTCCTGGGCACGCGCAACGGCTGGGCCGTGCGCTTCAATGAAGAAGACGTGCGGGCCATGGGACGCGGCGCCCACGGCGTCAAGGGCATCGACCTGCGCAACGATGACGTGGTCGTCGACATGATCGTCACCCACGAGCAGGCGTCCATTCTGACCGTCTGCCAGTTCGGCTACGGCAAGCGCACCCAGGTGGGCGAATACCGCAAGACCCGGCGCGGCGGCAAGGGCGTCATCAACATCAAGACCACCGACCGCAACGGCCGGGTGGTCGCCCTCAAGAGCGTGATCGACACCGACGAGCTGATGATCATCTCCGCCAAGGGCATCGCGTTGCGCACCGACCTTTCGGAGCTCCGGGAAATCGGCCGGGCCACGCAGGGTGTTCGCCTGATCCGCCTCGAAGAGGGCGACGAAGTGGTGGCCGTCGCGAAAATCGTCCGCGAGGAGGACGAAGAGGCCCCGGCCGCCTCCGGTGAGTCGCCCACCCCCGCTCCGGAGGGTGAAAACGCCCCTGCGCCCGGCGAAACCGGCCCCCAGATGGGCGATTCCGACGTAAAAACCGATAACACCCCTCAGGAGCCTCAGCCATAGTCGCGTCCAGACACCCAACCCCGCGTATAATGTCCGGACGTTTTGGGAGATCGGTTCATGAATCGAATTCGGCGGCCCGGAAGCATTTGCGGAATCGTCGCACTGCTCATCGGTGCATCCGCGGCGATGGGTCAGACGTCGACCGGCTCAGACACCACGACCGGCGGGCTGGATGACAGCATTACCACGCCGCCGACAACGACCGACACCTCCACCGGGACCACCGATTCCACCGGAACGACCGGCGGCGGGAGCGTCGTGCTCACCCCGCGCAACAGCGTGGCCAACACCCCCCAGTATCTGGGCTTCAAGACGCGCAGCAAGCAGTTCCAGTTTCCGTCGGGGTCGAATCTCGTCGCGGCGGAGCTGACCACGCAGCCGTTCCGCGACGCCTTCCTCATCCCGTTCATCGAGAGCGTCTTCGAGGAGATCCAGGCGTTTATCGTGAAGATCGCGGCGGCGTCCGCGCTCGGGAACGCCCTGCCCGGCGGCTCCGCCACGTCAGCCCCCGCGTGAGCACCCCCGCGCACCCGCCCACCCCTGAAGAGTCCGTCAATCGTGGAGTCTACGGCTCTGTAGGTCCGGCCTGCCGGGCCGGACCCGCCGACGCGTAGGTCCGGCCTGCCGGGCCGGACCCGCCGACGCGTAGATCCGGACTGCCGGGC
>CAZQEN010000498.1:2829-4182 GCA_964591605.1 uncultured Planctomycetales bacterium
GTAGGTCCGGCCTGCCGGGCCGGACCCGCCGACGCGTAGATCCGGACTGCCGGGCCGGACGTGTAGGTCCGGCCTGCCGGGCCGGACCTGCGAAGGCTGCGTACCTGCCCAGCCGAAGTCCCGCCCCGCAAACGGGATGACTTGCTCCCGCCCGAGAGAATCGCCGGACCCGACCCGAACATCCCACGGCCCTCACCCGATGCAGGCTCATCAGGACGCGCGAAACAGACGCTGGCTCGTGCCGCCGGGCCCCACCTGCACCTCGACCTTCGCCAGGCACTTCGGGCAGCGGCCCGAGTACAGCGTCCCCTCCCGGTTGCGGTAGATGCGTGCGTACACGCCGCAGCAGTCGAAGTTGATGCCGATCCACGGCCGCGCCCCGCCCGCTCCCCCCGCGGCATCGGCCTCGGGCTGGCTCGACAGGTCCAGAATGTAGTCAGGCTCGTCGGACATCACCCCGAATGCATCGGCACGCAGCACCCGCAAAGTGCAGCCGACGTGTGGGAACTGGGAAGGCGGCGGACTCGGCGATTGAGTCGCTCACGCCAACGTGCAGCGGACCCGTGGGGAGTGTTCCGGTCTGCACCGCCGCAATGGCCCAACAGAGCCCGAAGCGCCAGCGAGGGGTTCTCCGCGCTGACCATCGATCGCGCGCACGTCACGTTCGTGCGCCGTAGCCCCCGCGCCGTCCCTGCCCGCCGCAGCGCCCGCCCCCCACAGCGGCCGGGTACCGATGACGGGGAAGCGAAAAGCTCTCAAAAGCAGTGGATGAACCCATCCCGCCGCAACCGGCTCCGGGAACACAAAAACACAGAGGGAGCATCCCCCTCACCCCGCTCCTACGTCGTCCCGCGGACCTCACCCGGCACGAACTCCACCACCGCCGCCCGCCGCTCGCGGCAATGGACCAGCATCCTCTCCAGCTCGCCCGCGACGCGCGTCTGCTCCTGTCCCCGCGACATGAGCTTGAGGTTGGCCCGCACGTTGAGCGCCGCCGCCTGTGCGGCCGCATCGGTCAGGATCGCCGCCGCCTGCGCATCGCTCAGCAGGTAGGCGTTCAGAAACGACTTGATCTCGTCCAGCAGCCCCAGCACCACCGCCGCCACCGCGACGATCTCGAGCGGCACGGCCGTCGCCGTCGCCAGCGCCGCCTCCTGCTCGGCCGCATCGCCCGACTTTCTCGAGGCGGAATAGCGCTCGTAGGCCGCCATGTCCTCGGCTGCGAGCTGCATGAACATCTGGCCCGACCGCCGGAGCTCCGCGAGCACGGCCTGGAGCCGCACCTCATGCGCCGCGTATTTCGGCTTGCCCACCGTGTAATTCACCGCCATCCGCCCCAGCGCCGCCGCCAGC
>CAZQEN010000499.1:0-4165 GCA_964591605.1 uncultured Planctomycetales bacterium
GCCCCGAACCCGGCCTGAAGGCCGGGCCTAGCGCAGACAACCGAAACCGTGTTACTGAAAAGGGCACTACGCCCGGCATTGATGCCGGGTCATCGGACATTCGGTTTTTCCGGATCCCGGTTCAGCGGGATTCTCGCGACGCTTCAGCACGCCCGCCGGGTGCTGAAACTGGATGAAAAGCGCCGAAACGCACTCAAGTTGTCACGACGACGTCAAGCCCGGCCTGAAGGCCGGACCTGGCAGAATTGACAAACATGCAAAGGTCCGCAGCTCATTATCCCCTCGTGTTCCTGTTGTCGGCTGTGCCGATTTTCGCCGCCGACCCGGACCCGCGCGCCCTCATTGAACAGGCCCGCGAATCCATGACCGCCGGCGACTTTGCGAAAGCCTCGGCCGCATACGAGAAAGCCGCCGCCGCCGTGCCCCAGTCGCCCGAGCTGGCCTACGACCGCGGCGTGGCCGCCTACCGCCAGGGGGACTACACCAAGGCCGTCGGCTTCTTCACCAGCGCCCTGGCGACCCAGGACCGGTCTCTCGAGGCCAAAGCGAAATTCAACCTGGGCAACTGCGCGTACGCCGCCGCCCTCGCAAAAAAGGACGACCCGAAAGCCGCCCTCGAACAACTCAAGCTCGCCACCGCCCACTATCGCGACGCCATCGAGGCCAACCCCCAGGACCAGGATGCCCGGGCCAACATCGAACTGACCCAGCGACTCATCCGCCTCCTTGAGGAGCAGCAGCAGCAGCAACAGCAACAGCAGCAGAACCCGCAGGACCAGCAGGACAAGAAAGACCAGGAGAAAAAGCCGCAGAGCCAGCCCTCTTCTCAGCCTCAGTCGCAGCCCGCTTCTCAGCCGCAGGAGCAGCAGCAGCAGGAGGGTCAGAAGGGCGGGCAGCAGCAGGACAAATCAGGCCAGAAGGATCAGAAAAAAGGCGCTGAAAACCAGCAGGCCGGCCAGGAGGGTCAACAACAACAGGCGCAGGAGCAGAAGGCCGACCAGCAGAAGGGTAAACTGGAAACGGCCCAGGAAGGTAAACAGGAGGGCGAACCGAAGGATCAGCAGCAGGCGCAGATGATCCCTGCGACGCAGATGTCGCTGACGAAGGAAGAAGCAGAGAAACTGCTCCAGCTCATCCGAGACAAGGAGCGGCAGCGGGCCATGTTCCTGCAGCAGTTGCGCCGGCAGCAGGGCAAGCAGGCCCCCGTGGACAAAGACTGGTGAGGCGATGGCCGATGGCCGATGGCCGATGGCCGAGTGAGAAGGCGCCGCGACCCGGGTGGCCCATCCCGCCGCAGGCGGGGGGGGGAACCCGAAGAGGAGAGCGGTCGAGCCGTTGGAGGCAGGGTGATGCACGCGCGCCGCGAGAAGGCGCCGGTTCGTTCTGTCTTCCCGGTCACTTCTCGTACCCTCGAACCCTGGTCATGGTATGGGCGCTGCTCGGCGCCGGCACCGTCGCTCTCGCCGCTGACGTCCGCCTCGACGTCTCCACCCGGGAAACCTACGTCGGCGTGCCCGTGCAGGTCTCGATCACCATCGCGAATGCCCAGTCTCACGAACCTCCGGTTCTCCCGGAGATCCCCGGCACGACCCTCCGCTCGAACGGAGCGCCGAGTCGCAGCGTCAGCCTCATGAGCGTCAACGGCGTGATGACGCAGAGCACGACGCTCGTGTATTCCTGGTCGGTTACACCCAGGCAGCCGGGCCGGATCACCATCCCACCGGTCATCGTGGAGGCCGACGGCCTGAGTCAGCAGACCGAGGCCGTGCAGATCATCGTCTCCCAGTCCGAAACCGGCGATCTGCTCATCGTCGAACTCAAGGGCAGCCGTCCGAGAGTCTACGTGGGCGAGCAGTTGCGCATCACCCTGCAGATCTACATCAAGCCGTTCATCAACCCCCGCCTGACCCTGCGCCCCATCGACATGGTCAACCAGATCAATCTGCGCGCCAGCCAGTGGGGGGCGTTTGAAGAGCCGCTCGCGAACCTCATGAATCGCCGTGCCAACCCGGATCTGAGCGAGGTCCGTCGCAAGGACCGCAGCGGGAAAGAGCATGTGTATTACCTCTTCGAGCTCGAGCGCGAGTTTTATCCCGATCGACCGGGCCAGCTCGACGTGGGCGAGGTCAGCATCCTCATGGCCTACCCGGTGCGCATCACGCAAGCGGACCTCTTCGGCCGTGCCAGCTTTGACACCCGGCCCATCTCCGCCGCGCTCTCGCCCAGCTCCGTCATCGTCCAGCCGATTCCCACGCAGGGACGCCCGCCCATCTGGAACGGTGCGGTCGGGCAGTACACCATCAACACCACCGCCAAACCCACCGACGTGTCCGTGGGCGATCCCATCACGCTCAACATCGTGATTGAAGGCGCCGGCCGGCTCGAAACCCTCCAGCCCCCGCCCCTCGCGCAGCTCCCCGAGCTGACCCGCGACTTCAAGGTCCCCAGCGACCCGCTCGGCGGGATGGTGGAAGGCGGCGCCAAGAAATTCAGTCAGAGCATCCGCGCGAATACCGCGTCGGTGACGCAAATCCCCCCTATTCCCTTCGCCTATTTCGACCCGAAGGCAGAGAAGTTCATCATCGTTCGCTCCCAGCCCATTCCGATCAAGGTCAAAGCTGGCCAGAGCCTCTCCATGTCGCAGATCATCGAATCCCCCGGTGCGGGCCGCACGAGCGCCTCACCGCAATTGACGGAAGTTCAGGGCGGCATCTTGGCCAACTACAGCGACATGGATGAAGTGCTGGGCCAGCAGGCCTATCAGCCGGGATGGGGCACCGCGGTGATTCTGACTGCTCCTCCGCTGCTGTGTGCGGCCGCCTTCGTGACCCGCCGTCGCGCCGAGCGGCTGCGCTCCGACAGCGGCCTGGCCCGCCGCCGCGTGGCCCGCAAACGGGCGGTGGCCCGCATCCGCTCCGCCGGCGCCGCCGACCCCCGCCTGACCGCCGCGGCCGTCGCCGAAGCACTGGCCCGCTACGTCGCCGACCGCCTCAACCTGCCGCCCGGTGGCCTCACCCGTGCCGAAATCGTCCAGCATCTGACCGAGCGGAACGTCAAGACAGACGTCGTCCGGCGCTTCGACGAACTTCTCGAACAGTGCGAAGCCCTCAGCTACGCCGGCCAGGACGGCCAGTCCACCCAGCGGCTCAGCACCAGCGCGATCGAGGCCATCGAAGCCATGGAGCGGGAGAAAGTGTGAGCATAGCCGATTTCCAATTGCCAATTCCCGGTTGCTGATTGCCGGTTTTCGATGAACGATGACGTTTTTGCGGTACGCGTGCGGTTGATTCACGGGCAAACATGAGTCTCAGATCTCAAATCTCAGATCTCAAATCTCAAATCCCCGCCACCGCGCGCCTCGCGGTCCTCCTCCTTCTTCTGACGCCGACGAGCCTCACCGCCGCTCCGCTCACGCGCCAGCAGCAGGTGGAAATCCTGAATCTGGCGCTCCGCGCGTTCGATCACGCCGTCGAGGTGCGGCCCCGGCAGCCGGACGAAGCACGCGAATTCTTCGCCCAGGCCGCCGCCCGGTTCCAGCTCCTCGTCGACGCGGGCGTGCACAACGGCCGGCTCTACTACAACCTGGGCAACGCCTGTCTCCAGGCCGGCCGCCTGGGCGAAGCCATCTTCAACTATCGCCGTGCCGAGCGGCTCATTCCCAACGACCCGCGCCTGGCCGAGAATCTCCGCTACGCACGCTCGCTGTGCCGCAGCCAGATTCCCGTCAGCGGCGAGCGCGCGTTCTGGCACACCCTCTTCTTCTGGCATCACGACACGCCCCTCCCATGGCGCGTCGCGGCCGCGCTGCTCGCTTACGTCATCTTCTGGACCGGCCTCATCGGCTGGATCGGGTGGCGGCGACGCGGATGGTGGTATCTGCTCATCCCCTCGCTCATCCTGTGTCTCACCGCCGGCGCTTCGGCGTGCCTCGATCTGTATCGTCCGCCCGCCCCCGTGGGGGTGATCGTGGCCGACAACGTCACCGTCCGCAAGGGAAACGGCGAGGGCTTTGAGCCGCAATTCCAGGAAAAACTCCACGACGGCGTCGAATTCACCGTCCTCGAGCGCCGCGGCGACTGGCTCAACATCGAACTCCGCGACGGCAAGACCGGCTGGATCCGCTCCGGCGACGCCCTGTGCGAGGATCGATAGTGTATTTTGGGGC
>CAZQEN010000500.1:0-4126 GCA_964591605.1 uncultured Planctomycetales bacterium
GCTGGGCGCCCACCAACAACAACACCGCAGACGCGGACGCGGACGGGATTCTGGACGTCTGCGACAATTGCCCCAACACGGTGCCCGGCGCGGATGTTGACACGGCCGGCTGCCCGCCGGTGATCTATGGCGATGCCGACCGGGACGGCGATGTCGATGCCCACGACATCGATGCGTTCAATTTGTGCCGTTCCGGACCGAGCGTTCCGTCTTCACAAGGATGTCTCAGCTACAATCGAGACGCCGATGGGGACGTTGATCTGGACGAGTTCGGCGCATTTCAGCGCTGCTACAGCGGCTATGACCGAGCGGCCGATCCAACCTGCGACGACTAAAGCGACACTGGGGGCAACCAAGTCCGTCATGGCTACTTGTCGCCGCATTTTGTCAACAAGTACGAGTCGATGGAGGTTGAGCTCGACCGGCCGTTCGTACTGATCCACGAGAAGAAGATCAGCGCCATCAAGGACCTGATCCCGCTGCTGCCCGCGACCTCAATTCTCTCGCGCAGCCTGGCCGCCCGCCCATTCAGGTAGCGAATGCAGGTGTTGGTGTCCAGCAGGTATGTCACTGAAGCCAATCCCGCTGCTGCAATGGCAGGTCATCCGGCTCCTGCAGGTCCAGGGCGGCGCATGAGCCGTACGTTCGCTCGACAAACGCGTGCCAGTCCTCTGAGTCTCTGCATCTGGGTTCTACCGTCACGCGCAGAGGAGTGCCAACGGGTATCTGCACCCGCTCATCGGGCGCGATCACTTTGCCGTCGAAATGTCCAATGAACTCCACCATCGGGCCTCCAGTGGTTAACCCGCCGGATTATACCGCGCGGCCGAGGGGAAAGCCGCATCCGGCAGGATCAGGCAGCGAGATGGGTCTGGGCGTTTCTATCCGACGCCCTGCCAAGTCGAGAACAGCCGGTCAGCTTCGGATCTGTTAAGATTCCGCCATGGGCCTGACGATTCACTATGAGCTCAGGGTAGCGGGGTCAGCGGAGCGGGCGCGCGAGCTGGTGCATGCACTGCATGAGCGGGCGCGGGCGCTGCCGTTTGATCAGGTGCAGTCGATCATCGAGCGCGCGTCGCCGGATCGGACGGACGAGCCCGACGTGGACGCGGAGCTGCTGCACTGGCTGCGGCTCTGGGGAACGCATTACCTCTCGCGGCCGGGGCAGCCGCCAACGGGCGACGTCGTCGAAGTGCACGTCGACGACAGTCGGCTGATTGAAGTGCCGCCGCTGCATCTGCTGCGATTTGCGGCGACCACCGAAGGTGCGGAGACGGCCGGTTTCGGCCTGGCGTCACGGCCGGCCAGCATTCACGACACTCACACCGGCGGCGAAATCGACACGGGCCTGGCCGGCCTCTACACGTGGCAGGGCTTCTGCAAGACGCAATATGCGGCTCTGCCTCAGCACGGGGGCATCGACAATTCCCTGCGTGCCCACCTTTCCATCGTCGAACTGCTCGACGCCGCCGCGGAGCTGGGCCTGGACGTCAAAGTCAACGACGAGTCGCAGTACTGGGACAAGCGCGACCGGGACGCCCTGGCTCGGGAGCTGCACCGCTGGAGCACGCTCATGGCCGCATTCACGGGTCAACTCAAGGACGCGCTCGGCGGCGAGCACGGCCGCGTGCAGGCGGCGATGACGGATTTCCCCGACTTCGAACACCTCGAGGCGGAGGGGCTGAGGTTTCTACAAGGCGGCGAAAGCCACGAGGACGGGCCCGCCGCGGAATGAAACACGGCATGCGCCGCCCCGTTTGTTGCGTTTCGGTTCCTGCTGGAGATTAAGATCGACCTGTCAGAGGGTCCGCGCACGAGCGAAACACTTTCGCCAGGGTGCTTCGGCCGCTACGCCGAGGCCCGTCCGGCAGACGGGGCCTACCGTCCGCATGTACGCCCCTGCCTGCCCGGTTCACGGCCAGCCGATGTTCGGGCCGGGGACCCATTCGACGTGGGCATCGGCGAAGAGGGCGGGACTGCCGCCGCCGCGGCTGGTGCGGTGGCTGCCGGGGTTCCAGCGGGGGTCGATTCGCTTGGCCCCGCCCCGGTCGCCGTGCTGGTTGTAGACGAACTCCATGTGCTCGCCCTGGTAGCAGAAGGCGGTGGTGAGTTCGCTCAGGCTGCCGCGGAGGCGATGCATGTCGGTGCCCTTCCAGTTGCGGTGGCTGGTGAGGGTCTTGGGGGCGGTGGGTGCGCCGACGCAGCCGGGCAGCGAAGGGATGCCGCCTGCGAAACCACTCCCCGCGCATACCATGTTCCACGCGAGCGCCGAGTATCTGGCCGGGGGACTCATCGGGTGGCCGCGGACGATGTCCTCCCACAGGAAGGTCTGAATGGCCTCATGGCGGCCCGCGACCTCCATATCTGTGCCGGCCAGGTGGTTCTCCCGCCTCGATCCGCCGGTCTCGAAGGGACAGACGTAGTATTCAGACAGCACCTCGGCCTCGTAGCGTTCCCGCTTCTCGACGGGCCAGGTGCCCATCGCCTCGGGATCATATTCCGCCGGAAGCCGCGGAGACTTCTGGTCATACTGACGCAGCGCAAACGACAGCCAGGAAGCGCGGGGCGGTGTCCCGTAAAACTGGTTGGCCCGCCAGCTCAGGACCACCGGAACCAGCCCCCGGTAATCGGTCTGGTATGCGGAGGTCATCGTCGCCACCTGTCTGCAATTCGACTTGCACACCGTGAGCCGGGCCTGATCGCGCGCCTGTTTGAGACTGGGCATCAGAATCGCCACCAGGAGGGCGATGACCGACACCACCACCAGCACTTCGACCAGAGTGAAAGCCTCTCCGACCAGGCACGCCCGGCCTCGGGGAGAGGCCGCACCCCGCCTCGCGTCACGAAGGAAACCGCGGCTTGCCCCTGGGATCGACTGCATCGTCGGTTGAGACATGGGGGACCTCGCTTTCTGGCAGGCGGATCATGGGAGGTCTCATCGTCCGGCCGTGCGGTACGGTCGGGGTGAAGCCCGAAATGAAAGCGTCAATCGCTCGCCGCAGCGAGCCGTGTTGACGGGGTTCGAGCATACCTCCCGGCGAGAGGCAACGCAAGAGCAAATCAGGGAGGCTCCGACGCAATCTCCCCCCTTCCCCTCTGCCTGGGTCGAGTGCAGCCGGGAATACATCTCGTCGATCCCTCGCCCGGGCGACCGGTGGGATGCCAGCCTCTCAATACGGTGAGATAGGCGCACCTTTCTGTGAGAAAGAATCGTTTTCGCCCGCACTTGATTTCATCCCGAAGCTGCGTGAAACTCTGACTTGGTTTGGCTGGTTCCCGATTCCGGAGCTTCCCCATGAGAGATATGAGTCTGCGCTCATTTCGCCGGTTCGCGCCGCTGGCACTGTTCCTGATCCTGCTGACCGCATCAGGGCAGAGCGGTTGCCCCTCATCTCCCGATTCGCAGGGTCCGCCCGGCTCTGACGGGCTGGCCTGCTGGGATCTGAACGGCAACGGGACTGGCGATGCGGCCGAGGACCTGAACGGGGACGGAGTGTTCGATGCCCTCGACTGCCAGGGGAACCTGCGGATCTACGGCGACGGCTCGGCCGGCGTCATGACGATCTCGGCAGACACCCTGTGGACCGGCGGCGCGGGCACGCCCCCGCCCGGAAACAACACGCAGTTCACCGACTTTACCGTCAACGCCGGCGCGACGCTGACCATACCGAGCGGCGTCATCATCCGCTGCACCGGCGCCTTCACGAACCACGGCACGATCGTGGTCAGCGTCGGGGCCGTCGGGGCACTGGTGGATGTCGATTCCTCAAGCGACCCGGCCGCCATCCTGGCGACCAATTATCGCCAGCCCGGACAGGGGATCGCTCTTTGCCTGCCGAGCTCCGGCGAGTACGCCACGCCCGCGGTGGCGCCGCCGGAGTCCGGCCTGGGCGGCTGCGGAATCAACGATCCGCTGAGTGCCTCGTTTCTTCTTGAACCGGGCGTGGCCGGCGGCGGCGGCGGAGCGGCCGCCTTCACCGGCCTGATCGCCGGAATCGGCGGAGACGGCGGCGGAACGGTCGCCGTCCGGGCGCGCGGCGCGATCACCAACACCGGGGTCATCCGCGCGGATGGGGACATCGGACAGGGATTCGGCTGCGGCGGTGGAGGCGGGGGCGTCATCATC
>CAZQEN010000501.1:0-4112 GCA_964591605.1 uncultured Planctomycetales bacterium
ATGAATGCCGGGCCTAGCGCACCCAGCACGAAACTCTCATACCGAAAACGGCACTAGCTGTTGCGGTCCCACCACAGCCGCTCCAGAATGTGCAGCTTTCGCTGAACCGTTCTCGCGGTGCAACCCAGACGGTCGGCAATTTCCTGTGTCTCCGCCCCTTCCAGCCGCATCGTCGCGATGAGTTTCAGCTTCGGATCGCCAGAGGCGTCCAAGGCGGCAAAGAGCTCGTCCATCGCCTCCTGAAGTTGGGCGACCTCGGACGGCGAAGCCTCGTCGATGGCAAGATGCTCCAAGCCGTCAGAAGCGGCCCCGGCGCCGCCGCCGCGGCGGTCGCGAAGCTCGCGGCGGACCCGGTCGGTTGCCTTATTGCGCGAAATGGTGGCCAGCAGCCTCCACAACTCGTCCCGGCTGTCCAGCCGTCGCGCCTGGCCGTTCGCCACAGCCTCGCAAAAGGCGTGAAACGCACTCTGGGCGACATCCTGCTCGTCGCCGGCCCCCGCGGGCAGAGGCGCCATGAGCGGGCGGGCCAGTCCTTCCATTCGCGAGACGTACTTCCTCCACAGCTCCTCGATGGCGATCTCATCGCCCTGGAGCAGGTCGGGAATCAGTCGCGTAATGGAACCGGCCTCGGTACTCATCACTGTGCAGGGCGTGAAAGCAGCTTGCCGCCCTTCGCGCGCGGCAAAGCCTAACCCAAACTGCGATAACGCTTTAGAGTGCGTCTAAAGACCCTGTACCGGCCGGCTCTCCGTGGCGGCCGGGTACTGGCGGAACCCCGGTGCCACACCGGTTTCAGGATGCGCTCTGAGTATACGTCAATCCAGGGGAAAACTTCAATGTTCGGGCTGATTTCTGAAAAACTCGTGTCGCGGCCGACGTGTTTTGACGTTCTCACCCAACGGAGGCCCGACGATCGGAAGTCGTGCCGGACGGCGGTCGGGCTGATCAAAACGCAGAACAACCATGCCCTCCATGGGCGGAAGGAGAACTCGATGAGAGTCAGACAAACAGCGATTGCATGCTCGGCGCTGGCGGCCGTCTGGATTGCCGGCGGAGGCGACGCGTCGGTCGCGAGCGCCGCTCAGACGTTTGCTAATCGCAACACTTTTCTGAACACGGTCGGCGGCGTGTTCGAGATGGAGGGCTTCGAAGCGCCCTTTCCCCTTGAAAATCCCCACGATTTCGGACCCTTCACCGTGACCGGCGCGGGAGACGTCGACACCTCCCAGACGGTCGCCCAGGACATCTTTTTCTTTACAGAGGGTGCGGCCTCGATGCTCGTCAAATCGGACGCCGATCTCACCGCCAATGGCTTCACTTCAGCGACTTTCTCGTTTGACAGCCCTATCACCGCCTTCGGGGTCGACATCCTCGGCTTCGGAGTCAGCCCGATCTTCAGCGGCCGGCTGAGTGTCGCCAACGATGGAACGCTCGATGCCCTGACCATCGGCGACAACACGGGCGGGCCTTTCGACCCCAGCAATGTCATCTTCTTTGGCGTCCATGACACGACGGCCTTCTCGAGCCTCACCTTCACCTGGACCACGCGGGGCGACGGCCTCGCCTTCGACGATCTGAAGTATCAGGCTGGTAATCCCCTCCCGGAGCCCGCCGCACTCCCCGCTGCACTCGCACTCCTCGCGCTCCTCAACCCCAAACCCCATCGACGGGTGAGAGCAGGGGTCAATGTCTCATAGAGACGGGTTACGAAGTCGATGACACTGCTGCATCTTGCGCTGGATTCCGGAAAGCGGGACGGGATTGAGTTTTACAGCCATGCTGTGTGCTTCTTTCCGTCCTGGCGTTTTTCCGGGCGGCCGCGGACGTGAAACACCGTGCCTGCGGGAGCAGCTCGGACCGTTCGCGGCATGCACTCAAGCCAACGCGAGGTGAGCTCGGTGTCGGCGTCACACCCGTTCCCATCCCGCCCCCGAGGGGTGGTCTGGATTCCTGTCCGGGTCAACACGGCGGGTGTTTCAGGGGGAACAGACGTGATATGCATGACGCCGGGCGTTGGCTCAAGGTCCCGGGGGGGGCGGTGTCTTTCGCCCCTCCGGGACTGTCAGGTTCTTATGGCTTCCACCCAGGGCTCGCGCCCTGGGCCACCGTCTTACGCCGCTCCGCGGCCGGGAGACGGGGTGACCGGGGAGCGGGGGAGGCAGGGGAGCGCCATGGGCGGACCCGTCTTGGGGTTCCCCATCTCGCTATAGTGAGTCTGCGACCTGCGGATAGGGGCAGGATTTCACCCGTGTGACGCGAGGGATGGGGCAAGCGGTCGGGGGCGGGGTCGTTCATATTCCCATCATCGAGACCCCCATCCATCGCTGCGCGATGGATGGGCCAACCAATCCCGCGCGATGACGGTCATGCACGAGTCCGTGACCGTTCGGGCGGCGTCGGATGCGGTCACCCTCAGAACCCGGAGTCCCGACGTGCGCCGGGAGGACTGGCGTCCATCCGTTCGAGGCTCAGGCCCGCTCGCTGACGCGCCGGGGTTCTGCCAAGGGCCCCGCCCGAAGGGTCACGCACGCCCGATTGACGACGGCAGGTGGTCGGGTCGCCTTTTGGGGTCGGCTGGGTTACAATCCGCGGGCCGTCGATCGTACTGGGGGCCGGGTTCCATGCAATGGAGCCGTGGGCCAACGGGTCAGGACCGAGAGGTAGCAGCCCAGCCGGCGTGTTCCAGGTGCCGTGGTGCACCTGGCCCTCAGTACGGTCGACGCCTCGCATTGTCGATTTTTCAATTTCCGATTTCCGATTGGGGTCGAGGATTCCTGAAATCGGCAATCGGCAATCAGAAATCGGAAATGACCGCATGGCCTACACCGTCCTGGCACGAAAGTACCGCAGTTGGACGTTCGATGAGCTGGTCGGCCAGGAGGCGGTCGCGACCACGCTCAAGAACGCGATCGCCTGCGAACGCATCCACCACGGCTTCCTGTTCACGGGGACGCGGGGCGTGGGCAAGACCTCGGCCGCGCGGATCCTGGCCCGCTCGCTGAACTGCCTGAAGTCACCCGGCCCCACCGCCCAGCCCTGCCGCAAGTGCGAATCGTGCACGGCCATCGCCGAAGGGCAGGACATCGACGTGATCGAGATCGACGCGGCCAGCAACACGGGCGTAGACAACATCCGCGAGCTGCGCAGCAATGCGGCGTTCCGCCCGGCGCGGGCCCGCTTCAAGATCTACATCATCGACGAAGTCCACATGCTCAGCACGGGCGCGTTCAACGCCCTGCTCAAGACGCTCGAAGAGCCGCCCGAGCATGTGAAGTTCATCCTGGCCACGACCGAGCCGCAGAAGGTGCCCGCGACCATCCAGAGCCGCTGCCTGCGCTTCGACTTCCGCAGCATCAGCATGGACGACATCGCCAAACACTTCCGCGGGATCCTCAAGGACGAAGGCATCAGCGCTGACGACGCCGTGCTTCGGCGGATCGCACGGCTGGCCAACGGCTCGATGCGCGACGGGCTCTCGCTGCTCGATCAGCTTCTGGCGACCGGCGAGACCAAGCTGACGCTTCAGATGATCGATGACCTGCTGCCCTCGCCGCACGATGAGGCGCTCACGAAGCTCATCGGTCAGCTCGCCGATCGCGACGCGGCCGGCAGCCTGGCCACGCTCGACGCGTCCCTGTCGGCCGGCTACAGCCTCGAGCGGCTGTGCGATTCGCTCATCGATCAGCTTCGCACGCTCATGCTGCTGCGGGTGTGCGGGCCGGATACGCCGCTGGTCGATCTCCCGACGACGGCCGTCGAGAGCATGGGGCAGCTCGCCGGGCGGTTCGATTCTGACGCGTACGTGTACATGATCGCCGTGCTGGAAAACCTGCGGCGGAGTGTGCGGTCGAGCGCCGTCGGGCGGGCGCTCATGGAGGCGGCGCTGGTGCGGCTGGCGAGCGGTGTGAGCTACCAGCCGGTGCAGGCCGTGCTGGATCAGCTTTCGTCCGGCGGCGACGGGGCCGATGATTCAAAAAAAAAAGTGACGCCGCCCCCATTGGCGGCAGTACCTCCGGCGCCGCCGCCCGGAGCGGCGCCGCGCTCCTCGCCCGCGGCGCGGCCCGCAGCGTCCCGCCCCGCCGCGCCTGAGCCGTCGCCGCCGGCCGGAGTCC
>CAZQEN010000502.1:0-4112 GCA_964591605.1 uncultured Planctomycetales bacterium
TCGCTGGCGTGGGACCAGGTCACTCGCGAGTTACCGGCGGGCCACGCGCTCGGCGAACCGGTGATTCTGTTCAAGAAGCTCGATGCAGCCGAGCTCTTCGGTGCGCCGGCGGCGTGAGCTGGAGCGCATCCCCCCTGCCGTGGCCAGACTTCGATCAGGCTGCGGCCGAGCATCTGGTCGCCCTCGTTCAGCGACATTCCAGCTAATCTTCATCTCATGAATCCCCGCTGCGCGACGGCCGGACCGCCCGGGCCGGCGGGTTCGCGGTGAGATGAGAACCCGCCCGGGGGCCCATCGTAGGAAGAATGCAGCCGTCTGGCTGGCCGGGTCACGGGTCCATGAAACTGGCACTGAAGTTCACTCTGGTCTTTGTGCTGGGCATGTCCGCCGTGCTCGGCGTGGAGGCCTACTTCACGTGCGAGCGTGAAATCGCCGCCTCCCGTGCCGACATCGCGCACGATCAGCATGTGCTGGGCGAGTCACTGGCGCTTTCGGCCGGCCGGCTCTGGCAGAGTTCCGGCCGCGAGGCGGCGATGGACTTCGTGCGAGAAGCCGATCGGGCAGAGAGCCGGAGCGGCGTGCGCGTCGCGTGGATTCCGTTGAATGCGGGCGCCGATGAAGCGGCCACTCGCATTCCCACTGCAGAGCTGGAGGGGTTGCGCGGGGGACGGGAGACTCACTGGCTCGACCTCCGTGCCGTACCAGGAGGGCAGTCGTTCACCTGTGTTCCACTGCGGATCGCGGGGGGGATTCCCGGTGCGGTGCAGATCACCGAGTCTCTCGCCGACGAGCGCGCCCAGATCCGTTCGATCGTGCGGGGGGTCGTGCTGGCAACGATCGAGGTGGTGGCCGTCTGCGGCGTGCTGGCACTCACGCTGGGCATGCGCTTCGTCGGGCGGCCGGTCGGCGCGCTCATCCGCCAGGCCAGAGCCATCGCCGCCGGGGACCTCTCGGGGGACCTGCACTTCCACCGGCACGACGAATTCCAGATCCTCGCCGACGAAATCGATGCGATGCGCGGGCGGTTATCCATCAGTCAACGGCGGATTCAGTCAGAGCACGCCTCCCGGATCGCCGCCATCGAGCAGTTGCGTCACGCCGACCGCCTCAAGACCGTCGGGCAGCTTGCCTCGGGCGTCGCGCACGAGCTGGGAACACCGCTGACCGTGGTGGACGCGCGGGCGAAGCTGCTGCAGTCGCCGCAGTTCGGGCAGACGGTGGTCGACAGTGCGCGGGTGATCGGCGAACAGGCCGGACGGATGACGCAGATCATCCGGCAGCTTCTGAACCTGGCACGGCCGCACCGGTCGCGCCGAGCCGTCGTGGCACTCGATGACATTGCCCGGCGGACCCTCGCCCTGCTCGAGGCTTTCGCGAGAGCGCACAACGTGCGCCTCGCCCTGCACTCCGACGGAACCGCAGTGGCGTGCGTCGATCCGGATCAGATCCAACAGGTTCTGTCGAATCTGATCGTGAACGGCGTCCAGGCGATGCCGGAAGGAGGAACGCTGGAAGTGATCATCTCACGCCGGCGAGCCCGTCCGCCGGCGGACATGGGCGGGGCAGAGGCGGAGTATTTCCGCGTGAGCGTGCAGGACACCGGTGTGGGCATTGCTCCGGACGTGATGCCGCGCCTGTTCGAGCCTTTCTTTACGACCAAGGACGTGGGGACGGGGACGGGACTGGGCTTGTCGGTTTCGCGCGGGCTGGTCCGGGAGCATGGCGGCTGGATCGACGTGAGCAGCGTCCCCGGACGCGGGTCGCGTTTCGACGTGTACCTGCCGCCGGCACCGTCGCAGCACGGCGATGACCGGCCCGGCGCCGATTCCGCTGACCGAGCCCGGCGCCGCCAGGAGCTGAAATCCGGACCGGCCCATTCGTCACCCGAGGTTCCGCCGGAAGGTCGCTTTGCACAGGAGAATGGTCATGTTGACCGACAGGATTCCGCAGTCGGACGCGCAGGAGGAAACGGAGGAGGAGTCGGAAGGATTTGTCGAACTGATGAAGCAGGCCGGCCTGAGCAGCCTCAAGCAGCGCATCCTGCTGGCCGAGGATGATGAAGAGATGCGCCGGCTGCTGGCGGAGAGCCTCCGCGCCGACGGGTACGAGGTGGTCGAGATCGCGGATGGGCGGCAGCTCGCCCGGTCGATTGACTTTCACCGCAGCGTGATCCAGCGGGGGCGGTTCTTCGATGTGGACCTGATCATCTCCGATATCCGCATGCCGGGCCTGAGCGGCCTGAAGGTGCTGCGTGAGCTCCGGCAGTACGATCAGGCCACACCGGTGATCCTGATCACGGCATTCGGCGACGACCTCACACATTCGGAGGGGTATCGACTCGACGCCGAGGCGGTCATCGACAAGCCCTTTGACCTTGATACATTCCGGGCCTACGTACGGGAGGTGCTGGGCCCCGGAATGGAGCCGGGCGGCACCGAGGCGATCTGGTAGCACTCGCGTGGAGGTTGCGCGTCAACACCAGCGCTCCGGGCGCCCTTGCGACATCGATCACGATTCTCTATACCACTTCGTATGACCCCGCTCGAGTTCGCGCTGTCGGTGTTTGCCCTTTCGATCGGAGCGGGGCTGCTCGGATCGCTGCTGGGGCTCGGGGGCGGGATCATCATCATCCCGGCGCTCACGCTGGTGTTCCACATCGACATCCGCTACGCGATCGGCGCTTCGATTGTCTCGGTGATCGCCACGTCGAGCGGTGCGGCCGCGGCTTATGTCCGGGAGCACATGACGAATCTGCGGGCGGCCATGCTTCTGGAGACGGGTACGACCAGCGGCGCGCTGGGCGGAGCCTGCCTGGCGGGGATCCTGGCCGTCCGCTGGTTGTTCGTGATCTTTGCGGTCGTCCTCGCGTACTCGGCGATCGCGATGCTGCGAAACGGCGGCGAGCATCACCAGGCAGCGCCGCGGCCGGACCGCCTGGCCGATCGACTCCGCCTGCACGGGAGCTACTACGACGCGTCGCTGGGGCGGGTGGTGGAATACACCGTCTCCCACAGCCTGATCGGCCTCGGGCTGATGTGCCTGGCGGGGATGGTCAGCGGGCTGCTGGGCATCGGCTCCGGGGTGCTCAAAGTGCCGGCGATGGACCTGGTCATGGGGATGCCGATCAAGGCGTCGACCGCAACGAGCAACTTCATGATCGGCGTGACTGCGGCGGCCAGCGCCGGGGTCTATTTTGCCCGCGGAGACATCGATCCGTTTATCGCGGCGCCGGTGGCCCTCGGGGTGCTCACCGGGGCGGTGGCGGGGTCGCGCCTGCTCGGACGCCTCCGGAGCCGCAGTGTCCGGATCGTCTTCGTGATCGTTCTCCTGGCCGTCTCGACGGAAATGCTGCTCAAAGGACTGCGGTGATGCGGATACAGGACACGCGAGAGGCGCCCCCTGAAGCCGCCGCGGAGCACGTGCGGCGGACGGAGCTGATCATCAGCCATACGCTGCGGATCGGCGTGGGTGTGAGTGTGGCGCTGATTCTGCTGGGGATGTTCACGACGTTCATCCGGCATCCGGATTACGTGTCGGAACCGGCCCGGCTCTCGACGCTGACGCACCTGGGCGCCTCGTTCCCCCGCACCGTCGGCGCGACCGCGGCGGGCGTGGCGGCCCTGCGCGGTCAGGCCATCGTGGTCGTCGGCCTGCTGCTCCTGATCGCCACCCCGATTGTGCGGGTCGCGATCTCGATCTTGGCATTCATCCAGCAGAACGACAAGGTGTACGCGGGCATCACCACAGTCGTGCTGATTCTACTGGGGCTCTCGGTTCTGCTGGGGCATGCGTCCGGATAGCCCGGATGATTCTTGACCTCCAAATACCGTCAGACCGGGCGCCGATCAGAGAGCTGAGGCCGGCCGGGAGGCAGGTTCTGGTGTTCGGGGAGCTGTGACAGTTGCACATCAGGCCCGTCGCTGACGCTCCGGGTACTGATGGAGAGGTCCCGTCGGGTGGACATGTCCACGCTGACGGACCCGGTCAGTCGGATGGGCAAGATCCCCCGGTTCCTGCGGTGGCGGGCGCCGGGGCGGCCGGACACAGGTCCGCGTTGTCAGGTGGTGCCGGGGGCCGGGACGCGGAAGTCTTTCTTGCCGGAAGTGACCCGA
>CAZQEN010000503.1:0-4099 GCA_964591605.1 uncultured Planctomycetales bacterium
GCTCGCAGATCCGGGTGATGATGAACGCCCGAACGCGTTTTCCGCCGCTCTGGACGGAGTAGCGAACCGCCTCGGCCAGCCGGGGGGGCACGGCGGAATCCGCATCGAGCAGATCCGCCAGGACCTGCTCGAAATCCGCGGCCCAGCGGGCCAGCGCCCCGCGAACATCCGAAGCCAGAAACGTTTGAGCCATGGCCGGCGAACCTGAAACCAACCAAACATACCAGTATACCCGCCCTGCTCCCGCCCAGCGACCGCCTGAGGCCCGTCAGTCGCGGGCGGCTGTGGTCATTCTTTGGGGAACCGCCGTGTCAGTCCCATGGGATGCCAACCCAGGGGCCGTGTTCTTTCGCCCCTGCCGGGGCTCAGGCATCGCGCTGCGGCGAGTCCCACGGCTTGCGCCGGGGGCTACCATCTTGCGCCGCTCCGCGGCTCATCAGCCGTCATGTTCGGTTGCGACCGCTTCGGCTGCGGCGTCGGCCGTGCTGTGTTCATCCGGGGTTGCCTACCGTGGTTGCGGCCAACGGCTGCGCTGTGTCTCTGCGTGAGCTTCTATATCTGGCGTGAGGGCGGCGGATCGCCCGATTTCAGTGGAAGTCGCACAGCGAGCACACGTGTTCGTACGAGCCGTCGTTCATCCACGCGTCAAGCTGGGCCACATCCTTGAGCTGCTGGCCTCGCAACCGCGGAACCACCACGTAGCTGCAGGGACAATCCGCCAGCGAGGTCATGTCGCCCCACAGCTTCTCCGTCTGGCTCACCGGGAATACGTCCTCCTGCCCGTGCCCCCAGCGTCGCTTGACCTCCTTGATGGTCACATACGTCGGCAGCCGGCCCGCCACCGCGCGAATCCGCTCGACCAGCATCGCCTCCGGACCGCCCAGTTGTTCCCGGCTCAGGCCGAAGATCCCCAGCAGCCGGTCAATGTCCACCCACGTGGTCGCCGAGTTGTAATAACGGAGCCGCAGCTCGTCCGAATCCCTCGGCTGAGCCAGACCCTCGAGCAGGCGCAGCCGGCCGTTCACCCGGGCCAGGCCGCCGCCCCGGTCCTCGATTCGGCGGGCGATGACTTCGCACGTCATCCAATGGCCACCCATCATGTGCAGGCCCAGTACGCCGGGATCGACATCGACCCCCAGGGTGTCGATGTTATGCACCAGCAGGTACTTGAGCTCCGGCCGCTCAGCGATCAGGGCGGCCAGCACCCCGTTGCGCAGCATGTTCGGCAGCTCGTACCAGTGTCCCGGCGGATGGAAGCACTGCAGCGGCGTGTTGTCGAGATAATCGCTGCCCTCCCCGCGCTCGCGGGCCCAGGCGATCAGGGCCTGGCGGACCGACCGCCGCACCTTCTGGCGGTTCTCATCGAGCGTCTCCTGCGGCAGTTCCTCCCACAGGAAGCGCAGATCCCGCACCATGGGCACCAGGCGCATGCCGATCGACCGCCCCGGCGACAGGTGCAGCGGCCCCGGGTAGCCGTAATTCTCATTGAACCGCAGGTGCCGGGCGATCGGCTCGTGGGTCAGAAAGCCCGTCGTGAAGATGTGCGGGATCTCCACGCCGAACCGCTGCCCGCTTCGCCGGCTCTTGGCCAGATGGATCTCCATAAACGAGCGATGACGGCCGGCGATCATCACAAACGGATTGGCCGCCTTGACCACCCCCGCTCCGTGCGTCCAGCGGGAGCCGACTCCGGCCGCCAGCGTGACCACCGCCACCTCGCCCCGGCGGATGGCCTCCTGGCCCGCCTGAACGGCCCGGGCCGGGCAGCCGCCCTCGGCATCCACCACATCCTGCGGCTCGACGTCTCGAACGTCGGTGTCCGCCCCCAGCCGGTTCCGGGCCAGACCGATCCGCCCGCGCCGCAGGTCCTCGCGCATCTGCTCGTGCAGCACCGCGTCGAAGCCGTTCTCGCGCTTGATCCGTTCCAGTTCCTCGCCGCCGCCGGCCACCGACGCGTCCGCCTGCTGCCCGGGCGCGGGGAACAGGTGGTTGATCATCACCCGCAGCATGCCCACCAGTTCCGTCGGGTTCCGTGAGCGGTTGGCGAAGTTGTCCAGGTCCGCCCGCCGCAGCAGCGGCACCTGATCCCGCGGCAGCCGGCTCAGCCCCGGCATCTGCACCGCGTAGTACCGCGCCGGCAGGCACGCCTCCGCCCCGCATCGCAGCCGCGCCACCGACCCCTCATCGTTGAT
This sequence comes from uncultured Planctomycetales bacterium, assembly GCA_964591605.1. Classification (GTDB taxonomy): domain Bacteria; phylum Planctomycetota; class Phycisphaerae; order UBA1845; family PWPN01; genus CAYLLT01. The sequence goes on from CAZQEN010000503.1 coordinate 2,193, forward strand.
GCGGAAGTCGTAGACCACCGGCTGCATGACGAACGGCAGCGCATCGTCAAGCTGCCCCTTCGTCTCGGCCATGATCTGCAGAATCTGGTCGCGGAAGCCGTCGTGCCGCTCGGGCGAGACGAAAAAGGCCATCCCGCCGCCGGACATGCCGCCGAGCATCAGAAAGCCCCAGAAATCCGGCCCCAGCAGCTCGCGCGAGCGGCGGATGATGCTCTCGGTGAAGTGATTCGTCACCCGCGGGATGATTGTCTTGAGCGGGCCGTCCCAGTTCCGCGTCGTGCAGGCCGCCACCCCCCGTAGATCGCCGCGCTGCAGGCACTGGACCAGCTCATCGAAGATGCGCCCCAGCTCGGCCCGCGCCTGCCACTCCTTCCCGCCGCGAAGAAGGTATTTTTCCGTGACCATCTCCAGGATGGGCCCGACGTCCTGCGCCATCCCCCCGTGCACCAGCACGATCGTCGAGGCCAGGGCCTGCCTCACCGCCGGGCTGACCCGGTCCGGCCCCAGCAGGTCATGCTGCGGCAGCAGGCATCCCCGGCTCACGCCGAACTCCGGCGCGCCCTCGGCGGCGACCACCCCGTGAATCACCTTGATCCCCGGCCAGATGCCGCCCGAATCCTGCCAGCCGCCCCCCGACCCGCCCAGCCATTCGCCGAGGATGGCCCGCGACGCCACCAGCCGGCGTTCCTCCGGTTCGAGCGACCCCTCCAGTTGCCGGGTCTGACCCGTCGCCCGCATCAGCAGCGCGATCAGGGACGCCAGCAGGTTCGTCGACACCGCCAGCCGCGAACCTTTCGGAATGTCATTGACCTGCGTCACCACTTCCAGACCCAGGCCGGGCCCCACCACGTGCCCGAGGATCTCCCCCAGTTCCTGCCCCGAACCCTCGAACGACGGCGGAATCAGGCCGGAGGCGATCACCCCCGCCTTCACCAGCCCCAGGTAGTCATTGCCGAAGTTGAACAGGTCATCCAGCGCCGCCACGTCCTTCGTGGTCTCCAGGTCCACGCTGGTCAGGCGCAGCAGCGGCTCGTCGATGACGCGCACGAAGGTCTGAATGGGAGGCCGGACTTCCTGATCCCGGCCGTAGACGCCCAGGTCCACCGAGATGTTGATGACCCGCGCCCCTTCGGGATAGTCCATGCCCAGAAAGAAAATGTCTGACCACCCGCTGTGCGAAAGGTCCAGCCGCACCGGCGTCGACTCGGTGAGGATCGGGTAGAGCAGCGAGCCGGGACTGCGATGCCGCAGTTCGGGCCGGATCTGCACCGGGTGATCCGCCCGGTGCCCCACGCGGAACATCCATTGGTTCCCGCGGGAGGTCCGCACGGAGCGCCGCACCTGGTCCACCAGCGTCTGGAACGCCAGGTGGTGATACGCCTCGGCCAGCGCGCTGACGATCGCCCCGTGCGCACCCTCGCGACGGGCCGCCGCCTGGAAGGCTACGATCGCTTCCTCGAAACGCCGCTCCAGCAGCGCCGCGTAGCCCTCGAAGGGAATCGTGCCGCTGGGCCGCACCTCCCCGGCATCCTGGACATGGAAGCGATAAGCGGCAAACAGAAACAGGCACGCCCGCACCCGTTCATACAGGTTCTCGCTCGTCCGCCGGAAGCTTTCGAGGGCCGTGCACTCCTCCAGAATCCGCGACACCGGCATCGCCGCCAGCAGTTCGCGCAGCGAGCGGTTCCGTACCGCGGGATCCGGACTGGTGATCGTCTCGACGAGCACGCTGCCCATGCGGAGAACCTCTCATTCGCCCGGCCCGGCCCGGCCGGTGGAAGCCTCCGCCGGCGCCGCCGCGCGGTCCTGCTCCCGCTGCAGCAGCAGCTCCATCAGCCGCGCCAGCACCAGCTCGCGATCCACTCCCGCCATGGCCAGGGCCACCTGCGCCTCGAGCAGTCCGTACC
>CAZQEN010000504.1:0-4077 GCA_964591605.1 uncultured Planctomycetales bacterium
TGAAGCGGACATAGCGGGCGGGCGTGGGGGGGAGGGTGATCTGCGTCCAGGTCACGGCGTCATCGGGGAGCGTACCGCTGGAGACCACCCGGTAATCCTTGTCGTTCAGTGACGTTTCGAGCCGGTACTCGCGCGTGCGATAGGCGGACTGGGCGGAGGCGTTGAGCATGCGGATGCGTGTCAGCGCGTAGCGCTCCGGCAGGTGGATGATGAGCCACTGGTCGCGGGCCGGGCGCTGCGAGTGCCAGGCGGCGCCTTTGCCGTATCGCTCGCTGGAGAGATTGCCGTCCACCGCGTGGGCGCACTCGAAGCCGTTCTCCCAGAAGGATGAGCAGCGCAGAGGCTGGCCGCGGGCGATGTTGACGCCCGGTCTGGCCGTCAGCGCGCGGGACGACGGCGTATCGCGATAACGGTCCGGCTGACCGGGCGCCGAAGCGGTGAAACTCAGGCCCACGTCGTCGATGAGCAGATCGCCGCCCGGATTCTCAGCGCCGATCGTGAATGTCGCAAACTTCAGAGCGTCCCCCGGACGGAGGGGCAGATCGGCCTCGATGCGCTGCCAGCCCGACCGCGGCGATGAGACCACGGGAATCCTGAACCGATCCTCGTGCCCGTCGGGCGTCACTGTCTCCACCGTCACGAAGATCCTGGAATCCGCCGCGAGTGCGGATCGTTCGACCCAGAGCGAGACGTGCACGCCGCGCCGGTCCGGCCAGAAACCGCGATCGATCATCTGGCGCACGGCCCGAACACCTGTGCCGTGCAGGCGAAGGCAGCCGGCGCCCGAGCGGGCACGGCCGGTGACGACCTCGACGCCCTCGCCGGTGCCGATCGACCAGTGATCCAGCCCGCGCTCGAAGCCCGCATTCAGCACGTAGCCTACCGGCTGCGCGGCGACCTCCTCCAGGTTCCAACCGCCGATCTCGCGGACGGCGTCCCAGAGGCCGTGCTCGAAGATTGAATCCTCGCGGTAGAACGCCACTCCGCCCGTACCGGCGGCCAGGCACTTGAGACTCGCCTCCTTGAGCAGTTCTGGCGTGGTGAGGTTGCCGCCGTACGGCGCGATCATCGGGATGTGCGGAACCCTTCCGGCGGTCGCCGCGTTGGCGATCAGCACGCTGCGCAGCGTGTTGTTCGTGTCGCGCTCGTAGATCATCGTCACCACGCCGTCGACCAGCCCGCGATTCACCCACGTCGCCCAGTCCTGCATCGACTCGCGCAGCGTCTCGCTCGGGTCGGGATTGACGCAGGCGAGGATTCGGATCCCCGGCCGCAGGCCGTCGAGGGCGGTGCGCAGGCCGGCCACAAAGCGGGTGACATAGTCCGCTCGGAACCGGAGCCACGCCGGGTCGTCGGGCGGGAGAGTGAGCGGGTCCCGGCCGTCCTTCTCGCGGAACTCGCGGACGATGGTGTCGCTGTAGCCCGCGCTGTTTCCGAAGAATCGCGTGTAGTCGAGCAGCACACCGTCGATGTCGCTGGATTCGACCAGCCGGCGGACGGTCTCCACCTTATACGCACGAACCTCCGGATACCCCCAGCTCAGGCTCACCTGCTCGCCCCGGTCGAGCAGGCTGCCGTCGCGCCGCTTCTCGCAGAACTGCGGATGGGCCCGGGCGAAGTCGCTCTGTTTGTCGCCGTAGCCGTCGTATGCCATCGCCAGTGAAGGATAGAGCCTGATGCCGTGCGGCCGGAGCTGAGCAACGAGGTCCTTGAGCCACGGATTGGGCTCGTACCATGTGATTGACGGCATGAGGAAGTCCACACCACTTTCGATCGCCTTCGCCGCACCCGCATTGCCCGCGCCGCCGTAGACGCCGATGATCGGGTGCTCTGAGGCTGCCGCGGGCCGGCTGGCCGGAACCGCCTGGCCGGCGAGCAGGGGGGGCACGCCGATCAGGACCGCGAGCAGGCTGCTGGTCATACCAATCTCCTGTCAGATGGGCCGCTACCGGACAAACCAGCGGATCGCATGCCGGCTTTCCGTGCGCCGCGGCTGAAGTGTGTAGGGGTCGTACAGCAGTCCGGCCACGAATCCGTCCGTGCGGGCCATGATCCAGCCGAAGTCCCAGCCGTGCGTCGCATAAACCAGCGGGATGCCCGGCCGAACGCGGACCAGCGGCTGTGACGCGGCGATGAAGAGCCGCCGTCCGGTGTAGTCATAGCCCGAATGGGCCTGGATGAAGACTTCGTGGTCCACCGACGGGCCGGCCGGCGTCTCCAGATCCCGGCAGAGGCCGCTGACAGACATCTTGACGTCCGCGCCCCGGGCAAACGCCTCTTCGAGACCATCGAGCGAGCCGGAGACAACCTCTCCGTCTGCATCGTGTGTCAGGACCTCTCGCCAGTCGTCCCGGACAAGGAAACGCATCACTTCGAAGTCGTAGATGAATGTGCTGCTGGGGGCGTTGGTGCCCTCATCGCGCCGTTCGAGTTCATGATACTTGGGCATTTCTGCGTGGGCCGCCAGGGGTGAGGGGCCCGGCTCGGCGATGACCGGGCCACCATCGAGATACGGCCGGGCGATGGCCTGCAGGCCGTCCTGGTTGTAGAGGAAGAAAGACATCGAAGGACGCGGACCGAAGCCGTCGGGCAGGGCGACCGGCTGACGCAGCGTCATGATGCCCGCCGCCCACCGGTCATCGAGCAGGCAGGTGCAGCGAAACTCCGAGGTCTCGCGCACGCGGTCGCGGCAGTCTGAGCCGGGCTCGATGTGTTCGTGATGATCAAACTCGGTATAGACGCGCAGATCCGCGCCGCGCCGGATGGCTTCGCACAGGGCGGCCGTGCTCCCGGCGGCCACGCCGCGATCGGCGCGCAGCTCCAGCGTGCAATGCCACCCCTGGCCGCTCATGGCGCACCCGGGTTGACGGCCGGTCTGGTATCCAAGCCGGTCCGGGAGGTCGGCGGGCCCGGCGGAACCCACCAGGCCATCGCATCGGGACCTTTGCCAGTCTCGAACCGGCCGGCGACCTCGAGCGTACGCAGGTCGATCACGTGCACTTCGTCGGAGCTCATGTTGGTGACGAACGCCCGATCCTCATCCGGCGTGATGAGCAGCCCAATGGGCTGGTTACCGACGCGGAGGCGCTTGATCTCGCGTTGGGCCGGCACGTCGATGACCACCACCTCGCCCTGGGCGAGCCAGTTGGAGACCAGCGCCCGGCGGCCGTCCTTCGTGAAGCGGATGCGGAGCGGCTTGCCCGGGCAGGGCAGCGTGTCGATGACCTTGCTGGTGGCCACGTCGATGAGCGTGATGTTGCCGGCATCCTGATTGGCCGCCCAGAGCGTCTTCCCGTCGGGCGTGAATGTGATCCCCTCGCAGCCTTTGTCGCACTTCACCTGCGCGATCAGTTGTCCCGACGCTCGATCGATCACCGAGACGTTCTGCGTCTCGATGTTCGCGGTGTAGAGCCGCTTCCCGTCGGGCGAGACCTCGACCATGTGCGAAATGTCGCCGTGCGTGGGGATGCCGCGCGTCACTTTGTTCTCGCGCGTGTCGATCTCGACGACGAAGCCGGTCTGGCCGGCGGTGAAGTAGGCGAATCGCCCCTCCGGCGCGATCGCGGCGCTGTGGATGCGCACGTAGCGGCCGGTGGGGATCTGCCGCACGTGCCGTCGGGCGACGAGGTCCACCAGCGAGACGGTGTTGCCCGGCTCGGCGTAGTTCGACAGGTAAGCAAAGCGGCGGTCGGGCGTGATGACCAGTTCGTGCGGGTCGTGTCCGACGGGGATCTTCTCCACGACCTTGAGCGTACGGGGGTTCACCAGCGCGAGCGTATCTTCGTGCTTGTTGACGACGATCAGGACCGGCTCGGCCGCCCGAACCATTCCCGCCATCAGGGCGAGCAGGCACAGGTTGATGAGAAGCACTCGCACACGGCGCCTCCGATGATGTCACACCGAGGGCACTGAGGGCACGGAGAACACGGAGAAACACCCGAATGAAGAATGAAACCGAACCCTGAATGCCTCCATGTCCAGATCCTGATGTCTGCCCCGGCGTTGCGTGATCGGTCTCCACGACGCCGAAGATACTGCGGGGCGCCCGGTCATTCAGTCATTGGGCATTCATTAGAC
>CAZQEN010000505.1:0-4062 GCA_964591605.1 uncultured Planctomycetales bacterium
GTGGTGCAGCCGTCCCGGCTGCGTGTGCGCATTGTGGTGCAGCCGTCCCGGCTGCACATGCCCGTTGTGGTGCAGCCGTCTCGGCTGCACGTTCAGGCGGGATCCCGATGCATCGGGACACCACAATCGCCCCCGCCCGCCGATTGTGTCACCGACCCCCAGCAATAGAGCCCGAAGCGCCAGCGAGGGGTTCACAGGAGGGATCTCACGCCCGCGCGAGACCCTCCCCCAGCCGGGGTGTTCCCTCACAACACCTCTATTCATTGAAAAAAACCGAAACCGTATCCGATCCCCGGTTCGCCACCGCCAGATCCGGCGCACCCCGCCCGTCGAGATCCGCCACCACCAGCGCGGTCGGGACAAAACCGGCCTGCAGCACAACGTCCTGCCCGAACGTCCCATCCCCGCGATTCAACAGCAGCGAAACGTTGCCGGGTTCGGCGATCACATCCGAGGCATTCGACGTGGCCAGGTCGACATGACCGTCGCCGTTCAAATCGGCGGCGACGATGGACTCGGCGCCCGGTTCCACCGGGTATACCACCTGCGGCGCGAAGCTGCCGCCGCCCTGATTCATCAGCACCGACACATTCGCGCCATACTGCACCAGCGCAAACGCCGAGAGCGTGCTGGCAACCGCCAGATCGATGCGCCCGTCCCCGTTGAGATCCCCGGCGGCGACGTCGGAGGGCAACACGCCCGCCGCGGGCGTCGCCTGCACCGCGAACGTGCCATCGCCCAGGCCCTGCAGGATGGTCACCGTGTTGTCCTCGCTGTTGGCGACCGCCAGGTCCAGCACGGCGTCGTTGTCGAGATCCGCGGCCACGATGCCCTGGGGGCCCCTGCCCACTGCTGCCTCTAATACGCTCTGAAAGCGTCCCTGCCCGTCGTTCAGCAGAATGGACACACTGTTGCCAGTGGAGTTGGCCACCGCGAGATCCGGGATCAGGTCCCCGTTGAAATCCCCGGCCGCCAGGCTGCGCGGCCCCGCCCCCGCCGACAGGAAAACGGGTTGCGTGAAGCCGTCCGGCATCAGGTACAGGGCCGAGAGGTTCTGTGCGTCCGGGTTGGCCGTGATCAGGTCCAGGCCGCCGTTGAAATCGGCGTCGAAGGTCACGAGGTCGGTCGGCCCTGCCCCCGCGTTCAGCGAAATCGGCGCGTCGAAGCGCCGTTCGCCCAGGTTCAGAAAGAGCGTGATGCTCGACGAGTCGAAGTCGGCGACCGCCAGATCGATCCGCCCATCCACGTCGAAATCGGCCGCCGTGATGGCCAGCGGCGTCGTGCCCGCCGTCAGCTCGAGATCGGGCCCGCGCCGCGTCGAGCCCGTCAGCTCGCTCAGATGGCCCGCCGCGTCCTGCGTGAGCACCGCATTCAGATCGTCAAACACGAAGAAGTGCACAGCCGAGCGCTTGAACCGCTGCTCCTGCAGCAGCGTGCCCGGCGAGTCGAACGTGTTCATCAGGTCGGTCGGGTCGAACACGTGCTGCAGGCCCAGCAGATGCCCGATCTCGTGACTGGCCACGTTGCCCAGGGCCGTCGCGAGCTGATCGGGCGTCAACGAAGCGACCCCGAAGAGCCCCGGCGTGAAAAGCTGGGCGAAAACGACGGCCACATCCGACCGGTTCGTGTTGAAACTGTCCACCCCGTGCACCGCCACCCCCAGCCCGTCCAGGGCCAGCGACGCCTCGCCCGACAGCACGGGCCCGAAGAACACCGTCGAAAACGGCTGATCGGCCGGCAGCGCGTCCACCCCTCTTCGGAGAACCTGAACGTTGTAGCCCGCGAGGTTCGCCCGCGTCGTGGCGGCGATCCCGTCCAGGATCGCGGCGGCGCTCGGCGCGAGCGCCGCATCGTTGTCCGCCGGCGTCCACGGCCCGATGGTGACCGTGTTGCCGTCCGGGGCAACCAGTGTGCCACCCCCAAAGTCCAGCAATAAGATCTGACCCACCGCCGCCGCCACCTCCTGGCCGTGCTCCACCTGGAGCGCAACGTCGTAGGCGGCGCCCGGCTCGGCGCTCAGAAACCGCCTCATGATGCCCAGGAAGTACGGGCCGGTGTTTCGGACCACGCCGTCCAGCACCGCGCCGGCCGTCGCCGTCCCCGCCCCTGCGGTGGACACCTCAAAGAGCGTGCCGATGTTGTCGTCCACCAGCAGCTCGAAAAGCACCACGCTGATCTGCGCATCGGTCGCCGCCGCGTCGACCGTGACGGCCACCCGATCGCCCCGCTGCAGGTCGCCCAGCGCATACAGGTCGATGTCCTCATTCGAGGCGATGGTGCCGCTCACTCGAACCGCACCGCCCGCCAGGTCCAGCCGCTGCGGCGCATCCAGCGTGTTGTTGGGCTCGACCTCCGCCACCGGCGGCAGCGGCGCCGGATTCTCCACCGGGCCGCACGTCCCCCCCAACACGCAACAGGCGACAAACACGAGCGTGAGCGTCAGCGTCCTGATCATGGAGTCTCCAGCCCCAAACCACATGCGTGCTCAGCATCCTGGCGCCGGCAATCGAGCCCGAAGCGTAAGTCGACGATCCGCCGTGGCGGGCGAGGGGTCCCCGCATGGGCCCGTCCCTCCTGCCAACCACTCGCTGGCGCTTCCGGCTCCATCAAGACGCCGCTGAACACGTGCGAAGCAACGTCCCAACAGTGTAACGTCCCCCCGGCCCGGCGGGTAGATTCTGCACGCCCGCCCACCCGCCGGGCCTGGCCATTTCTCCGGCCGCCGTCCGGTAGGTCCTGCCTGCCGGGCAGGACCCGCGAAGGGATGAACCCGGCCGGGTGGCCCACCCATCGCGCAGGCATGGGTAGGGTCTCGATGATGAGAAAGGGAGAACCCAACCCATCGCGCAAAGTCGTGAAGGCAAGTCCGACGCAACCAACCCTGTCTCTCCCGAATGCGACCGAACAAACAACCCATCCGCAAAGGCGTTCCGCCCGCCACGGCGCACGAAGGTTGCCGGGGACTGCGAACGCCTTCCGCGACCCGCTGCGGCAACGTCGGCAGACAGTTCTTCCGCTGGCCCAATGACAGCACGTGCCACCGGATAACCACTGGCATCCGCCAGGCAGTCGGGGTAAACTTCACACTTCCCATTCGTCGCCTCTCCGGCCATCCATGCCGCGGGGGCGGCCACGGGACGCAGCATGCCCAACGAAGCCGATACATGCCGCCGTTTCGTCGTGCCCCGGCTCCAGACCGCAGGCTGGGACAGCGAACCCTGCCAGTTGAACGAACAGGTGACGTTCTCACCGATGATCGCAGCTCAGATACTGTCCAAAAGCTGCAACCTCGACATCAAGAACCCCAGCGCCAAGGACGACCTGGAGCACCTCCCGCCCGAAAAGCTGGTCGAGGACATCCTGGCGAAGGAGCGGCGGATCGTGGAGATCATGGGCGAAGTAAAGGCCATATTGGCCGGAGGATCGACCGCATGAACAACGCATCCGGAAAGGTGTTTCGCCCGGCAGGGCGCACGAACGTTGCCGGGGACTTTCAGTCCCCGGAGAGCGAGTTGAAGTTTTTTTCCTCCTCCTCTTCGCCCGGACGGGCGAGCGAGAGGATGACCACCGCTCTTACCGAGACACCGTCTCGGAAATCGGCGCATACAAAAACCAGTGGAGATAGGATCCCGCGGCAAGCCGCCCGACCACACGGCATGAAGCCGGGTTTAACCCACTGGCCTGTACAGTATAGATTTAAGCGGAACCCAGGAAAAACCGATCAGATTCGCAACCAGTCATCCTCGATCCCCGAGGACACCAGGATTTCCGGATCACTGATTCGAAAATTCCAGACAGCGCCTGGGGAATCTCACCGCCCGGATTTGCCAGACACCGTCTGGCTAATTTCAGAGACCGGGCGGCATGCGGCTGTGGTGTGCGAAATCCGCAACGTCGTTGCGGATTTCTCCCGCTCCGCCGCCAATGCCGTCGAAGCCCAAGCTCGCGCCATGGCCGCCGAGTACCGCATGACCCTCCCCAACGAGAACAAGCTGGAGGCGGAAGTCCAGAAGACCCGCCGCCTTCTGGAGGCGCGGCCAGACCCGTCCAGGAGAGCGCGGC
>CAZQEN010000506.1:0-4057 GCA_964591605.1 uncultured Planctomycetales bacterium
CCCAGATGGCCGGAGGGGTGCGTTCCGTCCCACATGGGAAACAGGGATCCGGCCGCCAAAATCGTACCCTCGTGTAACTCAATGGCCGGCCCGGATGCCTCGATCACTTCCGGGCGGGTACGGGAAATTACACGCAGCGGCGACCATGTCCGTCCCTCGCCATGGGATTCGCAGACCAGGTTGTCGCCCGGGCGCACGCCGTCGGTCTGCGGGTTCGAGATTACTTCATCCGCGTTGGAGCGGTGGAAGCGGTAGCCCGTGGCCAGGAGCGTCCCGTCGCGCAGCAGGAGCGGCTTGAGGCTGTCCGAATCGAACTCGTGGCCGGGGGGCTTGCAGTGCAGGGGGCCCTCCAGGCGCCAAGTGCGGCCCTGGTCGCGCGAACGCGTGACCATCGTGGTTCCATCGGTCGCGTCCATCCAGGTGGCCATGACGAACAGGCCGAGCAGATCGCCCGAGGGGAGTCTGACAAGCCCCGGGAAGTACCCCTGCGGTCCCGTGGGCTCGGGATGGGCGTAGACAACGTGACGCTCGACTACCTCGATCGTGGGCATTTCTGCACCTCCTGGCGTGAGTCGCGTAAAGCTGAATCCAGGACGCCGGCCGTCTCGGGTTTAGAGGCGTCCGTGTTGGCCTTTCCGTTTCAGGGGGTCTATTGTGCTTCCTCGATCAGCTCGAATTCATACTGCGGCGTTGTTTCGGCGACAGTGGTGACCCGCCACGGCTCCACGTGGCGCATGTTCGCCGCGCCGTACACTGCGGTGTATGCCCGGCGGCTGCGATCGCTGCGATTGGGATAGCTGCGGTGTATCAGGCCACTGTCGAAGAAAATGGCCGCGCCAGGCTCTAACTCGATGGGGATCTGCCTGCTCACGTCCACCTCGTGATCATACAGCATGTGGGCCTGGACCGGATCGTCGTGATGCGGCAGATCGCGGGTGTGCGTTCCGGGGATCACGTGCAGGCAGCCATTCTCTACGGTCGTCGGATCGATGGCCATCCAGAAGTTCATCGCGTTGGGCTCGAGCTTGGGCCAGAAGGCCGTGTCCTGGTGCAGTGCGGCCTCGATGCCGTGCCGGGCGGGCTTCATGAACAGCGTGTCGCTGAAGATGCGCACACCGGACTCGAAAAGGCCCGCCACCACGGCTCGAATGGCGGGATGACGCGAGAGCGCCCGGAAGTACGGGTGATGCCAGCACATGTTGGACATCAGCCGGACGCGCTGGCGGCGCGGGAGATCGTCGCGGTCTTTGAACCGGGGCTCCCAGAATGTGTAGAAGTGATCGGGCAGATAGCCCCGGTAGGGGATCTCGGGCTTCAGCTCGCCGTCGAGGAGAAGGTCGGCCATGCGGCCGAGTTCTGCGAGCTCAACCCCCTGGAACAAGGAGGGAACCACCGCGTACCCCTGGTCCAGGAACTGGTCCCGATCGATGAATTTCGCGCCCACCGCAGTGATCCCCCGTCCCGAGCGAACCGCCCGCATCCGAATGCGGTGCACCCGTCTTGATTGCACGGCCCGAGTCCGGTATACCGGCTTTTGTTCGGGACATGAATATACTGGTGAACCGGGGCTCATGTCAACGCCATTCTGGAAGGAGTCGCACGTGGTCGGGTTGAAGTTGCAACGCTGGGTGAGCCTGCTTGGCTTGGTTCTCGCGGTGCCGGCCAGAGCCCAGGACGCCCCTTGGCGGTTCAAAGGACCGTTTGGGATTGCGGTCAACAGCCGCGACGTGGTCTACGTCGCAGAGATCGACAACGCCCGGATCTCGAAGTTTACGGTCGAGGGCCAGTGGCTGGGCACGCTCCGGACGATTGAGGGCTACGGAGACCTCAAGGGGCCGTTCGACGTGGCTGTGGGACCCGACGACGGGATCTTCATCTGCGACACCCGCAGCCACAAGGTGCTCGCCCTCGACCACAACGAGAAGCTGCGGTTTGTCCTGGGCACGCAGCGCCGCAGCGCCGCGCCGGGCAGTTTCATTGAACCGCACTTCGTGGCCGTCAATCGCAAGGGCGAGATCTTCGTCTCCGACACATTCAACGCCCGCATTCAGAAGTTCTCGCCTCACGGCAGGCTGATCAAGAACTGGGGCCGGGTCGGCCCCGGACCAGGGGAGTTCCTGCACAACGGATACACGGGCGGGATCACCCTGGATGGCCAAGGCTTCGTGTATCTGCGCGAGACCGACGGCGGGCGCATTCAGAAGTACACGGAGGATGGCCGGCATGTGCTGACAGCCGCCCGGCGCGGCAACGGGCCCGGCGAACTCGACGAGGGCTATGGCCTGGTCGTGGTGGATCCGACGCTGTACGCCATTGATACCTTTGAGAGCCGCATTCAGCGGTTCACGCTGGACGGGCAGTTCATCGACATGTGGGCGCCCGGAGAGGGCAACTCCGGCGAACATTTCAACCACCCCGTTGACCTGGCCGCGACGCGCTCGGGCGACTTGGTGGTCACCGACTGGAAGAACAACCGGGTTCTCAGGCTGAGTCCGCAGGGCCGGTTCCTGAAGATCTGGGGCGAGTCGCTCGAGGACCTGCTGGCGTACCAGCCGCCGCAGCGCCGGCTCCGGCCGCCCGGTCATCGCGTGCGTTTCGGCGTTTATGCCGGCCTGAGCGACCGCGACATCCAGGCCTGCCGCCGCGCGCACGTCAATGCCATCTACACCTCCTTCAACAACCAGGACGGCGAATGGGGCATCGCCGACGCGGTGCAGAAGGCCCGTCTCGCCGGCATTGAGGCGCACCCGTCGATCGCGATGTTCGTCTTCGGTCAGCACGGTGCGTTCAGCCGTTCGCACCCGGAGTTCCACATCTGGAAGAAGGGGGCGGACGCGCCGGTGCAGGGCATCCTCTCATGGGCCCATCCCGAGGTCCGGACCTACCGGGCGGACCATCTCGTCCAGCAGTCGGCACGGACCGGCGTCGACGGGATCATGCTCGATTACATCCGCTATCTGGGCAACGATTACTGCTATGATCCGGTCGCATTGAAGGCCTATCGCGAGCGCTACGGGGTCGATGCCGCTGCGCTCGATCCCGACGACCCGCAGTGGATGCAGTTCCGGGCGGATTACGTCACGCAGTTTATCGTCGAACTGCGCCGCAAGCTGGCGGACCTCGACCGCCACGTGGCGGTGTCGGCCTACCTGAGCCCGCCGGACCCCGACAAGGCGGCTCTGCGCTTTGCGATGCAGGACTGGATGACATGGGCGAAGATGGGCATCGTCGACCAGGTCCAAGTGGCACACTACACGCGGGATTTCGACCTGATCTACCGGAGCGTGCGGCGCGTGCGGGAGGCCCTGCCCGACCGGGTGAAAGTCAACTGCTTCGTTGCCTGTTACGGGGGCAATCTCAACACGCCGGAACTACTCAAGAAGGGGATCGATGTGGCCGTCGCAGCCGGGGCAGACGAGGTCACCACCTACCGCGTCGACGCGATCTGGGAACTGAACCTCTGGGATGCCATCCGCGAGGCCGCCGAGGCGGCCAATCGCGACGCTGCTGGCACGACGCGCCCGGCGACGCCGTGCGAGGCCGCGTCCCGATGAGTGGGCGCGGGCGGTTTCAGCAGACGAACCAGCGGATCGCGTGGTGCGATCCGCTGCGGCGGGGCGTGAGGGTGTACGGATCGTACAGGAGCTGCTCGACGAGGCCATCGGTCCGTGCCAGGAGCCAGCCGAAGTCCCAGCCCCGGGTGGTGTATTGCAGCGGGATGGCCGGCCTGACCCGCACCACCGGATGCGAGCCGGCGATGAACAGGTTCCGCTCAGTGTAGTGATAGCATGGGCCGGCCTGGATGATCAGCTCGTGGTCAGGTGCCGCCCTCGGGTCGTCGGCCAAATCCGCGCAAGCGGCTTGAATAGCCAACTTGACCTCCCGCCCCTGCTCGAACGCCTGGTGCAGTGCGGCGAGCGATCCACTGACGGCGTCGCCGTCGGCAGTATGTGCGTAGACCTCCTGCCACTTTTCGTTCACGAAATACCGGAACACGTCGAATTCGTAGACGAAGTTGCTGCTGGGGGCGTTGCTCTGGGCGTCCCAGCGATCCTGT
>CAZQEN010000507.1:0-4050 GCA_964591605.1 uncultured Planctomycetales bacterium
GGTCAAACAGGCACTGCCGGGGCGCGAATCAACCAACTAATTGGGAGGAGAACCTCACTTTCTCACTTTCTCACCTTCCCACTTTCTCACCTTCTCACCTTCCTACTTTCGTCCCTTCCCCACTCTCCGACTCTTCTCCTCTGTCCGCGGTGCTCCCCAGCGCTTCGGCAATACGGTCGAGCTGTGTCTCCAGGGATGCGTCGATCGCGCCCGTGCTCCACTGGATGCGGGCACCGCCCGGCGAGATCTCCGGCTCCTCGACCACGCGAACGCCGGACCACTGCTCCTTGAGCTCCAGCAGTGACTGGGCAAAGAGGCGGGCCGTCTCGCCGTCGCGGGGGTTCACGAGGATCGTCACGCCAGAGCGTGCGCCCGCGAGTCGAACCGCCTCCTCCAGATTGGCGAGCACGGCCTGCCGTTCATGCTCGCCGACGTGGTGGACGACGCGCCGCGCGATCGCCAGGGCCAGATCGATCAGATCCTGGCGCGCCGCCGCCTGCCAGGCCGCCCGGTCCGCCTGGATCGCGGCAATCAGCGACTGGCAGGTCGATACCAGGCCGGCCTGCTGCTCGGAGAATTCCCGGGTGGCGGTGGCCAGCGCTTCGGCCCGCCCCACCTGTTCACCCTTTTGCGAGCCCTCTTCGAAGCCGGCGCGATAACCCTCGTCTCTTGCGGCCGCCCGGAGCCGGTCGGCCTCGCTCCGGGCGTCTTGAACGATCTGCCCAGCCTCCTGCCGCGCACGTTCGATGGTCGCACGGGCCTCGCCCAGCACGTCCTCGATGCGGAACGCCCTGAGCCCCACCGGCTCAGCCCGCCGCGATGAATCGACCTTGATGACCGTCGATCGCGCCATATCCATCCATTGTCAATTGCCGATTGCCGATTTGGAGGAACGCGCTGCCGTCTGCTGCCTCTCGGCGATGGGCAATCGACCATCGGCAATCCGCTACACGATGATGTCCGACTCGCCTCCGCGGCCGGCGATGATGATCTCGCCCGCATCCTCCAGCCGCCGCACCACGTCCACAATCCGCTGCTGAGCCGCCTCCACGTCGCTCACCCGGACCGGGCCCATGTACTCCATGTCCTCCTTGATGAGTTGAGCCGCCCGCTCTGACATGTTGGCGAAGATCTTCTCCTTCATCTCCGGGCTGGCTGTCTTGAGGGCCAGGGCCAGCTCGTTGTTGTCGATCTCCTTGAGAACCGTCTGGATGCCCTTGTCGTTCACCAGCAGGATGTCTTCGAACACGAACATCAGCCGCCGGATCTGCTCGACCAGGTCGGGGTCGTCCTGTTCGAGCGATTCGAGAATCCCCTTCTCGGTCGCCCGGTCGGCCAGGTTGAGCATCTCGGCCACCGCCTGCACGCCGCCGACCTTCTGAAACTGCTGCGAGACGATGCCGCTGAGCCGCTGTTCGAGCCCCTTTTCCACCTCGCGGATGACCTCGGGGTTGGTCTGCTCCATGTTCGCGACCCGCGTCACCACTTCGAGCTGCTTGGCCGGCGGGAGCCCCGCCAGAATCTCGCTTCCCTTGCTGCTGGGCAGATGCGCGAGAATGAGAGCGATCGTCTGCGGATGCTCGTCCTGCATGAACGTCAGCAGGTTCTCACTCTCAGCCTTCTGCAGAAAACTGAACGGCTGCTGGTAGACCTGATGCTCGATCTGCTCCATGACGCGGAAGGCCTCATCCTTGGGGAGAGCCTTCTCGAGCACGGCCTTCGCGTAGCCCAGCCCGCCTTCCGACGCATACTGCTTGGCCAGTGCGATGTTGTAGAACTCCTCGAGGATCGTCTCGCGATCCTCGAGCGGCACCGTCCCCAGCGACGCGATCTCGCGTGTGAGCTCCTCGACCGTATCGCGGTCCATCTGCCGGAGAATCTGGCCGGCGGCGTCGGGCCCGATCGACAGCAGGAACACCGCGACCTTGGTCAGGCCGGTGTATTCCTTCTGCTCCTGGTCGGCCAGCGCCTGTGCCCGGCTTTTCTTCGACACGCTCAGTTCTTCTCCAGATCAATCCACCGCTGCAGGATGCTGGTAGCGCCGCCCGGATCCTCCTTGATCATGTCCTGTACCTGCTGCACCACCTGCTGTGTCCGGACGGTCTGCTCGTCCACCTCCCGAGCCACCAGCAGGTTCTCAGTCACCTCGGCCCGGCCCACCGGCTCGGCGGAGACGACCATGGTCTCATCCGCCTTCGAGCGCCGGCCGCGCATGGTCCGAGGGGCCGGCGGCTCCTCACCCGGCAGGACGGGGCCCTCGCTCACCTTTCGGACCATCATCAGCATCATCAGCAGCCCCATGACGCCCAGCGCTCCGACACCGACCTTGCCGCCGTAGGTGCGGGCGAGGGTCATGATGTCTTCGCCGGCGCCGGCCTGAACGGCTTCGTTCATCTGCACGACCGCCTCATCATGGAACCAGCCCACCTCGACGCCGCCCGAGCCCTTGGGGATGCCCAGCGCGGTCTCCACCTGGGACGCAATTTTCTTCTGGTGGACCGTCCAGCCCGCATCGATGTCGCCGTCCGTCGGATCTTTGCCCTTGTTGGCCGACCGGTAAATGCCGGCCAGCCAGCTCCGCGGCACCACGACCGAGGCCGACAGCCGCTTGGTGGTATGCCGCGGCGCCTCGGTCATCGTGAGGGTTTCGTCCACCTTTCCGTCGTAGTTGGTTTCGCTCGTGCTCTTCTCGGTCTTCTCGACGATGCCGCTCGGCGTCACCGCCCGCCCGGTGTTCGGCACCACCCCCGGTCCGGAGCCGGCCGGAGCACGCTCCATCGTCGAGGTTTCCGTTTTGTCGGTGAGCATCGCGGGTTTGCCGAACTTCTTGACGGTCTCGCGCTTGCTCTCCTCGCTCAGCTCGGCGTGCACGGCCACGAGCAGGCCGGGAATGTGGGCCAGCAACGACCGGATGCGCTCGGCGTAATACTCCTCCTTGACCCGGCGATCCTCCAGATCGCTGAAAGCCAGAGCATCGGTCGCCTTGGGCACACTGTACGAGCGGCCCGTCGTCGCATCCGTGACGGCCACATTTGTGATATCGAGCCCCGCCACCGCCCGGCTCACGAAGCTGGCCATCGCGTGGACACGGTCCTTGTCGAGCGGCATGCCCGGCGTCATCTTCACAAAAATGCTCGCCGTCGGGGTCACCGGCGCGCTGCCCAGGCTCCGACGCGTCTTGTCATCCAGAAGCACGCGGGCATCGACCACGCCGTCGAACTCACGCAGCACGCGCGAGAGTTCGTAGCTGCGCGCGATGCTCCAGCGCCGTGACTGCTCCTCCATGCTCAGCCACGGACTGCTGTCCTCCATCATCCGGGCGAAACCGATGCTGATATCGTTGGGAAGGGCCTTCTGCTGGCCAAGCTGAGCCAGCAGCCGCGGGCGCGACTCGGCCGGCACCAGAATCGTGTTCGCGCTGGTCACCTTGTAGACGACGCTCTGCGCATCGAGCTGCTGCTGAATCGGCACGATCTCCTGTGCACTGAGCGGCTGATCCAGCAGCGGCACCAGCGACGGCTGACCCGCCCAGTTCACCAGCCACAGCAGGGCCAGCGCAATCAGGGCCACGCAGGACCCGATCGCCAGCCGTTGCGAGCCCGACATCCCCTTGAGATACGTCTGCGTCGTGGTCAGGAGCCGTCGAAGGAAGTCCATTTCCGTTCATCCGATTGGATTGCCGATTGTCAATCGCCCTTGACACGCGACGACGCTACGCGTCCGGAGCGACGAAGTCGCACCGCGTGTCAAGGGTTGCCGATTGCCGATTGTGACGCGAGGCCCATCGCCGACATCCTATCGGCCATGGGCAATCGGCAATCCACAGCGGCCTCACACCCGCATCTGCTGAATCTCCCGGTACGCGTCCACCAGCTTGTTGCGCATTTCCATGAGCATGCTGAACGCGACATCCGCCTTGCGGACGGCGGTGAACACTTCCGCCATGTTGTCCGTCTCTCCGGTCACGACCTTCTCGATCCCGGCCGTCGCTTCCTGCTGAAGCTTGTTCACGTGGTCCAGGCTGTCGAGCAGCATGTCCTTGAACGACTT
>CAZQEN010000508.1:0-4019 GCA_964591605.1 uncultured Planctomycetales bacterium
AGGAGAGGAGGCGAGAGAATAGGGAGAACAGGAATCGCCGTTCCAGGGACTGAAACTCCCTGGCAACGCTCGGATGCCCTCCGGGCAAAGTGGTTATAGCTGCCCGGAAAACTTGCCACACCCCTGGACGAAGCCCTTCCCGCGACACATGCCAAAACCGGTCCTTCTCGCTATCATGGGGGAGTCGTCCAGACGTGTTGAGTCATATGCCCCAAACCGGAGGAGTACTCCCCGTCGCAACGGTGGATCTTGAACCAGATGCAGGATCGTGGACATTTACTGACCGAGCAGCGGAATCAGAATTCGATCGCCATTGACCGCCTTTCGATCGCCGAAGCGTTTGACGTCATCAACGCCGAGGATGCATCCGTCGCCGCAGCCGTCGCGAAAGCCCGGCCGGAGGTCGTCAAAGCCGTCGAACTGGTCGTGGCGGCGTTTCGGGCGGGCGGGCGGCTCATTTACGTGGGAGCGGGCACGAGCGGACGACTGGGCGTGATCGATGCGTCGGAATGTCCGCCGACGTTCCTGACACCGCCGGAGATGGTGCAGGGCATCATCGCCGGCGGGCGCGATGCGATGTTCCGCAGCATGGAGGGGGCTGAAGACCGGCCTGAGGTCGGGGCGGCCGCCATGGACGAAAAGAACGTCGGGCCCAACGACGTGGTCTTCGGCATCGCCACCGGCGGCACGACGCCGTTTGTGCACGGGGCGATTGCCCGGGCCCGGGAGCGGGGGGCCAAAACCGTCTTCTTCGCCTGCGTGCCGAAGGAACATGCCTCTGACCAGGCCGATGTCTCCATTCGGGTGCTGACCGGCCCCGAGGTCATCACCGGCTCGACGCGCATGAAAGCGGGCACGGCCACGAAGATGGTCCTGAACATGGTCACCACCATTTCGATGGTGCAGATCGGCAAGGTCTACGAGAATCTCATGGTCGATCTGAACGCTTACGCCTGCACGAAGCTCGTGGATCGCAGCGCGCGGATCATCAGCCGGGTCACAGGCATTCCGCGGTCGGATGCATTCACCCTGCTGGAAAACGCCGGCGGTCGCGTCAAGACGGCCATCGTGATGCAGTTGCGCGGTGTTGACCGGGGGCGGGCCGAGTCCCTGCTCACGCAGCATCACGGCAGTGTCCGGCAGGTGATCGACGGCAACTGACGCCCGCGCGGCGAGACGTGAGAAGTGACAATACGGACTCACGCACACTTCCCATGACCGGACCGGCCGAATGCCCGCCCTGTGCCGCCGCGGCCCCCGCCGCGTCGGACACCATCGCCGCGGGCCGCACCGCAGCGCCGCCCCGGCCCATCCGCGTCACGTACCTGATCACCGATCTCAAAGTCGGCGGGGTTCCGCTTCACCTCTATCGACTGGCGACCAGCCTGCCCGCTGAGCGGTTCCAGGTGCGCGTGATCTCGCTGGCGGAAGAGGGGCCGGTGGGCATCCGGCTGCGGCGGGCGGGCGTTCCGGTGCTCGGGTGCGGGGCGCGCTCGCCGGCCGACGTGCGTGCGCTCTGGCGGCTGTGGCGGATTCTCCGTGCCGACCCGCCCGATCTGCTGCATGCCCTCCTGTTTCACGCCAATACCGCCGCCCGCGTGGTGGGGCCGGCCGCGGGGATTCCGCCCGGGCGGATCCTGTGCGAGATCCAGACGGTGGAACGCGAGCGCCCCTGGCACCTGGCGGTCGACAACCTGACCTGCCGGCTCTGTCGCCTGGAGATCGGGAACTCCCCCTCTGTCATCGATCATCTGTGGCGCCGGGCCCACATTCCGGGTCGGCGACTGCGGCTCATGTGGGGCGCGGTGGACCTGCAGGCCATCGCGGCCGCCGAGCCGACGCCGCGGGCGTCTGTGGGCGTTTCACCCGACGACGCTCTCGTGCTGTGGACCGGCCGGCTGGATCCGGTGAAGGGGTTCGAGCAGATGATCCCCGCCATCGCGGCCGTCGCACGCCGCCGGCCGGTCAAGTTTCTCCTCGCCGGGGAGGGCGAGTACCGTCCGGCGGTCGAACGCCTGACCCGCGAGCATGAGCTGGTGGACCGCGTCGTGCTGCTGGGACAACGCAGCGATATCTCCGGCCTTCTGAAGGCGGCGGACGTGTTCCTGTTCTGCTCGATGACCGAAGGGCTGCCCAACGCGGTGCTCGAGGCCATGGCCGCGGGCCTCCCGATTGTCGCCACGGATGTACCCGGCTGCCGTGACCTGATCCGTCATGGGCAGACGGGCCTGCTTGTGCCCTACGCAGATGTGTCGGCCACTGCGGATGCGGTTCTCGCGTTGCTGGACAGCCCGATGCAGGCGAGCCGGCTGGGCTCCGCCGCGAAATCGTGGGTCAGTGAGCGGGCTGATCTGAACCGGCTGCCGACGCGCTGGGAGCGGCTGTATGCGGAGGTGATGGCGGAAGCACCGTCGCAGCCCATCGCGGCAGGTGACTGCCCGCCGCCCAGGTGAGGACGGCGACAGCGCACGTGGCAATACCCGCCCAGCCGATGACGTTCTTGACCCGGCGGCTCAGCCGCGAGAAGGGCCAGTCGAGAACGAGCAGCGTCCAGATGAGGAAGCGAAGCGGCGCGGTCAACAGTGCCCGCAGCCGTTCGAGCCGGGCGGGCCGGGCGGGTGCATCGGCCGAGCGAGCGTCGGACACCTCTTCGGGCTTGGGAGTTTTCGAAGGGATGACCAGCTCTTCCAGAGCCGGGGGCTGTGCCTCCTGAAGAACCTCCGTGGCGGGCGGTGGTTCGGCGGATGCCGGTTCGATCGGCGGAGAATCGGTGCGTGGAGGGACGGACATTTCGCTGGTTGATGTGACGGGCTGAGAGGGGTGCTCAATGCTGGCTCCCGCCTGCGTCGGGGGGGCGCCTGCCTTCGCGGTGGCTGAGGCTGTCCCAACCGGCGTGGTGGCGTGCTCGGCGAGATTCGGGCCGCTGCTGAAATCCTCCTGAAGCGCTGCTTCCAGGTTGGCCAGTTCCTGATCGACGGTCTGGAGACTCGACTGGATAGCCTGATCCAGCGCCGCGGTGTCAAAAACCGGTGACGTCGATTCGGGACCCGCCGGAGTCGCCTTGTCAGCCTGTTGAACCTGGGTGTCCGATGGTTGGATTTCGGGCATGCTGTGGCAGTCCTGCTCCATGACCCGGCAAACCGCGCCGGTCATTCGCTCTGATCCCGGGCGATCGATGCCGCAGCGCCGCCCGCCCCCCGGGTGCGAGTCGAGCACGGCGCATCCCATAAGATCGGCTCGGCAAGATCCCGACTTTCGTTCGGCGCGCCGCCTCCGGATAATCTGCGCCATGAGCATCCCTCGCTTCTACGTGGAGAACCTTCATCCGGGCCTGGTGACGCTGGGCGAGCAGGAGAGCCGGCACGTCCGGCAGGCCCGTCGTCTGGCGGCCGGGGATGAAATCGTGCTGTTCAACGGGCGGGGCGACGAGGGCGGCGGCTCGATCGCTCCGTCACCCTCGAAGCACGGCTCACCGGTGCAGGTGAGCATCGGCCAGGTGACGCATCGACCGCGCCCCAGCCCCCAACTGACGCTGGGCGCGGCCCTGCCCAAGGGTCCCCGTCAGGACTGGCTGATCGAGAAGTGCACCGAACTCGGCGTCGCCGCCATCCAGCCGATCATCACCCAGCGCAGCATTGCGGATGCCTCCGCCCACCGCCTGTCCAGGTGGCGACAGACGGCCATCGAAGCCGCCAAGCAGTCTGGCCAGGCCTGGCTCCCGGATCTGCGCCCCGTCATCCCGGCCAGCGAAGCGTTCGGCCTCGCGCGGTCCTGCGACGCTGTCTTCATCACGTGCGTGCAGCCGAAGCAGAGCCCGAGCATCGGCGTCTGGCCTTCGCGCCTGCTCGTATTCATCGGCCCGGAGGGCGGCTGGACGCCCGAGGAGCTGGATCTCGCCCAGCAGGCGGGTGCTCGCCTCCTGTCGCTGGGGCCCAACACGCTGCGCGTGGAAACCGCGGCCATCGCCGTCGCGTCGCTGGTACATGCTGGTATGAAGCCATGACCCGGACCCCCTGCCT
>CAZQEN010000509.1:0-4014 GCA_964591605.1 uncultured Planctomycetales bacterium
CCGACCCGAGGTCATCACTCCTGCCTTCAAGTGTATTGAACCGCCGTGATGGAGGCAAGCCAGGGTTTCAAAGCACCGAACGAGGGGTGCGATCGCGATCGCGACGGCGACATCGATCTGGACGAGTTCGGGGCGTTCCAGCGGTGCTACAGCGGCCAGAACGTGCCGGCCAGCGCGGGATGCGGAAGCTGACCCGCCCATCCGCCCAGCGGTACTGTGCCGGGAAACAGGCAAAGTCCTTCAGATCCGGTGAATGGGCGGATGCCGGAATGCACGACACGGCGCATCAGTTGCACCGTCACGTTTCGAACGTCGCCTCGCCGTGGCCCATCCGCACGAGAAGCGTTCCGCTCTCGATCAGATCGGACACTCCCAGAAGCAGGGGCACCTCATCAGACTCGGCCAGGTAGGCGTGGATGTTGAAGGGGCCGATCAGAGTCGTTCCATCGGACAAGACACAGGACACCCGAGCCAGCCGGGCCGGAACACGGCATGAGTCCAGCGGCACCAGCCCGCCGACGCGGATATCGCCAATGATCTGCTGCTCGGCAGGACGCCAGAGTTCACGCGGAATCAGACTGACCGGGGCGCCGGTGTCTACGATGCCGTGTTGGAACGTGGTCCAGCCACCTGCCGTTCTGAGGGCAACACGAGCCGTGATCCGAATCGCGTTCAGGGAATAGCCGATTTGCGCTGCTGGTGGATGAGGACCGCGAAAGATGTCCAGCCGAATCCGTGCCAAGACGCAGCCCCGGTCAGAAAATCAGAGAGGCACCGGCGACGAACTCGTATGCCACATCGCCGGATGCACCGGCGCGACGGGCTGTATTGGCGACTTCTCCAAGGTTCCGGCCGGCGGCCAGCACGCGGTCCTGATCGACGGCAATCCACTGGTCGGGGTAGTCGCGCAGCAACTGAGCCCACTGTGCCTGAATCCAGCGGCAGTTGGCGGAATTTCCGGGCGTGGGCAGTGGAATCGCCACGTCTGTGCTCATGATTGAAGCATATCCCGAAATGACCCTGCTGACAATGCGCTCCCGGATAAGTGGGCGTTGCCGGCGCGGCGACAGGGTGTTCTGGACATCTGCGACATCTGTTCCGAGACGGTCCCCGGCGCGCAAAACAACCGCACCGGTCGCCCGGCGGTGATCTGCGGTGATGCCGATCGCGACGGCGATGTGGACGGGGCGGATTTTGCGGCGTTTGATGCGTGCCGGTCGGGGCCGGGCGTCGCGCTGTCGGCCGGGTGCGCGGGGTATGACCGCGACGGCGACGCCGATGTCGATCTGGACGAGTTCGGGGCGTTCCAGCGGTGCTACAGCGGCGAGAACGTGCCGGCCGGCGCGGGATGCGAGGGCTGATCCGCCCCGCGCAAGCATGGCCACGCAAACACCCGTGGCCACCCGACGGCCCCGACGAGTTCGTCGAGCTCTACGACAAGTGCATCAGCGAGGTGTGAGGCCGTGACGGACCTTCCGCGCGGACGACAGTCGATCTTTCAATCGAAGCGTGGACTTGTCGTCCTGTCGATTGCCATTGCGGCAACGGCACTCTTTGCGTGGTGGAACAGAGGAATCACAAGTCGGCCCGGTTGGCAGGAGCCGCTGACGGAGGACGAAATGAGGGCCGTTCTGGCTCAACTGGATATTCAGCCGACTTCCATGCCGGTTGCGTTGACGACCTGGTTTCACGCTGATTCTAGAAGGTATGGCCTCAACGCAAAGTGCGTCTTTCGAAAGGTTAACGAGAAAGATCCCCTTACCTCGTTTTGGTTCGTGCCAAGCAATCAGTGGGATCTTAATCGATTTGAGAGTGAGGCAGGACAACTCTTCGTGCCGGGTGGAAGAGAAGGCGCGATCTGGACAGCATTGCCGATCCAGAGCGGTGATTCATTTTACAGGCAGGATCGGCCAATGACTGGACACGAACGATGCTGTCTCGTTCGAACTGAGGAAGATGAGATTACCCTGTACATCCATCAGTCGGGACCCACGCAGGAGATATCGGACCGGGCGGTATTGAAAAGATATCCCATTCGAGAGTGGGGGCTGCTCCCCATCCCTGGGGAGTATTCTCCCACCTGTATGCGCTGGTGGCCTCAAGCGGGCCAATTCGGTGCGTTCCAGCGGTGCTACAGCGGAGAGAATGTGCCGGCCGATGTGAAGTGCAACGGCTGAGCAGTGCGGAGCGCCAATCACGGAGCCGCCTCGATCGTTACCTCAATTCCACCCGCGCGATAGCATTCATCCGCAGCAGGTGGACGGTCGCCCGGCCGACAGGTATCAGTCCCTCGATGATGTTCCCCCGCTGGCGAAAATGCTCCGTCCAGACGTGTCGGCGGGGGTGAAAGAGCGTCGTGATCTCGGATGTGAGCGGATCGAGGCCGGAAAGATTCGGCCCCTTATGCACGTTACAGTAGTGGCATGCCAGCGTGAGGTTCTCGCTCTCGTCGGCCCCGCCGTGCTGTCGGGGCGTGATGTGCTCGATGTGAAAACGATAGAGCGGGTCAGCATCCTGCCGGATGCGGCAGTATTCGCACTGGTTGCCCGCACGTTCCCGCACCTGCCTGCGAAGGGCCGCATCCATCCAGGGTGCCGTCAGTGGTTTGAAAGCAGTCTTCGGGCCTTGGCCTGCAGGACCGCCAGCAGGTTGGCCGCCGAAACATACGCCTCATACTCCGTCCGCTCATCGGGCGTGAGCAGGCCTTCGATGCATTTCTCCGCCAGCTCGTCCATCCGCCGCTGAGCGAGTGCATCCGCGCGGAGGGCGACCAGCCGCCGTGCCGATTCAGGAGTCAAGGCCTCGCTCACGGGGTCGAGGATGCGATCGAGCATGAGGGTTTCATGGTCTGTCCGCATGATGATAGTATATGTTTTCATCGTGCCTGACACCAACAGGCAATCCGCGACCAGGTCCCGATTCCTGCCCGTCCATTTCAGGTTAGAATAACCGCGGGTTCGGGCTTCACGACAGGGTGGCGGGCCGGATCTGTCATGGCGGAACGTGTTTCGAGTATTGGCGACATTCTCGGCCCCGACGGCGTCATCGCCCGGCGGCTGCCGAACTATGAGCATCGACCCGAGCAGCTCGAGATGGCGGCGGCGGTGGAGCGGGCGTTTGCGCAGGGGCGGCATCTGCTGGCCGAGGCAGGGACGGGCGTGGGCAAGAGCTTTGCCTACCTGGTGCCGGCGATTCAGCGGGCGACGATCGGCAAGCAGCGGGTGGTGATCAGCACGCACACCATCGCGCTGCAGGAACAGATCATCGAGCGCGACATCCCGTTTCTGCAGTCGATCTGGCCCGACGAGTTCACGGCCGTCCTGGTCAAGGGTCGCAACAATTATCTGGGCATCCGGCGGCTCATGCAGGCCAGTGCCAAGCAGGGCCAGCTTCTCTTCGGGACCGAGCAGCTCAGCGAGTTGTGGCGCATCCAGGACTGGGCCTACAACACGCAGGACGGCTCGCTGGCCGACCTCTCGCCCGCGCCCAATCCGCTGGTGTGGGAGCTGGTGCGCAGCGAGCACGACAACTGCATGGGCCGCAAGTGCCAGACCTATGACAAGTGCTTCTATCAGCGGGCGCGGCGGCGGGCGGAGAACGCGCAGATTCTGGTGGTCAATCACGCCCTGCTGCTCTCGGACCTGGCCCTGCGGGCCGGCGGGGCGTCGCTGCTGCCCAGGTACGACCTGGTCGTGATCGACGAGGCACACAACTTCGAGAGCGTCGCCGCCGAGCACCTGGGCCGCAAAGTCTCCGATGCCCAGATCCGCTATCTGCTCAACCGCCTGTACAACGAACGGACGAAGAAGGGTTTCCTGGCGTTTCACGGCTCCGATACGGCCATCGAGGCGACGCTCGAGGCGCATCGCGTGGGCGAGCGGTTCTGGAAGATGCTCCTCGATTGGCATCGCCGCGAAGGGCGGTCCAACGGCCGGCTCATGGGGCCGGTGCCGATCGACAACCCGCTCAGCCCGGTGCTGCACACGGTCGACGTCCGCGTTCCTCGGCTGACAG
>CAZQEN010000510.1:0-3990 GCA_964591605.1 uncultured Planctomycetales bacterium
GCCGGTCTGTCGATGTTTCGTGCCAAATACAGGAACGCGGCGGATGTTGCCCGGGGCGCGTCTAAACAGCCTTATTACGTCGCGGTAGTCAAAGCTTCAGATCTCAGGCGTCACGGCATGACCATCGTTCCCCGTGTCGAAACGGGTGGTCCAGGTCATGTCGAGATTCCTGAACTCAATTATGCTGACCGCCACAGTGACCGTTCGCTGGAGTTAAAGGTGCTTCTGGTGGAAAAACTCTCCACGATCGAAGGTCCCTTCACGGCACACCTCCACGGGTCAAAATCCTGAGAATCCTTGATGATCCTTGAGATTCTGAGTGAGTCTCGATGATGGCAGCCCGGATGGATGAGCTCATCCATGTCTATTCGGAGCGATTCATTGGCTGCGACTGCCGGCGACGAAGTCGGGTGGCGATGACGGACCGGGACCTCAGGCTGCTCTGGTGAGACGAATGATCTCCACTCTCCTCCCTCGGACGACGATATCTCCTTGCCGGGACGCAACTTCGCCACATGCTTCGCATCCGGGACGGCTTCGCCGCCGGCCGATAAAAGCGGTCCGGGCGGCTTCGATTCGAACCGGGGCCTCTGGACAAGCGTACTGGCTTTGAGGTATAAGACCAGTGTCCATTCCTCTGGCCGCACGCGGCGGTCGGGCCGGATAGCATTTGTCGATGAAACCTGAAGCGAGCGAACTGCATCGAATCGGTATATGCCTGCAGGCAGAAAGGAGTTTGTGATGGTGCGGACGGTGTTGTCAGCGGTGGTGGCGGGAGGCCTGATCATCGGCGGTTGGGCGATCGCCGGTGAGAACTGTGCCAAGACTTGTGCCAAGACTGCGGCCGCGAAGGCCGGCGGAGGTGGCTGCTGTGAGAAGGTCGCCCTCTCTGAGGAGGCCGTCAAGGCGCTGAGCGCCAACGCCGCTTATCAGCGGGCCGACGAGCTGCTCAAGTCCTGGTCGGAAGCCCCGGCGAAGCTCGTCGCGATGACCGAGGCCGACAAAGCGGCTCTCACCGCGTCGGCGGAGAAGATGTCGGCCCACCCGGCGTCGGGTGTCATGATGCCGAGCATCGAGCTCGTGCGGGAGAGCCTCCGGACGGCGGTCCAGATCGACAAGGCCGCTTCCGAGATGTGCGCCGCCCAGTGCAAGCTGAAAGGCGAGGCCACCTCGGCGGATGCCAAGCCGTCGTGCCCGAAGGCGGCGGCGGCCAAGCTGCGGTTCGAGCAGTCGGCCGGCTACGTCATGAAGGCCAGCCACCTGATCGGCACTGCCAGCAAGACGGCGGGCGAGTGCGGCCAGAAGAGCGAGTGCGCGAAGACCAAGAAGGTCGCCGACGGCGAAAGCTGCCCGAAGGCGAAGGCGACCGCCCAGGCGAAAGCCGCCGAGGCCGATGCAACGCTCGTAGCCGCCAAGGCGGACGGCGAAAAGACCTGCGCCAAGGCCGCGGCCGCCAAGGCCGACGGCGAGAAGAGCTGCGCGAAGACGGTCGCCGCGAAGGCCGATGGTGAGAAGTCCTGTGCGAAGGCGGTTGCTGCCAGTGCAGACGGTGAGAAGTCCTGCGCCAAGAAGGCCGCCCTGGCCGCTGCGGAGGGCGAGTCCGGCTGTGCGAAGGCCGCCGCCATGGCGAAGGCCGACGGCGAGAAGCCCTGCCCGAAAGCTCTGGCCGCCAAGGCCGAAGCGCTGGTGAACGAGAGCGGCAAGCTCCTGGCTCAGTGGCAGGAGGCGACCGTCACGCTCGCCAGCATGGATTCGTCTGCACGGACGGCCATGGAGGAAGCGTGTGCGAACACGATCTCCAAGTGCCCGGCCGGCCGCCTGATGCCCGCGACGATCGACACGGCTCGTGAACTGCTCGTCGAGGCCTCGAAGCTCACCGCGAAGTGCAAATCCGAGTGCGCCAGTGACAAGAAGGATATCCCTGCGGAGCTCAAGGAGCTGATGCAGGCGAGATCGCTGCTGATCTCCTCGGCGATCAACATCCTCGAGCGCACCAGCTCGGTGGCCAAGCCCACCAAGCAGATGGCGATGGCGCAGTAACAAGAACCCTGAAACGGTCGCCCCTCGTGGCGGCCGGGCGCCCGCTGCGGCGGGAGCCTCAGGAGCTGTCGATCACACCCGTTCGGTCGGATTGTTCCGCCCGGACGGGTGTTTCTATTGGCACGTCTTTGCCTCGGGAATACCAGGCGCGGCGGGGTGAGTGCCAGTGCAGAGGAGTTCATCGCGACGAACCCCTCGCTGGCGCTTCGGGCTCCAGTGGTCACATCCGGCCGTTGAAGCGATGGACGGTTTCGACCATCGCCAGGAAGCTGGCCGCGGGGACGTAGTTGGCGATCGAGTTGCCCGAGCCGCACGCGTAGCCGCCCCGGGGGGCGCATGACTCGAGGATCCGGCGCGTCCTTGCCCGGACCGCCTCGGCTGAGCCGCGGGCGAGCAGATCGACATCGACGCCGCCCATCACGCCGACGCGGTCGCCCCAGCGCTGCTGGAACGTCTCGACCGGCACGATGAGGTCCTCGAAGCTGTGCTTGGCATCGATGTGCACGTCCTCGATCAGGTCGGGCATGACCGCCTCGACGTGGCCGCAACTGTGCAGCAGGAAGAGCCGGCCGGTGCGATGGGCCAGCTCGGCATAGCGGCGGTGCCACGGGAGGATGTACTCGCGCAGGTGATCCGGGCTCAGCAGCGTTGAGGTCTTGAAGCCCATGTCGTCGCCGAGCCACAGCGCGAAGACCGCGTCCATCCCGCAGAAGACCTCGAATGCCTCCAGAATAATCTGGCCGACATGGTCGACCACGCTGCGCACGAGCTCGGGGTTGTCGTAGAGGCACAGCAGAAAGTGCTCGAGGCCCATGATCGTGCTCGCCCATTCGAGCACGCCGCCCGAGAAGCCGATGGCCTCCATGCCCTCCGGCAGGCACGCGATGGCCGCCTCGGTCTGGGCAAAGCCGATCTCCGCACGCGTCGGCCAGACGTAGCGGTCCAGATCCTCGCGGGTGCGGATGATGCCGTCGTGTTCGTTGACCCACTCGCGCTGGCCGGCGTTGGAGGCGGCGGAGGTATCCTTTGCCCGCAGGCGATCGACGGTGAAGGGGATCTCCGCCCGCACGCGGTAGTAGTCGTAGCCGAGCCGCCGCCACACCCGGACGCGGGCCCGGGCCCAGTCTCTGACCTGCTGCGTGGTGAAGTTGGCCGGAAGCGGCGGCAGCGGGCCGGCCAGTTCGGCGAGCACCTCCTCGGCAATCGCCAGCTCGACGAGCGGGACGCGGTCGGGCCGCCCGCGGGTCAGTGCGGTCTTGAGCCTCAAGACATTCGGCGCAGGCGCCGGGAGATGATCGATCGCTGAGGGCATGCCGCCTCCGATCACAACGCTCCTCCGCCGGCCACTGCGAACCCTACCATGCAGATGCGCCGCAGACAATCATGGCTCGTCCGACGAGACCTCCAACGCCGGTCAAGTGTGAATGACGACGAGCGCGGCCGCGAAAAGGCACAAAAAGCACAAGAGAACTCTCTTTTGGCGCCTCTTGTGCCTCTTCGTGGCAATTCCTGTCGGTGCTGCGGGTGTTTCTGACGAGCCGTACGTTGCCGGAAGTGCGGTATCTCCAGATACATGACACAATCGCTTGCAGTCTGCCGGATACCGACACATCATGGCCACCCGATGCGGCCGGTCGGCCGCCTCAACAACCCACAGCCCGCTCGCGCACCAGGAGGACCGTGTGATCCAGTCGATGCTTGCACTCATCCCCGCTCTGTCCGTGACGGCCCCCGCCCTCGCCCTCGCCGCGACTGCGACGACCCCCGCGACGCAACCCGTCATCGACACGTTCCCGGATACGTGGGCTGCCACGGATGCGCTCGGCCGCACGGTCATCGGTCACAACGAAGCCGGCCCGCCGCGGGCCGGCAAGTTCGTGGGCATCTTCTACTTCCTGTGGCTCGGCCAGCACGGGGATCAGGGGCCGTTCGACATCACGAAGATCCTCG
>CAZQEN010000511.1:0-3964 GCA_964591605.1 uncultured Planctomycetales bacterium
AAAACCCGGACGACTCCGATGGCTCGAGCCGAAGCGCCTTGTTCGGCCCCCCGCCATCGTGGATTCCGCCCGCCCGGCGCGGCTCGCGGCGTCCCCGCGTCGTGCGGGACCCGGTCATCGCCGGCTCGACCGAGCGCATCCTGTTTGCTGCGATGAGCTTGCGCGCACCAGGCCGGGAGGGACAGTGGAAAGACGCAAACGCGACCCCGTCTCTCTCCCCCCGCCGGACTCATGGTGCTCGGACGGCCATCCTGCCGTCGCATCGACGTTGTTACTGGCAGTATACCCCATCCCGAAGTACAGGTCAATCCCTCTGCGTGCCCTTTTTTACGATTTCCGTCAAGTTGGGCTTTAGACCCTGAATCCAGTGCCATGCATCACGGCCATCCGCCCGCCCGAGTCGCCCACCACTCAAGCCCCACGCGGCAGACGCCGGCTTCTCTGCGGTGGGAGATTGCCTGGCGTCGAGTTACCGCCTGGATCGTCCCTTCCGCAGCGGCACCGCTGGCTGCACGTCTTCTCGAAGTTGTTCTCGTGTACGACCTGAGTCTCGATCTCATTCGAGCACTCGGCGTTCTTTGGACGTCGCGGACGATGGTGGGGCTTGAACCCACTCCGGCCGGGGGCCGTGCGGCGCTGACGGAGCGGATGAAATCCCGTAAGCTATCGGCGTTACCGTGACGCACGGATCATATGTATTCGGCTGCAAGGGAGACCCGCCATGGACAGGATGCTCGGTTACGTTCTGGTCAGTTTCATGAGCTTGTCGGCCGCGGGCGCGGAGACCAGGCCGGCCTACGACCCTGACAAGGAGAAGGCCGAAGGCTTCGTGTCGCTCTTTGACGGCAAGTCCTTCAGCGGCTGGGTGCCCCGCAAGGGCCTCGACGGCGAGGAGGTCGCCGAGGAAGACGCATACTTCACCGTCAAGGATGGGATGATCTACTGCCTCGATCGCGGCACGGATGACTGGCTGGCGACCCGGAAGCAGTACGGGGATTTCGTGCTGCGGCTCGAGTACAAGCTGACGATTGACGCCAACAGCGGCATCTTCCTGCGGGCGCCGCTCGAGGAGCCGGGGCTCGGGGGCTTTGAGGTGCAGATCATCGACGACGTCGGCAAGCAGCCCGGCAAGGAGACGACCGGCGCGGTTTTCGATGTGCTTGCCCCCAAGAAGAACCTGTCCCGGCCCCTGGGCGAGTGGAACGAAATGGAAGTGCGGGTCCAGGGCCTCAAGGTCACTGTGGTGCTCAACGGCGTCAAGGTGGTGGACACCGACTTCGCGGAGCTCACCAAGCCCGTGGGCAAATTCGAATTCCCCTACGCCAAGATGCCGGTCAGGGGCTACATCGGGCTTCAGAGCGGCGGCGGGGAGTTCTGGTACCGCAACATCCGCATCAAAGAGCTGAAGAAGGACGACGGCGAGAAGGAGAAGAAAGCGCCGTGATCGCGCACGCGGGGGCGCGGGCGATCCGTCCGGCAATTCCCTGTCTTTCCGGTGTTCCCCGGTCAGCCATATGTGGGGGGCAGCGTCCGATCACAACGCCTTGACTGTGACGGGCGTGAAGTCGTCACCGGAGGCGATATTGTCGAAAAAGGCATTGAGCAGGGCGGAAGCGGTGCTGCGGGCGCCGGTCAGCAGGGCGTCCTCGATGGCCTGATCACAGCTCGTGCCGCTTCCGAGCAGCGTGCCGAGCAGGGCGGCCATCAATGTCCAGCGGATGACGCGGGGTCGGGGGCAGGTGCAACGGCTCATCGATCACTCCACGCCTCTCCCGAAGCGTGAAGGATACTCCAATAGAGCGATCGAGGCCAGAGCGGTCTCTGGCCTCGATCGCACCAGAAACGGGTCGGGCTGATACGCGTCGCGATCAGCCGGTGGCGTCGGTGCTGTCGTCAGCGGCGATGCCCTGGAAGAAGGCCGTTACCAGCGAGGTGGCGAGGCCCTGGAAGCCGCTGAGAACCGTGGATCGCACGGTGGGGTCGCAGCCGCTCCCCACGCCACACGCGAATGCGCCGGCACTCAGAAGGAACAATGTCTTGCGCAGAAAACGGTAAGCGATGGGACCCTTGAACATTACCCATCCTCCTGTGAGGAAGCTGATCGAACAGCGGTGGAACCGCCCGAAGCCCACACGCAGCGGCGCGATGCCCCCACACCATATATACTATTAGTCCGATCATCGGTTGATCCCGCCGTCAAGTTGAGGCGATTCCCTTCGAATCAGCCCGAGCCGGCCGGAATGAGGCTGTGGTTCCTAACTTCCTTCTGGTGAGTGGTTTATGTTCGGACGGGCCGCCAGGGCGTCCAGGAGCTTGCGTCGGAGCTGGGGCTTGGAAAAATGTTGGCCGGGGCAATCGGTGGCTTTGAGTTCCCCATGCGTATAGACCCGGCTGGGGTGGATCGAGCAAGACCCAGACAGGCAGGACACGAGCTGAATCAGGGCGTTCATCTGGGCGGGCGTCGGCGGCGCTTTGTCGAAATTCCCGATCAGAACGACGCCGATGCCGTGCTCGTTGTAGTAGTTGCCTTCGGGGCTGCTGGGCTGGCCGTACAGGCGGGTGTGAGCGCCCGTCAACTGTTGGCGCCAGCGGGGTGAGACTTCGATCTCGCCGTCGCCCGAGCGAGTCCCGTTCCCGATCACGAAATGATATCCGCACCCCTCCCAGCCCTGGCCGCGGTGCCACTGGTCGATGTCGCGGAGCGACCCGGAGTCGCTGGCGGAGTGGTGAATCACGATGCAGGTCCAGCGGTCCGAGAAGCCGCCGGGCGGAATCCACGCCGCGGGAACAGTCGGTCGACGGGGCGCCGGAGCGGCGAGCGTCTGCGGCGCCGGAATGGATGGCGGCGGGGCGACCTCGCTGCGGATCATCGCGGGGAGGGGCAGACGGTCCAACACGCTTTTGGGCGCGGCGGCCTGGCAGCCGGCAAACAGGAGTGCCGCCAGCCCGCAGACCGCCGTGAATCGAATCATGCTCACCTCTAGTGCCCTCCATGGCGGAAAGGTACGAATCAGTATACTGACGGCCGGTCGTTTTTGCACCAGAAAATTGCCCGCCGGCTGAAGCTCGCAGGCCGGTCTGCCCGATAAGAAATCGACATGGTTCCCCTGACACAATTCACGCGTTTCGATCAATGGTCGGGCCCCCGGGCACTGGTCAGCCGCCAGCGGCGAAAGCCGGGGGTCACCGCCATGCCCCCGTCCCCGGACTGGCTCCAGCGTGCTCAGAATGGCCCGGGCATCCGTGCCGACAAGGTTCAGGCCATCCGCGAGGCCCTCGCGGCGGGCACGTATGACGTGGATGCCCGGATCGAGTCGATCGTGTCGATCTTCGGTGAAGATCCCCCGCCCAGGCCGGCGGCCTGATACGGCCTTCCCGTCTCAGCCCGGTGTGACGGCCAGTTGAAGCACAGCACCACACCGCGGCTTACTGCATTTGACCTCATGGGCCGTGACCGTCGGATTCTGCTGCATCTGCAGGACCGTCGGGAGGGCCGTCGCACACAGGTGCAGACAAAGGCCCGGCGGGGTGGTGCACTCGAACCGAAACACCTGGCCCTGACGCATCCCGGCAGGGCATTGCCCGTGAGCGGGCGGCTCCGTGACCCGGCCTTCAATCTGCCGGGCCCGCCTGGGAT
Organism: uncultured Planctomycetales bacterium; assembly: GCA_964591605.1. Taxonomy (GTDB): domain Bacteria; phylum Planctomycetota; class Phycisphaerae; order UBA1845; family PWPN01; genus CAYLLT01. The sequence goes on from CAZQEN010000511.1 coordinate 3,638, forward strand.
GGGTTGAGGTCACCGGGGCAGTCGGGCTCACCGCAGCGGGCACAGCAGCCGGGGCGCCTGGCCCTCGGGGCGCGCTTGCCTTCCTGTGCTGACCCAGCAGGCCCAGGGTGTCCACACGCACGACGTCTCCGTGGGCATCCATGGCATCGTTGGCCAAGCCGTCCGCGTCGGTGTTGTGGGCCCGCAGGACGTGCCGGATCCGCCACCGGAAGGCCGCCAGGGCCGTCCGGGCGTCCTCGAAGAGCGGCCGCAGGTCGGGCGAGCGGACTTTGTACTGGCCGTTGATCTGGCGCACCATCAGCTCGCTGTCGCTGACGATCTCGATCT
>CAZQEN010000512.1:0-3949 GCA_964591605.1 uncultured Planctomycetales bacterium
CGCAGTACCTCAAACCTCTTGAATCTCCTTCAATCCCAAAAACAGGGTGACATGGACAAACTGGACCCCTGTGGACCTTGGGGCTGACCCATCCCGGTGAGATCAGCCGGATCTGCCATGTCACCCTGTCAGAGTACGATCGTCACCTCACCTGGCTCAGGGCCGGGGCTTTCACGAGCACCGGTTCATCGTCTACTTCGAGCAGGACGTCGCCTCGCAGCGACACGCAGCCGGCCCGGCCCTCGGAGGCCAGCCGCTGGACCAGCGTGCGGAATTCTTCGGAGCCGAACTCGATGATGCGCCGGGGCTGGAGGGTTCGCTCCTGCTCAACGAGGCGGCTGTCCACCCAGCGCCCGTTTTTCTGATAGAAGGCCCGGTCGCTGACCTGCTGGACGCTGCTGATCGAGACGCGGTCCATGTTCTGGGCGTAGAAGCTGTTCCGCATGTTCTGCACCGTCTGGCCCTTCATGAACACAGCGTTGTTGTCCTGATTGACGGAAGCCAGACCGGTCCGGCAGTCGATCGCCCGCTGGCCGAAGTTCGTGGCCGCCTCCGAGAGCACGCGGCTGCGCTCCGAGAGGTCCGTGCCCTCGCGGGCGAGGAACGCGGTGTACTCGGTCAGAATGCCGAAGTCCGTACTTAGACGCACGATCTCGTCCACGAGTTCCCTGAGCCGCGGATCGGCCGTCACAGCGGGACGGGGATGGAGCGGGTCGTGGTCGGCGCCCATCTGACGGATCGCATCGACCAGGAAGGCAATCTTGCGGCTGGCCCAGAGGCGGGGGACGAAGGCATTCCGCGTGGTGGCCTTGTCCACGCCGAAGCTGAATTCGAAGGTGCGCGGGCGGCCGCGGTAATTGCCGGAGACGCGGAAATGGAGGGGTTCCTGGCCGGTGTAGCGGCCGAGGAGGACGAGCTGGTCGCCCTCGAAGAGGTCGGGCAGGCGGGCGGGCATGAGGTCGTGCACACGGCCGGGGGCCGGCGATCCCGTCGCGTCGCAGATGTCCAGCCGTGCGTCGGCGAGCAGGGGGCCGGACAGGCGGCGGAAGACCTGCGCGACCTTGAGTTCCACGTCTTCTTTGGGCAGGACGAAGGTGGCGGTCGCGCGGTTTTCGGATGCGATCTTTTCGAGCAGGGGGGTGTTCACGTCCACCCCGACGCCGAAGGTGAAGATGCGGCGCTGGTGGGGGTTGGCTTTGAGCGCCAGGTCGCGGATGACGGCTTCCGAGGTCTGTCCCACCGTTGGCAGACCGTCGGTCAGGAAGAGGACGATCGGGAGCATGCCGGTGGTCGGCCGGGGCCGCAGGGCTTCCAGCAGGGCGTCGTGGATGTTGGTGCCGCCGCGGGCCTGGATGGACTTGATGAATTCGCGCGCCTGGCGGATGGTGCTCTCGGACTTGATGACCGGCCGGCTGGCGAAGCCATCGACGGCTTCGTTGTAGAGGATGACGTTGAACGCCTCGCCCTCGTCGAGACCGGCCAGGACCTGCAGCGCCGCCTCGCGGACCTGTTCGAGCTTTTCGCCATTCATGCTGCCCGACCGGTCGAGAACGAGCGTCACCTCGCGGCGGATGACCTGCGTGGAATCAGACTCATCGACGGACGACGCTCGGGCGGGCAGGCCCGCCAGGAGCAGGAAATAGCCGCCGCCGACTTTCGGGTCGGGATAAGCCTGGAGCGACGCCGTCACTGTCCCGCGTTCGAGCAGATAGCAGAGCCGGAAGGCGCCAGGTTCAGAGCCGGCCGCCGCGGTGGTACGCACGGTGACCGCATGTTCATCGCGACGGAGCGTTTCGAGCACATGGCTGGGCGAGTAGAAGGTGGAGATTGGCCGCTTTGACCGGATCTGGACGGAGACCTGCCAGGGGACGGTGTAGTCGAGCGATTCGCTGCGGGGCAGGACGTAGTCGATGCGCTCGCCGTCGGCGGGGCAGAGGTGCTCGTACGTCAGGCGCACCTGCTGCGAGCCTCCGGCCTCGACGGGAAACACGCTGGAGCGAATCAGGTTGTATCCCGCGAATTCGAGCAGCGCGGGATCGCGCACCTTGGCGACGATCGAGTCGTAGATCCGCCGGGCTTCCTCCTTGCGCAGGAGCACGGCGGTCGGCTCTGCCGCCGTGCCCTGGAAGGTGAAGCCGCGGACCACCGCGCCGTCGGGCACGGGCACGATCAGCTCGGCCTCCAGGCGCGAACCGCTCGGATTGCGCAGGGCCAGATCCAGCGTGGTGGTCGCCACCTGCTCGATGATGGCCACCTGGGCGCTGACCTGCGTGATCTGCACGACGCCGGTCGGCCCCATGGCGAACGATCGGGTCTGCGGGATGATGACATTGGATGCAAAGGGACGGGCGGCAGCGAGGCTGACCTGGCCGGGGCTGGACGAGGCGAACAGGCCGGCGGTCAGGATCGCAATCATGCGTGACAAGCTGGATGCGGACATGTGAGTCATCCCCTGAAGAGGGACACCCTCGCGGTGGTCCCACTGCTTAGAATCTACCTGATGGGCGGGGTCGCGGATGTAAAGCGTTTGTAACAAGTGGAGATGCCGCAAAAGGCGGGGTGGCTATACCAGGGGCATGGGCCTGTCCCTGCTGCATCGCGTGGTGGCCGGCGGGTTCGATCGGTTGAAGCTGGCCTGGACGAGCGGCCTGTGGTACATGAATGCTGCGCCTGGTTCACCTCAATCGAGAGGAGCGACGCCATGCGGGCCGCACGAATGCACGCGTATCACAAACCCCTTGTCCTCGAGGATGTTCCGGTTCCGGATATCCAGCCCGATGAGATTCTGGTCAAAGTCACCGCGGCCGGCATGTGCCGCACGGATGTGCAGTTGCTGGACGGCTACTTCCGCAGGTACGCGGACCTGCCGCTGCCGCTCACGCCCGGTCACGAGATCGCCGGCGTGGTGGACAGGATCGGCGGCAGCGTGCCCGCGTCGGCTGGCTTCGAGGAGGGCAACCAGGTGGTCGTGGTGGGCGGATGGGGCGATGGGACGTGCCGTCATTGCCAGTCGGGCAACACGCAGATCTGCGGCCATGGAAGCTGGCCGGGCTTCGGGCCGTACGGCGGGTACTCGGAGTACGTGCCGGTTCCGGCCCGGTATCTGATCAAAGTGGACAAGCGTCTGAAGGCCGAGGAACTGGCTCCACTCACTGACGCAGGGTTAACACCATATCGGGGTATAAGGAAGCTACGTGAGTCGGGTGCACTGGGTCCGGGCCGCGTGCTCGCCGTGCTGGGGATCGGCGGACTGGGCGCGTACGCCGTGCAGTATGCGAAGCTGCTGGGGGCCGGCGCGACGGTGGTCGCACTGGCCCGCCATCGCGACAAGCTGACCGTCGCCCGGGAACACGGAGCCGATCACGTCATCAGCACGAAAGGCAGATCAGCCGATGACATTCGCAGGGAGCTCCGCACCGCATGCGGTCAGGGCGAACTCGATGCGGTGATCGACTGCGCGGGCGCCGAGGAGATGATCCGGCTGGGATTCGAGCTCCTGGCGATCGGCGGGCACTACGCGTCGGTCGGTCTGGTCGGCGATCGAATCGACATCCCGCTGTTCCCGTGCGTCGCGCGCGAGTACACGTATCATGGATCGTTCTGGGGCAGCTACAACGATCTGAGCGAAGTGATGGCGCTGGCGGCGCAAGGCAAAATCCGTCACACGGTCAAGACGATCGCATTCGAGCAGATTAACGAAAACCTCGAGTTACTCAGAAGCGGTGACATCGTCGGCCGGGCGGTGGTCAGATTCTGATCGCATCGACCTTCTGAGGCCAATCAAGGAAACCTCGGGCCGGGCTTCCTGCAGGAAACACGCCTCTCGCGCGCCAGCCTCGGCCGGAGGAGTGCCAGCGGGGAGGACGCCGAAGGTGTCACTCTACCGAGGGCATGCGGGTTTCCGCCAACCCTGCCTGGGCCCCGTGGAAGCAGCTCCGGCCGTGCCGAC
>CAZQEN010000513.1:0-3870 GCA_964591605.1 uncultured Planctomycetales bacterium
AGTGCGCGCAGAACCGAATTCACTTGACCGGAGAGCCTTTCATGGACAGCCCAGGCCAACGGCCTGGGTCCGGAGGTCATCGCATACCCTCAGCCCCAACGGGGCGAGACAACATCGACGAGGGTGCCCGCCCAGGTGGTGTAAACCTCAGAAAGCAGGAGCCCCCGATGGGGCGAAAGAAGGCCGCCCGGATGTTTCAGCGCTCACTCCTCCGCCGGCCTCGTGGCCCCCTTCCCCGACATCAGCGACGCAAAATACTCCCACGCCGCCCCCGGCGTCCCGTCCGGCCGGATCAGCCAGAACCCCCGGCACTCCTCGATCGACGGTGAGCGTTTGGCGCACTCGTTGTCGTAAATCTGCCAGTACAGCAGATACGGGCAGCCGAATTCGAGCCCCACGTCGATCACCGCCCGCACCACCTGCATCTGCCGCTCATCGCTGGTATGCGGATCCTTCTTCGATCGCATCGCCGGATACCCGAACTCGCCGACGTACACGTTCCTGGCGCCGAACGCCTCGCTGTCGGGGGCCTGCTCGGCCAGGTACTCGAGCGCCCGCTTGAACAGCGCCCGCCCTTTGGCCGGGTCTCCGGCCGCCAAGTTGGCCGTGTCGTACGCCGAATACGAGTAGAGGTCGCAGCGCGTCCGCGGCAGCACCCGGTTGGTCACCATCGGCCGGCCGTCCATCGCCAGCTTCACCAGGTTCACCTCCGCCGCGTGGAACACCCGGGCCGTCGTGTCGCGCACCTCCGCCCGCGCCCGGCTCACCCCTTCCTGCCGGGCATTGAGCCAGCGCACCATGCCGTCCAGCGCCGCCTGGCTCGGGTCGTCCTCCGGCTTGATGCTGGTGTTTCCGCGCACCGCCCAGTCCCCCTCCCAGTGCGACAGGATGAACGTCTTGCCCGTGTCCCGGTAGGTCGTGAGCAGATACGACGCCAGCGCGTGAAACTGCCGCACCTCCGCCGCGTACTGCTCATCCGAGACGCCGTTGCGGAAGTAGTGCTGGTTGCGATCGACGTACCCCCGGGCCGTCATCACGTACGTCTTGAACGGCTTGCGGAACAGCGCCTGGTAATACGGATGCCGCGCCGCCTCCACCATGCTGTCGATCCGGCCCCAATCGCTGTTGAACGGGTAATGGGTCGCCGGGTCATCGAGGTAGACTTTGATCACCCGTGTCCCCGTCCGCAGGACCTGATCCGCCCCCTCGTTCAGGAAATCGCCGTTTGAAAAGTGGTATTTCCCCGCCACATGCGTCATCCCGATCCGCTCTGCCAGCGGAGCCTCGCGCGGCCCATCCGCCTTCGATACCGCACCCCAGGTCAGCAGGCACCCCGTCATCCGGGCCAGCGCATTGACTCGCAGACACATGCACATATCTCTCACCTGACCTCCCCTGCATCACGGCCACCCGCGCCGGCGGGCACGTCTGACGGAGCACCTGCGGCGGAGGATGCCTAATCCCCCTTTTTTCCGAGTTGCTCGATCACCTGCCGTTCGTACTCCTTCCCCTCCCGCTCGGACCGCTTCAGGTCCGTGCTCAGGGGTAATCCAAACTCCCGCGACACCTCCGACATGATACCCGGCTCCGCGAAAACGAACATCGCGTCCTGACCGCCGGTATCAAGGGCATGAAACTGTCTCGTGCTTCCGGCGTCCTTCAGAGCCGTGTGAATGGCCGTCACCACGGCCTCGACATCGTACCAGTCGCCGAAGTTGCGCGCCGTGAAGCGATACAACCGATCGCCGTGAACAAACTGGACCGTGTAGTCGGCTTCATCGTCGTCTTCGTTCTGACGATTCCATGTCTCCTGAACGGCGAGGGGCCGAAAAGCTCCACCACTCTTGGACGCGAAATCCAGTATGAGGCGGTCATGCCCGACCGGGAGCTCGCCCGTCTCGACATCAAACCCGATCGCCAGCCCCGCCGCATCGAGCAGGGCCAGCAAGGCGGGCTCGGTGTCGTCCAACTCCTTCTCTTTGTGCTTCAGATCCGCCAGGGCGTTGTCCGCGACGGCCTTGTCCAGCAATCCCAGGCTCATCAGCCGCTCGGCCGCTTTGTCCAGCGTCATCCCCGCCAGCGCCCAGCGGATCTCCATCACCGAGGTAGAGCCCAGCCGTGGAACAATCGCCTCGACGCCCGCCATGGCCTCCTGCCCCCCAATCTCCAGCATGGCATGCGCAATACTCTCCAGCAGGCGCGAGCCGTTCTTCTCCCGCGAAGCAACCCGGCGAAGCTCCCGGATCAACTCCGCATCCTGTGTGCCCTTTGCCGCGTGTTCGATCGCTGCCACTGCCGGCCGCCGCAGCTTCTCGTCCGAGAGCGCCTTCAACGCCTTCGGCAGCGTGGCCGCCGGCTCCAGCTTCGCCAGTCCCACGAGAGCCGCGCCCCGGAGCCCCGGCGATTGGCCTGATTCGTACACCTCCCCCAGCAATGCCGCGGCCCGAGCGCCCCCATGCTTCGTCACGGCGTCCACGAGGCCGATCTGTTGAAACTCCTCAGTTCCCGCGGCTTGCAGTACCACCCGCGCCGAATCCAGGGCCCGCCCCGACACCGTCCCATCCGGTGAACCGATCAGGTCCGCCAGAGCCATGGTCAGCCAATACCGCTCACGACCTCCATGGGCAGTATTCAGTCGCTGGATGATACTCTCGAGTAGATCCAGGCTGGGCACGCGGTCGGCCGCACATGAAGAAATCCACCCGTCCTCATCAATCCCCGGCCGCGTCGCCAGTTCCGCCAGCTTCGGCCCCGCCGGGCGGACGTCCAGTTGCATCACGAGCCTCACCGCCGCCCGCCGCCGCTTCGCGTCCGACGTATCGAGCGACTTCAAGACCCATGCTCTCACCTCGGGCCATTCACCGGCCTTCTCCTCCTCAAGGTACCCCAGTCGTGACAAGAGAGGTTCTTGCGCAGCCGGATCATCCAAAAGCCCACAGACCGCAGACCGCCCTCCCGCGTCGCCCAGTTTGACCAGCAGAATGGCCGCGGCGACGCGGTCCTCCGCCGTCCCGCGGTCCAGAATGGCTTTCATCGCCGCAACAGACCGCGCCCTGCCTTCCCCAAGCAGGTCCAGCGCGTCATCGTCGTAGAAGGGAATCTCGGCCGGACTCCCGAGCAGATCGGCAACCCGCTTGTCGCGCCGCGCCTGTGCCTCCCGATGAGCCTCCGCAATCGCCGCCGCGTCTGTGATCACCTCGATGCGGGGCAATTCCTGTGCTGCCGCTGGCCTGGACTGCTCCGTGACGCCCTGCGACCACGACCGGTGTCGCACAGATCCATACCAGAACCGCACAACCACGATGCACAGCCCGACGACCACCGCCAGCAGAATTCGGCGCCTGTACATGAACGCTGCTCCCTCTGTCGCAACCCCGCCACAGTCTACCCGTACCCTTGCAGATTCTCATGGACGAACTCTGCGTTCCCGCTTCCCAAACACCCTGCTCCGCTCCGCCCCGTTCCTCCGGAGCACCCGCCGTGTTCTGACGCAGAAGAAGGCAGACTCTGCCCCAAACACAGCAGCGCGAGCACTCATGACAACATCCCCGCACCCATCGAAGCCACCGCCCCCGTCGCCCAGACTCCCCCTTTCTCACCTGCGTACCTTCTCACTTTCTCACCTTCTCACTTTCTCACCTTCTCACTTTCCCACCTTCTCACTTTCTCACCTTCTCACTTTCTCACCTTCTCACTTTCTCACTTTCCCACCTTCTCCCCTGCGTCGCCGACACAACGAACCCAGTCACACCCCGCGAACCCCCTCCACGGCCCGAAAACCGGGCTCCCCGCCCCTCCAGCGCGTTCCTCCAGCGCAAGTAGAGTCGACGAGTGGCGCGGTGGTTTAGCGGTGGCCTATCTGTTTGCCGG